>URYG01000071.1 GCA_900551985.1 uncultured Prevotella sp. | reverse complement strand
TTAGATGAACGTAATTACAAAAAGTGTTCAGTTGCCTGATGGAAGAACCATCACAATTGAGACCGGAAAAGTTGCAAAACAGGCTGATGGTGCTGCGGTTCTCCGCATGGGTAACACAGTGCTTCTCGCAACTGTTTGTGCAGCAAAGGATGCAGTTCCGGGTACAGATTTCATGCCTTTGCAAGTAGATTACCGTGAGCAGTACAGTGCTGCTGGCCGTTTCCCTGGTGGTTTCACCAAGCGCGAAGGCAAGGCTAGCGATGAGGAGATCCTTACCTCTCGCCTTGTGGACCGTGCTTTGCGTCCACTTTTCCCTTCTAACTACCATGCAGAAGTTTACGTACAGGTAATGTTGCTCTCAGCCGATGGTGTTGACCAGCCAGATGCCCTTGCAGGTTTCGCTGCTTCAGCTGCCATGGCTTGTTCAGATATTCCTTTCGAACACTACATCTCTGAGGTTCGTGTAGCTCGTATCAATGGTGAGTATGTCGTTAACCCTACATTCCAGCAGATGGAAGAGGCTGACATGGATATCATGGTTGGTGCTACCAAGGAGAACATCATGATGGTGGAAGGTGAGATGAAGGAAGTTTCTGAGCAGGATCTGATCGGCGCCCTCAAGGCTGCTGCCGAGGCTATCAAGCCTATGTGCGAGCTCCAGTATGAGTTGGCTAAGGAGAAGGGTACTGACGTAAAGCGTGAGTATGATCATGAGATCAACGATGAGGAACTCCGTGAGCAGATCAAGTCTGAGCTTTACAAGCCTGCTTATGATATCAACCACCAGGCTTTGGAGAAGCATGCCCGCCAGGATGCTTTCGACAAGGTTTTGGCTGACTTCCTTGAGAAGTATGACGCTGCTCATACCGATCTTTCAGAGGAAGACTTGGAGGAGAAGCACGCTGAGGCTACCCGCTACTATGATGACGTAATGCGCGATGCTATGCGTCGTTGCATCCTCGATGAGGGCTTGCGTCTTGATGGTCGTGCTACTACAGATATCCGCCCTATCTGGTGCGAGGTGTCTCCACTCCCAATGCCTCACGGAAGCGCTATCTTCCAGCGTGGTGAGACTATGTCTCTCTCTACATGTACTCTCGGTACAAAGATGGACGAGAAGCTTATCGACGGTGTGCTCGAGAAGAGCTACCAGCGCTTCCTCCTTCACTATAACTTCCCTCCATTCTCTACAGGTGAGGCTAAGGCTCAGCGCGGTGTAGGCCGTCGTGAGATTGGTCACGGTCACTTGGCATGGCGTGGTTTGAAGGGCCAGATTCCTACAGACTTCCCTTACACAGTTCGTTTGGTAAGCCAGATCCTCGAGTCTAACGGTTCTTCTTCTATGGCTACTGTTTGTGCTGGTACACTCGCCCTGATGGATGCTGGTGTTCCAATGAAGAAGCCTGTTTCTGGTATCGCTATGGGTCTTATCAAGAACCCAGGTGAGGACAAGTATGCTATCCTCAGTGATATCCTCGGTGATGAGGACCACTTGGGTGATATGGACTTCAAGACCACAGGTACCCGCGATGGTTTGACCGCTACACAGATGGATATCAAGTGTGACGGTTTGAGCTTCGAGATTCTCGAGGAGGCTTTGATGCAGGCTAAGGCTGGTCGTGAGCACATCCTCAACTGCATGATGGAGACTATCTCTGAGCCACGTGCTGAGATGAAGCCACAGGTTCCACGTATCGTAGCATTCGATATTCCTAAGGAGTTCATCGGTGCTGTCATCGGCCCTGGTGGTAAGATTATCCAGCAGATGCAGGAGGATACAGGTGCTACTATCACTATCGAGGAGACTGATGGTAAGGGTCACGTACAGGTATCTGCTCCTAACAAGGATTCTATCGATGCAGCTTTGGCTAAGATCAAGGCTATCGTAGCTGTTCCTGAGGTAGGTGAGGTTTACGAGGGTACTGTTCGCTCTATCATGCCTTACGGTTGCTTCGTAGAGATTCTCCCAGGTAAGGATGGTTTGCTCCACATCTCTGAGATTGATTGGAAGCGTCTTGAGACAGTTGAAGAGGCTGGCATCAAGGAAGGCGACAAGATCAAGGTGAAGTTGATGGAGATTGATCCTAAGACTGGCAAGTACAAGCTCTCTCACCGTGTGTTGATGGAGAAGCCAGAGGGTTACGTAGAGCGTGAGCGTCGTCCACGTCCAGAGCGTGGTGAGCGCGGTGAGCGTCGCGGTCGTCGTGATGATCGTCATGAGGGTCGTGGTGAGCGTCCAGCTCGTCAGCCACGTCGTTACGAGCATCGTAACGAGGAGCAGGCTCCTAAGGATTTCAACGATTCTTTGGATCATAACAATGATGTAGAATAATCCTAGTATTATTACATTAATAAATATAGATGGGTGCATTTCGTCAAAAAAGCGGAATGCACCCGTTTTTTTTCTCTGAACCCTATGAAACAGTATCCTTAAGGAAAAATATACTTTCCCTTAAGGATATAAATATTTTCCCTTAAGGAAAAAAATAATTTCCCTTAAGGAAAAAATATATTCTCCTTGAGGAAACTTTTAGTTGCAGAATTATATGTAAAAGATTCGCGATGAGTGTAAAGGGGAAGATCGACTAAGAACGTTGGGTGTAAATAGGGGGAAACTTTAAGATGTCTAAAAACAATAAAGCCCTGCAAGTGGAAACTTGCAAGGCTTATGTAAGGCGCTTCAAGATGGGCTTGAACCAACGACCCCCTGATTAACAGTCAGGTGCTCTAACCAACTGAGCTATTGAAGCATTTTGCATTGCAGAAACATTACGTTTCTTATTTGCGTGTGCAAAAGTACTAACTTTTCTTCATTCAGCCAAATTTTTCGGCAACTTTTTTCTGTTTTTCATAAAAAAAGTGCATTTTTCGGTGGTTTTCACTACTTTTTGCATCAATTATGGCAGTTTTCGAGAAGAAATGAGTACTTTTGTGGTCGAATAATCATATAACAAGGTAAACATGAAAAAAGTATTGGTTTCATTGCTGATGGCGCTTCTCGTGGTGCCATCTTTTGCACAAACAGATAAAGATTACGATTTCAAGATGGCTAAGAATATGGATATCTTCAATGCCATCTATAAGAATCTTGACCTGATGTACGTTGATACGCTCGATGCCGAAGAGGTGGTGGGCAATGGCGTTAAGGCGATGTTGGGAAGCCTCGACCCTTATACTACTTACTATCCGGAGGAAAAAGTCAACGAACTGAAGAATATGCTCACCGGCAAATATGCAGGTGTGGGAGCTGTGGTGCGCTATAACTTCCAGTTGCAGCGTGTGTGTATCAGTGAACCTTATGCCAACATGCCTGCTGCAGAAGTGGGATTGAAAAAGGGTGATATCATTCTGAGTATCGATGACGAGGATATGACCAATAAGGAAGTAGGCTATGTGAGCGATCATCTTCGTGGAGAACCGGGTTCTTCCTTTATGTTGAAGGTAAAGCGACCAAGTACTGGTAAGATACTGAAGGTTAAGGTAACTCGCCGTACCATCCAGATGGCTTTCCTACCATATTACGGAATGATGGAAGGTGGTATCGGTTACATCAACTTCAATTCTTTCACCGATAATTGTGCCAAGGATGTGCGCCGTGCTTTCATCGACCTGAAGAAGCAGGGAGCCAAGGGACTCGTCTTCGACCTCAGAAGCAATGGAGGCGGTTCGGTGAGCGAGGCCGTAAGCATCGTCAATATGTTCTTGCCAAAGGGAAAGACCGTATTGAAGATGAAGGGTAGATTGCAACGTTCCAACAATGAATACAAGACAACGGTAGAACCTGTTGATTCCGTGATGCCGATGGTAGTTCTGGTGAGTGGAAACACAGCCAGTTCCAGCGAGATTATGAGCGGTAGTCTGCAGGACTATGACCGTGCTATTATATTAGGTACGCGCACGTATGGAAAAGGTCTGGTACAGACCACCATGGATTTGCCATACAATGGACAGATGAAACTTACCACAGCCAAGTATTACATCCCAAGTGGCAGATGCGTACAGGCGCTTAACTACAAGCATGCTAAAGGCGGCTATGTAGAGCATGTTCCCGACTCGCTTACCAAGGTGTTCTATACTGCCGGAGGAAGAGAGGTGCGTGATGGAGGCGGCGTGAAGCCGGATGTAGAGGTGAAGCCGGATTCCTTGCCGAACATTGCTTTCTATCTCGCCGGTGCCCGCGACAGTAATGAGGTGATGCTCAACTACGAAGTGGATTACATCGCCAAGCATCCTACTATTGCGCCAGCTAAGGATTTTACACTGACAGATGCTGACTATGACGAGTTTAAATCCCGCGTTCTGAAAGCGGATTTCAAGTACGACCGTGAGACGGAGAAATATCTCAAGGATTTGGAGAAACTCGCTAAGTTTGAAGGATATTACGAGGATGCAAAGCCTGAGTTCGAGGCGTTGAAAAAGAAGTTGAGTCACAATGTGGCAAAAGACTTGGATTTCAACAAAGAATATATTAAGCAACTTTTGGAAAACGACATCGTGGCAGCTTATTATTTCCAGGCTGGAGCCATCCAGAATTCCCTGCGCTACGACAAGCAGGTTAAGGCTGCCGTCAAGTTGTTAAATTCTCCGGAAGAATACGGCAAAATACTCCATCCTGTGAAGAAATAGCAACAAAAACCTGCACAATCGCCTAAAATTGCGCAGGTTATGAATAAAAAACAGAAAAATCTTTGGAGATTTTCAAAAATATTAGTAATTTTGCACACGTTCAGTGGAATGAGGGGCTCGCAAGAGTTCCTCATTTTATTTTAAATAGGTATATATGATAGATAAAAACGTCGTAAAAAAATTAGTTGATGAATGGCTCCAAGATCAGGAATATTTCTTGGTGGACATTGAAATCAGTCCAGACAATCGTATCGTAGTCGAGATTGACCATGTAGATGGTGTATGGATTGAAGATTGTGTGGCTTTGAGTAGATATATCGAGGAACGATTGAGTCGTGATGACGAGGACTATGAGCTGGAAGTAGGCTCTGCTGGTCTGGGTCAACCATTCAAGGTTCCACAGCAGTATATCAACTTCATTGGCAAGGAGGTAGAGGTGCTTGATGCTGACGGTATCAAGGTAAAGGGCATCTTGAAGGCTGTGGATGGCAATGATTTCACAGTAGGCGTAGAAGAAAAAGTGAAGGTAGAGGGCAAGAAGCGTCCTGTGAAGCAGGAGGTTGATCATGTTTACCAGATGGATAAAGTAAAATATACAAAATATATAATCAGTTTCAAATAAGCTATGGCTAAAAAAGAGCAAGAATTAACAGCGAGTATGATTGATACATTCCGCGAGTTTAAAGAAACCAAGAATATCGACCGTACTACATTGGTAAGTGTGTTGGAGGAAAGCTTCCGCAATGTACTTGCCAGGATTTTCGGTAGTGATGAGAATTTCGATGTGATCGTAAACCCAGACAAGGGTGACTTCGAAATTTATCGTAACCGTGTCGTTGTTGCTGATGGTGAGGTAGAGGATGAGAACAAGGAAATTACACTTACCGAAGCACGCAAGATTGAGCCTGACTATGAGGTAGGTGAGGATGTGAGCGAGAAGGTAGATTTCAATAAGTTCGGTCGCCGTGCCATCTTAACTCTTCGCCAGACTTTGGCTTCTAAGATTCTTGAGCTTGAGCACGACTCACTCTACAATAAGTATAAAGACCGTGTTGGACAGGTAATCTCTGGTGAGGTTTATCAGGTTTGGAAGCGCGAGGTTCTTATCGTTGATGACGAGAACAACGAGTTGATGTTGCCTAAGGCAGAGCAGATTCCTGGCGATATGTATCGTAAGGGTGAGACTGTGCGTGCTGTCATCCTTCGTGTTGACAATGATAACAACAATCCTAAGATTATCTTGAGCCGTACAGCACCAATCTTCCTGCAGCGTCTGTTGGAGGCAGAGGTTCCAGAGATTGCTGATGGCTTGGTTGCTATCCGTCGCATTGCCCGTCTCCCAGGAGAGCGTGCCAAGATTGCTGTAGAGAGCTTCGATGAGCGTATCGACCCAGTTGGAGCTTGTGTAGGTGTTAAGGGTAGCCGTGTTCACGGTATCGTTCGCGAGCTTTGCAACGAGAACCTCGACGTCATCAACTATAGCTCTAATACCAAGTTGTTTATCCAGCGTGCCTTGGCACCAGCCAATATTACATCTGTGAATATCGACGAGGAGAACAAGAAGGCTGAGGTGTTCCTGAAGCCTGAGGAGGTTAGCCTGGCTATCGGCCGTGGCGGTATGAACATCAAGTTGGCTTCTATGTTGACAGAATATACCATCGACGTATTCCGTGAGGTAGATGAGAATGAGGCTGACGAGGATATCTACCTGGATGAATTCTCTGACGAGATTGACCAGTGGGTTATCGATGCCATCAAGGGTATCGGTTATGACACTGCTAAGCAGGTGCTCAATGCCCCACGTGACATGATCGTAGAGAAGGCTGACCTTGAGGAGGAAACCGTGGATAACGTACTCAAGGTATTGAGAGCTGAATTCGAACAATAATTTCCCTTGCTGGCGAGTGCTTGCAGGGAATCTAACTTTTAAAATAGGAGAATAAAATAATTTATGAGCATCAGATTAAATAAAGCACTACGTGAATTGAATATAGGACTTCAGACGGCAGTTGAATTCCTAGAAAAAAGAAAGGACCTGGGAGAGGTCAAGGCCGAACCGAGCTTCAAACTCAGCGACCAGCAATACAAGGCATTGAACGATGCCTTCAGTCAAGATAAGGAGGTTCGTGATCAGGCCGAGAAACTCATCACCAAAAAGGCCAAGGATAAGAAGCGTGCGCCTGAGCAGAAGGACCATCGTGCCGAAAGCTTATTGGAGTCGAGCAACCAGCAGCAGTATAAGCCGTTGGGTAAGATCGACCTGGATAGCATCGGAAAGGGTAAGTCTGCAGAGTCTGCTGTTAAAAAGTCGGAGGCACCGAAGCATGAGACTGCTGCCGTCAGTCCTGCGCCAGTGAAAGAAGCTCATCGTAATGAGCCAAAACATGACCAGAGATCTAACCATGGATCTCACCAAAAACAAGAGATGAAACAAGAGAATCAGCAAAAGTCACAGCAGCCAAAGATGAACGACTTTAAGGGTCAGAAGAATGCTGCACAAGGTAACAAGAATGTAGAGGCTCAGCATCAGAATGCTGAGCAGAAAACTGCTGGCAACAGCCAGCCTTCTAGCGTATTCACATTGAAGAGTGAGAAGAAATATACTTCAAATGAACCTAAGGTGTTGGGTAAGATTGATCTTTCTTCTCTCAATCAGAGCACTCGTCCTAAGAAGAAGTCTAAGGAGGAGCGCCGCAAGGAGCGTGAGGAGAAGTTGGCGCAGCAGCACAATGATCGCAAGAAGCGTGTTCGTATCAACAAGGAGCGTGTTGACATCAATGCCGAGGCTAAGAACAACAGTGCCGAGGGTAATGGCCAGAACAAGGGCAACAATGGTGGCAACAACAAGAAGAATAAGAACAAGAATAGAAATAATAATAACAACCGCGGCAATAACAATAACAACCGTGGCAACCAGCGTCAGATTGAGGTGGACGACGAGGCTGTAGCACGCCAGGTAAAGGAGACTCTCGCTCGCTTGACCAGCAAGAGCCAGAACAAGAAGGGTGCTAAGTATCGTAAGGAGAAGCGTGAGGCTGTGCAGGAGAAGTTGCAGGACCTGGCTCGTCAGGAGCAGAAGGAAAGCAAGATTCTGAAGCTTACAGAGTTCGTTACCGTTAGCGAGTTGGCTACGATGATGGACATCAGCGTTACTCAGGTTATCTCTACCTTGATGGGTGTAGGTATCATGGTATCTATCAACCAGCGTCTGGATGCTGAGACCATCAACATGGTGGCTGAGGAGTTCGGTTTCAAGACCGAATACGTGAGTGCCGAGGTTCAGGAGGCTGTGAGCGAGGAAGAGGATGATGAGAACGACTTGGTTCCACGTGCTCCAATCGTAACCGTCATGGGTCACGTTGACCATGGTAAGACCTCTTTGCTCGACTATATCCGCAATACCAATGTGATTGCCGGTGAGGCAGGTGGTATTACCCAGCATATCGGTGCCTACAGTGTTACTCTGAATAGCGGTCGCAAGGTTACCTTCCTGGATACCCCAGGTCATGAGGCGTTTACCGCCATGCGTGCCCGTGGTGCTCAGGCTACCGATATCGCCATCATTATCATCGCGGCCGATGACTCTGTGATGCCTACTACCAAGGAGGCTATCGCTCATGCGCAGGCTGCCGGTGTGCCAATGGTATTCGCTATCAACAAGATTGATAAGCCAGGTGCTAACCCAGATCGTATCCGTGAGGACTTGGCTAACATGAACCTGCTCGTTGAGGAGTGGGGTGGTAAGTATCAGTGTCAGGAAATCAGTGCTAAGAAGGGTATCGGTGTTCACGATTTGCTCGACAAGGTGCTCCTCGAGGCTGATATGCTCGACTTGAAGGCTAACCCTAACCGTCGTGCAACAGGTACCATCATTGAGTCTTCTCTCGACAAGGGTCGTGGATATGTTTCTACCGTATTGGTAGCCAACGGTACCTTGAAGGTTGGCGACATCGTTCTCGCCGGTACTTCTTGGGGTCGTGTGAAGGCGATGTTCAATGAGCGTAATGCCAACATTAAGTCAGCTGCTCCAGCTGAGCCAGCTATCATCCTCGGTTTGAACGGTGCGCCTACTGCAGGTGACCAGTTCCACGTAATCGAGACTGAGCAGGAGGCTCGCGAAATTGCCAACAAGCGTGAGCAGTTGCAGCGTGAGCAGGGCTTGCGTACTCAGAAGCGCTTGACCTTGGGTGATATTTCTCACCGTATCGCACGTGGTGAGTTCCACGAGTTGAACGTCATCGTGAAGGGTGATACCGACGGTTCTGTTGAGGCATTGAGCGACTCATTCATCAAGCTTTCTACCGAGAAGGTTCAGGTGAATGTAGTGAACAAGGCGGTAGGTCAGATTTCTGAGAACGACGTGATGCTGGCATCTGCATCAGATGCAGTCATCGTTGGTTTCCAGGTTCGTCCATCTGCCGATGCTCGTAAGGCTGCCGACCGTGAGGGTGTTGAAATCAACACATACTCTATCATCTACGATGCTATCGACGATATCAAGAGTGCGATGGTAGGTATGCTCGACAAGGTGAAGAAGGAAATCGTTACCGGTCAGGTTGAGGTGAAGCAGACCTTCAAGATTTCTAAGGTGGGTACTATTGCCGGTGGTCTCGTTACCGAGGGTAAGGTACACGCTAAGGATAAGGCTCGCGTCATCCGTGACGGTATCGTGATCCGTACAGCTGAAATCGGTGCCTTGAAGCGTTACAAGGACGATGTCAAGGAGGTGGTTACCGGTATGGAATGCGGTTTGAGCCTTGTCAACTACAACGATATCCAGGAAGGCGACGTTATCGAGACCTTCACAGAAATCGAGGTAGAGCAGAAATTGTAATATAGCATATATTATATATAATAAGGTAGGGATGAGTCCTCAGCGGCTTATCCCTATTTAGGGTTAAAATAACGAAAGGTTATTCTAAATAAAATGGCAGAAATAGAGAAAGAACAGAATCAGGTTGTCAAGGATGTGATAGACCAGAAATACGAGTATGGTTTTACCACCGATGTACATACTGAAATCATAGAAAAGGGTCTCAACGAGGATGTTGTGCGCCTGATCTCGCAGAAGAAGGGAGAGCCAGACTGGATGCTCGAATTTCGTCTGAAAGCCTACAATTACTGGAAGACGCTCAAGGAGCCAAAGTGGGGACACGTGCACGTGCCACCTGTTGACTACCAGGAGATTTCATACTATGCCGATCCTTTGGCAAAGAAGCCAGAGAACAAGGAGATTGATCCTGAGCTGGAGAAGACATTCGATAAGCTCGGTATTCCTCTGGAGGAGCGCTTGGCTTTGAGCGGCACTGCCGTGGATGCCATCATGGACTCTGTATCGGTGAAGACTACCTTCAAGGAGAAACTCCGTGAGAAGGGTGTCATCTTCTGCAGTATCGGCGAGGCGGTGAAGGAACATCCTGATTTGGTAAGAGAGTATTTGGGAACCGTGGTTCCTTATCGTGATAACTTCTATGCAGCCTTGAACAGTTGCGTATTCAGTGATGGCTCATTCGTCTATATTCCTAAGGGCGTCCGCTGTCCGATGGAGTTGAGCAGTTACTTCCGCATCAATGCCCGTAATACCGGTCAGTTTGAGCGTACATTGATCATCGCCGATGATGATGCCTACGTTTCTTACCTGGAGGGATGTACAGCGCCAATGCGTGATGAGAACCAGCTCCATGCTGCTATCGTAGAGATTATCGTCAAGGATAATGCTGAGGTGAAGTACTCTACCGTTCAGAACTGGTATCCTGGTGATGAACATGGTAAGGGTGGCGTGTTGAACCTGGTAACCAAGCGAGGCGACTTGCGTGGTGTTAACTCTAAGCTGAGCTGGACTCAGGTAGAGACAGGTTCTGCGATTACCTGGAAGTATCCTTCCTGCATCTTGCGTGGTGACAATTCTGTAGCTGAGTTCTACAGTGTGGCTGTTACCAACAACTATCAGGAGGCTGATACGGGTACCAAGATGATTCACATGGGTAAGAACACCAAGAGTACTATCATCTCTAAGGGTATTTCGGCTGGTCATAGCCAGAACTCCTATCGTGGTCTGGTTCGTGCTACATCCAATGCCGACAATGCCCGCAACTACAGTTCCTGCGACTCTTTGTTGCTGGGTAGCGATTGCGGAGCGCATACCTTCCCATACATGGATGCCCATAACGACACAGCCGTGTTCGAACATGAGGCAACCACCTCGAAGATTTCAGAAGACCAGCTCTTCTATTGCAATCAGCGAGGCATTCCTACCGAGGAAGCTGTCGGCCTGATCGTAAACGGTTATGCCAAGGACGTGCTCAACAAGTTGCCTATGGAGTTTGCCGTAGAGGCACAGAAACTCCTGAGTGTTTCACTCGAAGGAACCGTAGGATAAGCGATAGTTTCTATTGGCTATAACGAAACAAATTTTGAGGTGACGTCTTATGAGAAAGATAATGCTTTTATGCTTACTGATGGCAGGTATGTCTGTTGTAGGACAGACTACCTATAAACGACCTAAGTATAAGGATGATGATGTCGAAAGAGTATGGGCGATAGATGCTCATATTGGTGGAGGCTTTTATCAGAATGCACATCATACGGGGGCGGAAGTACCAAAGTACCATTTCGGTTCTACCCAGAATATAGGAATGTTGACCAAGTTTCATGCGGAATATTATTTGCCGAATACGAATTTTAGTTTAAAGGCAGGTTATGAGCATGAAGAAGTTACCTTTTTGAAGGGGGAGGCTGCTTATGACATGAATCAACTGATGTTAGGCGGAAGATGGTATGTTGCTCCTACGGATTGGTGGGTTCAACCTTATATGGGGCTCGATATGCTTTATGCTTTTGATGCAGAGCATTCGGATTTCTCCAAGTCAGCTTCTATCACGACTGGTTCAATGGGAACGAAGACGTATGAATACGAAGGATATGGTAAGATAAGATTACCACGTTTCAGTGCAGGACCTGTGGTTGGAGCGGATTTCTATTTGTTTTCTAGTATTGCAGTACAAGTGGAATACAGCTATCGTCTTGGTTTCGACTCGCACTATCGGGCTACTTACATGGAAAAGGGAAGTTCGAATACGTCGTATAATCATGGACAACTGCATCGCCATGCAGTATCAGTAGGTTTAAAGTTTAATTTTCCATTTACTTTTACTGCTAATGACGGAAGAAGTTTGTGGGATGGCTTGTTTGAATAATTATAGATACATAAATATAACTATGTTAGAGGTAAAGAATCTGCATGCTACTATTGCAGGCAAAGAAATATTGAAAGGTATCAACCTGACTATCAACGATGGTGAGATACATGCTATCATGGGACCTAACGGTTCCGGTAAGTCAACCTTGAGCGCTGTGCTCACAGGTAACCCTCTCTATACCGTAACAAAGGGTGAGGCTATCTTCAACGGCAAGAACCTTCTGGATATGAAGCCAGAGGATCGTGCCCGTGAGGGATTGTTCCTCTCTTTCCAGTATCCGGTAGAGATTCCTGGTGTATCCATGACCAACTTCATGCGTGCGGCTATCAATGCCAAGCGTGAGTATCAGGGTTTGGAGCCATTGAATACAAGCGAATTCATGAAGTTGATGCGCGAGAAACGCGAGTTGGTGGAATTGGACAGTAAGTTGGCTCGCCGTTCTGTAAACGAAGGTTTCTCGGGTGGTGAGAAGAAGCGCAACGAGATTTTCCAGATGGCCATGTTGGAGCCAAAGCTCTCTATCCTCGATGAAACCGACTCTGGTCTCGATGTGGATGCGATGCGTATCGTAGCTGATGGTGTGAACAAGATGCATACCGACCAGACTTCTGCCATCGTCATCACTCACTACGAGCGTCTGCTCGATATGATTAAGCCAAGCGTAGTTCACGTACTCTATAAGGGTAGAATCGTGAAGACTGCCGGTCCTGAACTTGCCAAGGAGATTGAGGCTCGTGGCTACGACTGGATCAAGGCTGAAGTAGATGAGAAATAATAAAGGAGGATGGCTATGCATTCAGAAAAACAATATTTAGACTTGTATCAGTCTTCTTCGAGAATGATCAAGAAGAACAGCGCTGAGGTGCTCAATGCGGTGCGTGATGCTGCTTTCGAGGACTTCCGTCGCCTGGGCTTCCCTTCCCGAAAGGTAGAAAGATACAAGTACACAGATATGAGCGCCATCTTCGAGCCAGACTATGGCTTGAACTTGAATAGACTGGAAATTCCGGTAGATCCATACGAGGCTTTCCGCTGCGATGTGCCTAACCTGAGTACTTCGCTCTACTTCGTGGTGAATGATGCTTTCTATAGCAAGGCATTGCCAAAGGTGGAGTTGCCAGAGGGTGTTATCGTGGACTCTTTGAACAAGATTGCTACAGAAAACCCTGATTTCATCGCAAAATACTATGCTAAGATAGCCAAAACCGATGAAGATGGCATCACCGCATTGAATACTTTCCTGGCACAGGATGGCTTGCTGATTTATGTTCCAAAGAACGTAAAGGTGGAGCGTACCATTCAGGTCATCAATATTCTCCGTTCGGATGTAGATTTGATGGTAAACCGTCGTGTGCTCATCGTGATGGAACAGGGCGCTGAGGCTAAGTTCCTCTTCTGCGATCATGCAGCCGATGACAAGAACTTCCTCGCTACCCAGGTTATCGAGGCATTTGTAGGCGAGAATGCCAGTCTCGACCTCTATTGTCTGGAGGAGACTCATTACAAGAACCGTCGTGTCAGCAACGTTTACATTGAGCAGCAGGCTAACAGTCGTGTGAACCATAATGTGATTACGCTTCATAACGGTATCACCCGCAACCGTCTCGACCTCGTATTCAAGGGCGAGGGAGCCGAATGCTTCTGCAATGGTTGTGTGATTGCCGACAAGAACCAGGTGGTAGATAACAATACGCTCATCGACCACCAGGTGGGTCATTGTACCAGCAACGAGCTTTATAAGTATGTGCTCGATGGTGAGGCACGTGGTGCTTTCGCCGGCAGAGTATTGGTTCGTCATGGTGCCCAGAAGACCACTTCTCAGGAAACCAACCAGAACCTCTGTGCTACGAAGACAGCCCGCATGTTCACCCAGCCGATGCTGGAGATTTATGCCGACGATGTGAAGTGTGCGCACGGAAGTACCGTGGGTCAGCTCAATGATGCAGCATTGTTCTATATGCAGCAGCGTGGTGTGAGCCGTGAGGAGGCTAAGTTGCTCCTTCAGTTTGCATTTATCAACGAAGTCATCGACAAGATGGAGCTGGAGCCATTGCGTGATCGCCTGCATCATCTCGTAGAGAAGCGATTCCGTGGAGAACTCAATAAGTGTGAGGG
>URYG01000070.1 GCA_900551985.1 uncultured Prevotella sp. | reverse complement strand
CCGCAGAGCCCAAATAGGTTAGGACGTTTTTTAACGGCGGATTGCAAATCCGCCGAAACGCCTAACGGAACATATTGGATTGCAAATCCGCCGGAACGCCTAACGGAATTAAACACTAAACATTAAACACTAAAAGACAATGAAGAAGGATACCTGGAAAATGGTGATTCAGATTGCCATTAGCATTCTCACCGCAATAGCCACTTCGCTCGGCGTTTCCAGCTGCGTGTAGCAGCAGGAAAGCAGAAAGAAAGATGCAGGAAAGCAGAATGAAATCTGCATTTGATTAGTTTTTGAGAAGATTATATCTATGACAGAGGGTGTGGCATAAGTTCATGCCGCACCCTCGTTTTCCGTTTATACAGGATTAAAACCTCAGGCAAAAAAAATAGGACCTGTTTCACAACAGATCCTACCACATACTTACTAAAACTAAATTAACCACTAAAAAAACTAATATTTTTATTCCCCAATACTTCTAAGGGAGATTCATTATCTTTTTTATGAGTTCATTCAAACTCTTCTTTTTTACACCTGCAAAGATATAGCTTTTCTGCGAAACAACCAAATTTTCTAGCCTTTTTTTACTTAAAAAAACGAAGAAAGCCCTGTTTTTTGCATTATTTAAACCTTCGGCTTATTTTATACCTGTAAAGGCTACAGATACCAACAACCAACAGGGCTTTACCACTAGAACTTGTAACCTACCGTAAGCAGGAGCTGATGGCGATTGTTATCTACCTTACAAGAAGTAGGGAGATTATCCAATGTAGCATCATCCTTATTCACATAGCTCATAAACGGATAGAAATCACCCTTCTGGGTAGCATACTGATAAGCTACGTCAATATTCAGGTTCTCGTAGTTGAAACCCACACCGCAGGTAAAGCGATTCATCGCCTTCCAGTTGGTATAATCAGTAGAAGTAGCGATATCTACACCATTGCTGCCAATCGACTGATCACGATAGGCATTGTCTCTGAACATCGGTGATACATAGTTGTAACCGAAACGGAGAGAAAGCATAGAGGTTGGCTTGATTTCAGCTCCCACCTTCAAGGTGCTTACGCCCTTCAGGTTGGCACGGGTATCTGCATTCATCGCATCATCGCTGCTGCTTGACTCGTAATAATCACCCCAGTAGTAATCGTAGTAACCACCATCCTTTACACGGTTGTCAATATGATCGTACCAGGCATACTCGTAGGTTGCACCCAGGGCAAGATAATTGCCCACGGTATGACCCATGCTGACACCCACCTTCCAAGGAGTGTTGAGACGGAAATCGTAATCTACAGTCTGTCCCTTATCACCCAATGTGTAGCAAGGCACATTGACGATATTGCCGGCAGCATCCTTATCCTGGAAAGTAGCTGGCGCTTCACCGCCATGCATACTCAGATCGTGGGCTGCGCTGAGCGAGAGATCGTAGAACACCGGAGAATTGACGTAGGCACCGATGCGGAAAGGAGACTCCTCTACCGGACGGAAGATGATACCAGCCTTCACGTCATAACCTGTACCCGTAATCTTGATCTGCTCGTAGGAATCGCTCATGTTGCCATCTACGAGATTCTCAGCATAGAGGGAATTACTGTTGTAATGAACATCGTGCAAGCCGATGGTAAGACCGAGCCATACCCTATTGCCTATAGAACCACTGATGTTGAAATCGTAGCTGCCGATATAGCCATGCTGATACTGTCCGAAGAGATAAGAGTTGGCTTCGGCATAAGACAAGTAGCCATCAGAAGTGAGGCTGAGCAGACCATTCTGATACTTGCCACTATTATCCTTGTAACCGCCGAAGTTTGCATCTACGGCACTCCATCCATCTACGCCCTCTGCGTTCTTGGCTGCAGTGAGCTTGTTCTGCGAAGCATTCGTGAGCGAATTGGCTGCGGTAAGGATCTGACCGAAGTCGGTACTCTTATGATAATTGAACGCGAGATTGAGCGAGCTGGAGTTTCTCATCTTCGTTGACCAGACGATGCCCACCTGGTCGAAGGTTGGATGACTCTTCTTGCCCTTGATATCTATGGTAGAATGGCCAAAGGAAACGCTGTTATCAGCACCGCTCTGGGCGATGACACCAGCTGTGAGGCTAATCTGATTCTTGCGGAAGAGACCCACACCGGCAGGGTTGGTACTGATGGTGGAGATATCAGCTCCCAGAGCCTCCATCGCTCCACCCATACCTACATAGCGAGCGGTACCCGTGAGTTGGCTGGCTGCCAACTTGGTATCCTGATAGGTTTCCTGCGCAGCGGCGCTCATGGAAGCCACGAGAGCGCTGGCAAAAAGTATATGTTTTAAATGATTCATATTATTTTCTAATTTTTATTGTTTAATAAAGCTTTTGCCCTTTCAGGGCGCATTGCTGACTGCTTATGTACCCAGGGCGATGCCCTGGGCTAGGTGCTTCTGCCCTTTCAGGTAGGGTGTTCAAAATCTATATAATTTTTCGACACGTTTTTTGTGTTAAAATACAAGTCAAGTCACACGAAATCAACGTGTTATAAATTTAAAAATGTGACGTTTTATAGTTCTGCGCAATATTCGTGTAGAATAATTATTGAATATCAGTTAGTTGAACCGATTATTCGACTAAAAACGTGCCATATTTTAAACGGATTTTGAACACCCTACCTTTCAGGGCGTGCTATCGGCGACCTCCGAAGCTACCGCCGCCTGAGCGGCCGCCACCTCCGAAGCTGCCACCACCGGAATGACCACCGCCAAAGCTGCCGCCTCCGCCTACACTGCCGCCATTGAAGCTGCCGCTATTGCCGAAGCTGGAGTTATTGCGCGTTCCGAAGTTGGAGTTGTTGTTGAAGTTATTGTTCTCACGGCGCTGACCGAAGCTGCGGTTGGAACCGCTTCTGCGGGTATAAGTATTGTTTTTGCCCTGCGATCCGCCATACACATATCCATGAGAAGCATCGATGCGACCCGGATTGTTATATCGCTTGCCACCGGCAAAGCCACCATAGCTTACATGGCCTATCATCGGACCACCCCAGTACCAAGGGCCATACCAGCCGCCCCAGCCATAATACCATGGGTCGTACCAGCCACCATACCATCCGGCATAGCCATAATACCATGGATCATACCATGGGTCAAACCATGGGTCGTACCAGCCCGTATAATAGCCATATCGCCAAGGATTGTGCCAGCCCCACATGCGGGAGCGCCAATAATATGGACCATAGCCATAGTAGCCATAGAACCAAGGATCGTAGTAGCCATCCCAGCGACTCATACGGCGAGTGTTACCGAAATCCTCCTCCTCATTGATATACTTCTGTGCGAAGTAAGCATCATCGTAGATGCTGTCGGGCGCCACACCCTTGCCTACATGAAACTGGATGATATCGTTACCGAGTGAATCAGTACCCACCTTCTCGTAATGGCTCAGGAATCTGCCACCACGGTTGTACTCATCCACATTCCGGTTGCTGCCGCTCCAGAAGAGGGCATAGATACTGTCGCGGCGTGCCTGCTGAGCCTTGTACTCACGCAGTAACGCAGCTTTTCTCTCAGCCTTCTCCTTCGCCTCCTTCTTCGGGTTGAAGTAGAGGTCGTCGTCCTGTGCCATCGAAGTGAATGGCATTGCGGCTGCCATCAGGACTGCAAGAAGATACATTTTCTTCATTGTATATTTCTCCTATCTTTTTCTGTTCTTTATGCAAAAATACCACTTATTTTGATGCAAAATTACAGAATTTCCCTAAATAATTGTAGGTTTTCCCCTATTTTTTTATAATTTTGCAGAAGATTTAAGGGATTTCAAACTTTTTTGAACATCCGTAAGCATTTTTAGGATAGAAAATCAATAGAAAAAGATATGAAATATTTAGTAGCGACATTCAATATCGAGACATCGGCCGACTTGATGCAAGCCTGCCAGGACCTGCTCGCCGACGGTGCTGCCGAGGCTGGATTCGAATCGTTTGAAGAAACCGAAACGGGTATGGAGGCATACGTGCAGAAAGACCTCTTCGACAAGGAGGTGCTGGATGCCTACATCGCCGACTTCCCTATCATGGACACCCAGATAACCTACGACATCCAGGATGCCGAAGACAAGGACTGGAACCAGGAATGGGAGGAGCAGGGCTTCGACCCTATCTTCGTAGGCGACCAGGTAGTAATCTACGATGCCAAGCATCCGGAACTTTATCCGGACACCAGCAACCGTCCCGACATCATCGAGATCGGCATCGAGGCAAAGCTGGCCTTCGGAACCGGCAACCACGAAACCACCCGTATGATCATCGCACAGCTGCTGGAGATGCCTGTCAAGACCAAGCGCATACTCGACTGCGGCACGGGTACGGGCATTCTGGGACTCACCGCCTCGAAGCTCGGCGCCAAGGATGTGGTGGGCTACGACATCGACGAATGGAGCGTGGAGAATGCCAAGCACAATGCCGTGCTGAATGGAGTAGATAACATGGAGGTACTCTTCGGAAACAGCAGTGTACTGAACCACGTGAGCGGTGTCTTCGATGTGGTGATGGCGAACATCAACCGCAACATCCTGCTGGAAGACATGAAACTCTTCCGCAGCGTGATGAATATGGGCGGTACGCTGATTCTGAGCGGTTTCTACGAGGAAGATGTGCCTGTATTGCTGGAGAAGGCAGATGAGCTGGGACTGCACGAGATAACAAGACAGGTAGATAACAACTGGACCTGCCTGGTGCTGGGAGCGTAAAACCAACAATAAAGAATAAAAACAGCAGAAAAAAAATAAAGCTTGATCTTTCCCCCTTGGAAAAATCAAGCTTTATTCTTCTTCATTATCATCCCACAATTTCTTATCCTTGTCATTGCTGCCGATGCAAAGCTGGCGCAGATCGTAGTAGCTGCCGTTGTAGATATCGAAATCCACATAGCCCTTGATGCCCGGAAGCTTTCCTGCATCCGTATGCTGCCAGAACTTCCACTTGCCCTTGTACTGCACCTTATCTACATAATAATGTGCTATCCAGTAAGGATAGTCATCGAAGACGGGCGCACTGAGATACTGCTCCTTGAACTTGTAATAGGTATAGATGATCGGTTTCACATGATACCTATCCTCTACGATATGCAGCCATGTGAGCACATCACGCTGAAAATCCTCTACACTCTTGTCATCGGGCTTATGCTCGATATCGAGTACGGGCGGAAGATCGCCATCCGTAAGATGCACCTGTTCCAGGAAGTAATACGCCTGTTCGCGAGCCGTAGATTTATTGCTCCAGAAATGATACACGCCACGGATGAATCCGTAGTCGCGAGCCTGATTGAAGTTCTCACGGAAATTCTCATCCAGGCGACTGGAACCCTCGGTACTCTTGATGATGACAAAGCGCACAGGACAACCCTTGATCATCGCATTGTTGAGCTGCTCCCAATCTATCTTGCCCTGATAATGAGAGATATCAATGCCATGAATCTCGTAGCCTTCGGGATACACCTCATCGCCATAGAGGGCACGCCATCTGAAACCGGTTGGACCGACGAAGAAATGATAGAACAGGAAAACATACAGCACTACTACCGCCGTTCCACCAATCCACCATGCCAATCGGGGATAACGCTGAAAAACAGAAGACGAACGCCTTCTGCCACGAGAGTCCCCACGACGGGAAGAAGTCTTCCTTCTCGCCACAGTACCCTTTTTTTGTGAAGAAGCCGTTCGTCTTGTTGACATATAAAAAATATGATTTATTTCTTATTACTTAGCCTGCTCCAACTGGAGAGTCTTTGTGGTCTGATCGCAAACCTCAGATGGACCCCAGTACTGGATAGGACCTGGATAAACATAAGCTGTCTCCTTAGCCCACTGCTCACGCTTAGAAGCGAAGAACTTGAATGGAGCACCGTCGAGCTCTACGAGAGCCTTGCGGATAACAGGCTTGTTAGCACCGTTACGACGCTCGATGTTCATCATCATTGTGATAGGCACACCACCTGCAATCCACTCAGCAGCAGGAGCTGTTGTATTCTTGATGATTGACATGTAACCAGTCTTGCCGTTAGCGATGAGGCGAGATGCGTTGAAACCGAGTGAGTAGCAGTAGTCAGCATCGTAGTTAGAAGGAGCTGCGCAACGTCCCTCGTAACCGAAGAAGTGGTGCTGAGCTGAGAACTTACCTACGTACTTACCCTCCTTCTTCCATGCAGCCAACTTATCAGCTACCATGCGAGAGAGCAACTTCTCTGTCTCGATGAGAGAAACCTGTACGTTTCCGTGAGGGTCACGGTCGAGGCAGAGCTGGCGAGCTACGTCAGCTGGCAAAGACTCCAATACAGCGAGGTTGTCCTTAGCGATGGCACCCTTAACGAATGCAATCTGCTCCTCAGCACTTGCAAACTCACGGCTCTCGCCTGTTGCAGGATCTGTAAGAACCTCGTTCAACTCTGCGATGAGCTTCTTGATAGCTGGGATGAACTCGATCAAGCCCTCTGGGATGAGAACAGTACCGAAGTTGTTGCCATCAGCAGCACGGTTAGCTACGGTTGTAGCGATGTATGTTACAACATCATCCAATGACATCTCCTTACCCTCAATCTCCTCAGAAATCAAGCAGACGTTTGGCTGAGTCTGGAGTGCGCACTCAAGAGCGATGTGAGAAGCTGAACGACCCATCAACTTGATGAAGTGCCAGTACTTGCGTGCAGAGTTACAGTCGCGCTCGATGTTACCGATGAGCTCAGAGTAAGTCTTGCAGGCTGTATCGAAACCGAAAGATGTCTCAATCTGCTCGTTCTTCAAGTCACCGTCGATAGTCTTAGGGCAACCGATTACCTGAACGCCATACTTCTTGGCAGCATAGTACTCAGCGAGAACGCAAGCGTTGGTGTTAGAGTCGTCACCACCGATGATAACGAGCGCCTTGATACCGAGCTCACGGAGAATCTCGATACCCTTCTCAAACTGGTCTTCCTTCTCCAACTTGGTACGGCCAGAACCGATGATATCGAAACCACCAGTGTTACGGTACTCGTCCATGATCTCAGGAGTAATCTCCATATACTTGTGATCAACGAGACCGCCAGGACCGAGGATGAAGCCATAGAGCTTGTTAGCTGGGTTGAGAGACTTCACACCGTCGAAGAGACCAGAGATCACGTTGTGACCGCCAGGAGCCTGACCACCAGAAAGGATGACACCTACGTTGAAAGCAGGGAGTTCCTGAGCCTCGCCAGCCTCGAAAGTAATAACAGGCATTCCGTATGTGTTAGGGAAGAGAGCCTTGATTTCTTCCTGGTTACCTACTGACTGAGTTGCTGCACCCTCAACTGCCTTTACAGGACCCTGAAGCGCCTTTGGCAACTTTGGCTGATAAGCCGCTCTTGCAATCTGCAATGCACTTTTTTCCATAATTCTTTTATTAATATTTAATTAGTTGAAACTTCAAAAACACTGCAAATTTAAGGTTTTTCTACGAGATACGGAAAGAAAAATGCTAAAAATGAGTTAATATCGATATTTTTTTTGATTTTCTATTGCTTTTCCAAAGAAAATGATTATCTTTGAGCCAATGTTTTTAACCAATTATTAATTTAGAAATAAGAATTATGGCTAACAAAAGAGATTTAAAACGCACTATCAACTACATTACCAGCGAGCTTTTCGCTGAGACTGTAGCAGCGTCTTTGTACAATGGCAATCCTTCTCAGGAGGACGTAGATGGCATCCTTTCATCTATCGTAATGGTCAATAGCGACTTCATCAAGCGCGTTTCTCACCCAGAGCCTGGCATAAAGCCGGGAGCATACTATCAGAACCTGATTCATGACTTCAACAAGCAGGTGAGCGAGATTATCGACCAGATCTCCAATATGGGATAAGCCCCAAGAAACGGAGAAGAACATCCATTATACCTATAATATATATAGAGAATAGATTAAGAAGAAATGATCAAGGACATCTGTCAGTGGATATTATACAAGCGAATGGGATGGAAGAAGGAAGTAACCATCGACTTTCCCAAGAAGTACATCATCTGTCTTGCACCACACACCAGCAACTGGGACTTCCTGATAGGACAGCTCTACTCCAGGGCTGAGAACATCAAGAGCAACTTCCTGATGAAGAAGGAATGGTTCTTCTGGCCGCTGGGACCTATCTTCAGAAAGATGGGTGGCGTACCGGTGTGGAGAAGCAAGCATACCAGCATGACCGACAACCTGGCCGAAGAGGCAAAGAAGCGCGAGAGTTTCGGTCTCTGCATCACCCCGGAAGGTACCCGCTCGCTCAACCCGGAATGGAAGAAGGGATTCTATTTCATCGCCCTCAAGGCAGGCATCCCTATCCTACTCTACGGCGTGGATTACGAGAAGAAGGTGATACAGTGCACCAAGATGATCATCCCTTCGGGAGATGTGGACAAGGACATGCGCGAAATCAAGCTGTACTTCAAGGATTTCAAGGGAAAGAAACCTGAGAAATTCTCCATTGGAAATATCGACTAACAAGCAAAAAGAAAGGAGTGTCGCCCCCAGGCTGAAAGGCAGGGGTGCGACACTCATCATAGAAGAAAGTGAAAAAAACGAGTTTTATAAAATATGGGCTGATAAGCAGTCTGCTTATCTCTTCCGGATTCATGCTGCAGGCATTCGATGAGGGAAACAGTCATGCATGGGGAAACATCGAATACGATGAAGATCCGTGGGTGTTCAATGCCTCACGCCCCTACTTCGTGACTGCCGGACTGCAGAACCGGCATCTATCATTATGGGCATCGCACGGAAGATACTGGGATGCTGAAAGAGGATGGAAATGGCAACGTCCTAACCTCTTCTGTACTACGGAAGACCTCTTTACCCAGACCATTGTGGTGCCATATCTCATCCCGATGCTGGAAAATGCCGGCGCCATCGTCTTCACTCCCCGTGAACGCGACTGGCAGCAGCAGGAGATTGTGGTGGATAACGACGACAGGCACTCCATCGCCTACCAGGAATTCGTGAATGGCAAGAAATGGAAGAACTGCGACTCCCTGGGATTCGCTAACCTCCAGGCTTCCTATCTGGATGGAGAAAATCCGTTCCAGATGGGTACCGTGAGACAGGCGAAGGCTACCAAGCGAAAGAAGAACAGTATGGTAAGCTATCAGCCTAACTTCCAGAAAGAGGGAAAATATGCCGTTTACGTAAGCTATCAGACTCTGCCCAAGAGTGTACCCGATGCCAAATACATCGTCTATCACAAGGGACAGGCTACGGAATTTACCGTCAACCAGCGCATGGGTGGCGGCACATGGGTATATCTCGGCACCTTCGAGTTCGACAAGGGATGCAATGAGTTCAACCGTGTGGTCTGCACCAACCACGCTTCACGCAGAGGTGTCGTAACGACCGATGCCGTACGATTCGGAGGCGGTATGGGCAACATAGAGCGTGGCGGATTCGTAAGCGGAATGCCCCGCTGCCTGGAAGGAGCAAGATACTACGCCCAGTGGGCTGGAGCACCCTATAGCGTGTATGGCGGAAGAAAGGGAAAGAACGACTATGCCGACGACATCAACACCCGTTCGATGATGACCAACTGGCTGGGAGGCGGCAGCATATATATGCCGGCATTGGACGGCAAGCGCGTGCCGATAGAGCTTTCTCTCGCCCTGCACAGCGACGCAGGATACAACCCTGACGGACAATCCACCTGGGGCGCACTCGCCATCTGCACCACCGATTTCAATGATGGTATGCTGAATAGCGGTATTTCAAGATTTGCTTCAAAGGATTTCGCTAAGGCTTTGAGAGATAATCTCGTAGAAGATATGACCAACACCTTTGGTTCATTCGGCAAACGCTATCTCTGGGACAGGAACTATTCGGAGACCCGACTGCCGGAAGTACCATCGGCAATCATCGAAATGCTCTCTCACCAGAGCTTCCCGGATATGCGCATCGCACAGGATCCGATGGGCAAGTTTACCATCGCCCGCTCCATCTACAAGACCATTCTCAGATACGTGAGCAGCAACCATGACCAACCGTATGTAGTACAGCCACTGGCACCCAACCACTTCAGCGTGGAGGTGGATGAACTGGGCTACGCCAGCCTCACCTGGAATGCACAGCTTGACAAGACGGAACCTACCGCCAAGCCAACCAGCTACATCGTTTATCAGGCAGAAGGCAAAGGCGGATTCGACAATGGTACGATGGTTCGCTCCAACATCTACAACGTGAAGCTGGAGCCAGGCAAGCTCTACAACTTCCGGGTAGCAGCCGTAAACCAGGGTGGCGAGAGCTTCCCGTCAGAAACCCTCTCGGCACTCTATAACCCTACTGCCACCAACAAGATTCTGATCGTGAACAATTTCCATCGCCTCGCCTCACCGCAGGTGGTAGATAACGACAGTATCCAGGGCTTCGACTTCGACCAAGACCCAGGCGTAAGCTATGGTCTGACGGCGGGATGGAGCGGCAAGCAGCAGGTGTTCGACATCCATAGAATGGGTATCGAATCATCCAGCGGACTGGGATACAGCGGCAATGAGATGATAGGACAGTTTGTGGCAGGCAACGACTTCAACCATACCGTGGAGCATGCCCAGGCCATCGCTTCCAGCAACAAGTACAGCATCGCCAGCTGTTCGAGCGAAGCCATCCTTTCGGGAAGAGTGAAGATGACCGACTATCAGGCAGTGGACCTCATCAATGGTCTGGAACGCTACGACGGATATACCCATCAGTACTACAAGACCTTCACCCCAGCCATGCAGAAGCGCATCAAGTACTATGCCCTCAACGGCGGAAAACTGCTTGTGAGCGGCTCCTACAACGGCAGCGACATGCAGGATGAAGAGGAGAAATCATTCATGGGCGCTATCCTGAAAGTAAACTATGAGCCTAGCGGCACCAAGTTTATCGTGCAGGACATCAATCCGGAAGATTCCACCATTACCGAGCGAGACAGCATCGTTACCACATCGCCAACGGTAAGCGGACTGGGCAAGGAATTCAGCTACTATCATTCGCTGAATGCCAAGCATTATGCAGCCACCCATCCGGAGATACTCAAGCCAATAGGCAGCACAGCCTTCTGCGCCATGCGTTATCTTACAGGAACCAGCGCAGCAGTTGCCTACAGGAGTACCAGCTACCGCACCTTCACCATGGGATTCCCACTGGAGTGCATCAGCGATGAGAAAACCCGCTACAGCATCATGCAGGGTATTCTGAAGTTCCTGACGGAATAGAAGAATAGCCGGAAACAAAACGTATAAATAATAACCCATCATTTGAGCAAACTTTGCTGACCATAAAGTTCAAAGTTCAATGTTCAAAGTTCAAAGTAAAAAAGGATATGTATAAGATTCAAGCAAACCAGTCTGGCACACGCTCTATCGAAGTGAGCGACCAGCATTTAGAGACTATTGACAAGTATCAGTTGCTCCGCAACCTCGTAGATAGCAATGGCATCATCGACGAGGAAGTGCTCGACAAGTTAAGATTCAACGTCCGTTCTCTTCTGGAGAGCAGCGACATCAAGGACAAGGAGTTGCTCGACCTCTGCCTCGACGTGATCTACAACCAGAACATGAAGGCACTCGGCCTCCATAACCTCGTATTGCTCTACGTAGATTGGAAGGACAAGAAGGATGCACAGGAAGCAGCTGAGGCTGAGCCAGATGCAGTGAATGACTAAAGTATATTGAATGGATTATAAGTTAACAGATTTTCTCCCAACAACCAAGAAGGAGTGCGAACTCAGAGGATGGGACGAACTGGACGTCATCCTCTTCTCGGGTGATGCCTACGTAGATCATCCATCCTTCGGACCGGCTATCCTCGGAAGAATCCTGGAAGCTAACGGCTATCGTGTAGCCATTGTGCCTCAGCCCGACTGGCATGGCGACTTCCGTGACTTCAAGAAGCTCGGTCGCCCTCGCCTCTTCTTCGGTGTTTCACCAGGAGCCATGGACTCGATGGTAAACCGCTACACGGCCAACCGCCGTATGCGTAGCGAGGATGCCTTCAGTCCTGACTCCCGCCACGATATGCGTCCCGACTATCCGTCTATCGTCTATACCCAGATACTGAAGAAGCTCTATCCCGACGTACCTGTGGCACTGGGCGGTATTGAGGCATCATTGCGCCGCATCAGTCACTACGACTACTGGAAGGACGAACTCCGCAAGTGCATCCTCTGCGATTCGGGTGCCGACCTCATCCTCTATGGCATGGGCGAACGCTCTATCGTGGAACTTGCCAATGCATTAGCCGAAGGCAAGACCATGGACCAGATTCACGAGATGCCGCAGGTGGCTTTCTACTGCAAGGAGAAAGACATCCCGGGAGGATTCAAGGACGATGACATCATCCTGCATAGCCACGAGGAGTGCCTGCACAACAAGAAGGGACAGGCGGAGAACGTGCGCCATCTGGAGGAGGAAGCCAACAAGATGCATGCCCAGCGCATGATTCAGGAGACCGACGGCAAGTATGTGGTGGTGAATCCACCGTTCCCGCTGATGACTACAGAGGAACTGGATGCCGCCTTCGACCTGCCTTACACCCGTCTGCCTCATC
The DNA here is from genome assembly GCA_900551985.1 of uncultured Prevotella sp. GTDB lineage: Bacteria > Bacteroidota > Bacteroidia > Bacteroidales > Bacteroidaceae > Prevotella. Next base: position 1,486 of record URYG01000070.1, on the reverse strand, counting down.
CTAAGTACAAGGGCAAGACCATTCCGGCTTACGAGATGATCAAGTTCTCCGTGAACCTGCATCGCGGCTGCTTCGGCGGTTGCTCATTCTGTACCATTTCGGCACACCAGGGCAAGTTCGTGGTTTGCCGAAGTAAGGAGAGCATTCTGAAAGAGGTGAAGAAAATCATCGAAATGCCTGATTTCAAGGGCTATCTGAGCGACCTGGGCGGTCCTTCGGCAAACATGTATGGCATGCACGGCAAGAACCAGAAGGCTTGCGAGGTATGCAAGCGTCCATCGTGCGTGAACCCTCAGATTTGTCCGAACCTGAACACCGACCACAGCAAGCTGCTGGAGATCTATCATGCTGTAGATGCCCTGCCGGGTATCAAGAAGAGTTTCATCGGTAGTGGTGTGCGCTACGACCTGCTCCTGCACAAGAGCAAGGACGAGAAGATCAACCGAGTAGCAATGGAATATACCCGCGAGCTGATTACCAAGCACGTGAGCGGCCGACTGAAGGTAGCACCGGAACATACCAGTCCGGAGGTATTGAAGTTCATGCGCAAGCCATCGTTCGATCTCTTCTACGAGTTCAAGCGCATCTTCGACAAGATTAACAAGGAAGAGGGCCTCAACCAGCAGATCATTCCATACTTCATCAGTTCACATCCGGGCTGTCATGAAGAGGATATGGCAGAGTTGGCGGTAATTACCAAGGGACTCGACTTCCATCTGGAACAGGTACAGGATTTCACTCCTACCCCAATGACGATTTCTACGGAAACCTGGTACACGGGATACGACCCATACACTTTGGAGCCTGTATTCAGTGCCAAGACCCAGAAGGAAAAGCTTGCCCAGCGCATGTTCTTCTTCTGGTACAAGCCGGAGGAGCGCCGCGCCATAGAGAGCGAACTTCGCCGTATCGGCAGAGCAGATCTCATCGACAAGCTATACGATAAGAAGAGCTTCGGCGGAAATCATGGCGGAGGTTTCAAGGGCAAGAAGACCAACTTCGATGACAAGGCGATTGGTTCTACCTATGATAATCCGGGCGTGGGCAGAGGAGCCAAAGGCAAGCGTGGTGCCGGCAGAAATGCAGCAGAGCCAAATGGCGGAAGAGGCCGTGGCAGAAATGCATCAGACCGCTTTGCGCCAAAGGGATATGGCAATGTAGGTTGCTATGACGAGGAGAAATACCTCAACAATGGAAAATCTCTCAAGTCAGGCAAACCTTCGAATGCCAACATCCGCGATGCGTTAGCAGCAGCAAGAGCCGAACTCCGCAATCAGAAAGACCCAAATGCCGGCTTCTTCAAGGATAAGAAGAAAAAGAGTTTCAATCCTAATTTCGACACCGACAACCACAATCGCAAGAACCGCTATAACAGCGGAGACAAGAACGAGCGTGGCAGCGGACGTGGAAACCAGGGAAGAAACGAAGGAAGAGGCAGGAGAAAATAATATGAAATGAATAAAAAATCGCCGTTTATCTCATATTC
>URYG01000069.1 GCA_900551985.1 uncultured Prevotella sp. | reverse complement strand
AGCGCTCAGCTTATGATGAATATGTATCAGATGGCAGAATTACTTCTTTGCTTCAACTGCCTTTCTGTAAGTCTCGTTCTTGACGATGAGAGTTCCTTCTTCTGTATCAACAGATACCATGTCCTTTACTTCTGCATCGAGACCCTTGCGGATGAGGTTGATGTTAGCAGATGGCCCCTGTGGCTTGACATCCATATCCCACTTGAAGTAGTCCTTGTCAAGACCTGTGGTCTTTACAGTAAAGTCTGCGTTGACAGTAATGATACGCTTTCCGTCAGCACTCTTGTATTCACCGGCAACAGCCTGCTGGAATGCTGAGTCTGTAACCACCTCTTCTACCTGAGCTGCAGGGGCAGCAGCTGGTTTCTTCTCTGTGCATGCAGTAAAGGCAAGCATACCCATGGCAATAGCCATCAATGTAAGTTTCTTCATAATCTTGATCTTTTAATTATTGATATTTTGAAAATATTACTTTCTTTAGGATGTGAAAAACATAATCAGACTTGTAGCAAACATGGTTGCTATGCTGATCAGTCCTACTGATATGGGGAGATAATTATACTGGATGTTTTTCTTCCCGTCCAGAAACTCCTGGGTGTATGATCTTGCCCAACGGTTATAGGCATAGAATACAATCGATGCCATAACGAAACCAATAAGAACTCCTACCAGCAAGTCTCCAGGATAATGTACTCCCAGATAGGCACGGGAATATGTTACCAGTGCAGCCCAGAACGCCAGGAATATACTCAGCTTTCTGTTTCTTACCAGATACATGGCGAAGATGGCAACTCCCCAAGAGTTGGCGGAGTGAGAGGAAGGAAATCCGTATCTGCCTCCCCGGTATCCATCAACCACGTGCACCATATAGGATATGGAGTTGTCCAGGTTGCTTGGGCGGAGGCGTCCTACCAATGGCTTGAGTAAGCCTGATGCTGTCTGGTCACAGAGCAATACGAGGAGTGCTACAGCTAAAATAGTGACTGCCGTCACCTTCCAGTGGAAATTCTTAATCATCACGAAGATGAACGCTGCATAAAATGGAACCCAAGTGAATCGGTTGCTCACCAAAACCATGAAGTAATCGAATAGTTCACAGTGCATGCCATTGAAAAATAGCAATATCGCTGTGTCTATCTGTTCCAGATAATGAATGAGTTCTAGCATTGTTGCTTTTTACTATTTTTGTTGATATTTATATTCTCGTTTTTACTATCATTCTATATGTTGCCTATTTCCTGGCTAAGTCATCATATAGCTTCTGGAGATAGGCTTGACCTCTCTTCAGATTAAAGCCTTTTTCGCCTTTGTCATATACGATTCGCTTGGCTCTGTTGTCGTAGATGAGCGAGTTCTCTTCTGAAACAATACCAAATGCATCGTTCACTGCAAAGAATGCGAATTTAGGTGTGGCATCACTCATCATGTTCTTACTGAAAGTGAATTCCCTGTGCTCTACTCCCAGCTGACCGAGCAGGGTGGCTGCAATGTCATGCTGTGAACCGATGATGCCCACTTTCATAGGGCGCGAGATAGCGCCACCTGCCAGGATGAGTGGTATCTGGTAACGGCTACGGTCGTGGTCGTTCAGCTGTTCCTTATATCCTCCCACATGGTCTGGTACGAACACGATAAGCGTATTCTTCCATCTAGGCAGTTTGCGGTATTCCCTGACGATGGCACCCATTACGCTGTCGGTGTAGGCGAAAGCATTCAGACGCTTGTCTTTCAGTCTGTGATAAGGTACCTCGAAAGGTTCGTGGCTGCTGGAAGTCTGCAATATTCTCAGCATAGGACGCTTCTCATTCTGCTGTGCCTTGATATCTTTCATCATTCTGGCTGCCAGGATATGGTCTGGCACACCCCATTTGCTCAGCTTGTCTTCTATTGGGAAGTTGGCATCAGAAATGATATGCTGGTAACCCTGAGAAACTAGATAGGAGCGCATGTTGCAGAAATCAGCATCTCCACCATAATAATAGGTGGTCTTGTAATTCTTATATTTCGCCAGGTTGCGGGCTATGGATGGCAACTGGCTCGTCTTGCGTGGATAGCGCATGATGCTGGTTGTGGTCTGTGCAGGATAACCGCTCAATATGGAAACCATACCTCTGTCCGTGCGGAAACTGTTGGCATAGAATCTTGTAAATAGAATACTCTGCTGGGCAATGGAATCCAGACATACGGCTACATCCTTGTATGAACCCATGGACGGCATGATGTCGCTGGCAAAACTTTCCATGATGACAATGAGAATGTCTGGAGTTCCCTTTTTGAAAGTTGCCTCATTGAGCAAAGGGTAGGTGTTCTCATCGCTTGTACTTGTCATCGATGCGAATATCTTGTCAGCCTCTTTATCTTTCATGAAGCGATACTGTGAGGCGAAGTCCTCCTGGTGAGTGATTGATTCAAACAGGCTGAACAGCGGATTCACAGCAGAGTGGTTCAGATAGGCATTCTGACTGTAGTATGCCTGTCCCGTGTTCATCGTAGAAACGGTGATGCCTCCTCTGATAGGCAAGAAGAGTAAGCCTGTGAGCAGGAGGAGGATGATGGATGTACGGCCACGATGGCGGTCGAAGTCATCGAATCGGTTTCTTTTACCACTGCCGAATCCTCCATATCCGTAGCTGTAGCGACTGTAATGTTTGCGTTTCTCGCCTCGCATTCGTAATGTGAACCAAACTCCTACGGTCAGAACAATCAATATGACAATTGAAAGAATCACTTGCCAGATGCTTACACTGGCGATGGCATCAGCCGGTGAAGTGAAGAAGTAGAAGAGTGGTGTACTATCCAATGGATACTTCCAGTATGGATAAAGACTTGCATTAAGCAGGAAACTGCAAGTGATGAAAAGTGAGGCAATTATGAAGTAGATGTTCATAATTGGTTTAACCAGGTCTCTTTTCAGCCATACCACGGCAATGGAAAGTAAACCTGGAATCACAGATAGGTAACCTGCCATCGATAAATCGAGTGGAAGTCCATGCCAGATAACTGCAGGCAATTCTGCGAAGATATTGTCGACAGGTTGTGTGGCAGAACCCTTTTCCAGAAAGAGGAATAGCGGCTTCTGCAAAACAAACAATACTACAAACGTAGCATAAGTCTTAACAAACCATATAATTTGCTTCATACGAATGTTGAACTTTTCTATATTTAACGTTTAATTTTCCTATATTAATAATGTATCTGTATGCAAAATTAGGAATAATTTTCGAGATAGACAATTATTTTGATAGTTTTTTTCAAAAAAGTGCCAAAAAATTTGGTAGTTTAATATTTTTGCCGTACCTTTGTTGTATTAATTTATTACGCATTATGGCTAAGTATAACATTCAACCCAAAAAAGAGAAGTCAGCGAGATATCAAACCTTGCTGAGTGAGGAGACTAAAGACCGCCTCCGTGATGAGATTATCCGTCTGATTGTAACGGAGAGAAAATACAAGGATCCTGAGTACAACTCAAAGAAGTTGGCTGAGGACTTGAGCACGAACTCTCGTTATATTTCAGCAGTGTGTGCAACTCGATTCCACAAGAATTATTCAGAGTTGGTTAACGACTATCGTGTGAACGATGCTATGTCGCTGCTCACAGATAAGCGCTACGCAAAGATGAGCGTGGAAGATATCAGTGAGATGGCTGGATTCAGCACTCGTCAAAGTTTCTATGCAAACTTTTACAAGCGTCTGGGCATTACTCCACGTCAGTATCGCCTCGAACATTCACAGCATAAGTAACTGAGTCTTATTGAAGCAATACCGCTCATATAAAAATGGCTGTACAGGATCGTTTCTTGTACAGCCATTTTTATTTTGTATCACCATCTATTTTCTTAGAAAATGCTTGAGCACCTTGCTGGTCGTATTCTTTGATATCTGGCGTATTGCCTTGTCTCTGATCTGGCGTACACGCTCTCGCTTCAACTGCAAGTCTTCTGCAATTTCTGCCAGAGTTTCATGTGCCATTCCTATACCATAGAACTTAGAAATGACTATGCGGTCTCGTTCTTCCAGTTCTCCAACGCAGCGTTCCAAGTCGTTGAGCATCTGGGTGAAAGCCGTGTTGTCGTCTGCCGGCTGGGCATCCTTGTTGATAAGGATGTCGAGTAGGGTGTACTTGTTTCCCTCACTGATAGGGGCATCGATGGAAACAGCTTTTGCAGCATTGCGTGGTGCATACTTCTTCTGATCCTTTGGTACACGATAGAGTGCTGCCTGCTTGTCGATGGTCTGCTGCATTGCCTTGCGGATGAAAGGGGATGCATAAGCCACAAACTGCGAACCGCGTTCGGCATCGTATTTTTGAGCTGCCGTGAGCATAGCCAAAGTTCCTTCGCTAACCAAGTCATCGAAGTCAACACCCTTACCACGATAGTGGTTGGCTACCGATTTTACGTAGTTGATGTTATCGCTTACCAACTTATTGATTTCTTTCTCTGTCATATCTCCTTTGGGTCTTTTAATTCATGAATGATGTTTATGATGCAATTTTCTGCCGAGAGAAACTCTTGCGTGATTGCGTAGTGTGCTCTCTCTACTGCAAAAATACAGAGAAATATTTGAAGAAACAAATTTTGCTCCCAAATATTTCTCATTTTAACATTCTGCAATACCTATTTGCATAGTCCGGCGTACGGACAATACTCGCAGCGTTTCTTGTCGCTGGTAGGGCGCAGTGGCAATGCGGGATTGTAGATGTCGGCTATCAGACTGCGGAGATGCGCCATGAAGTCTTCTTCATACGGCGTAATATCTTCTATCTTTTCCTTGCCTAGTTTAAGGGTCGGGTCGTAGTCTTCTGCGCCTGCATTCTGTATGAACAGCAAGCCTGGTGACACGGGGGCCTGGGCAGAATTGTATCTTTTGCTGTTCTTGATGATCATCGAGTAGAGGAAAGCCTGCAGATAATAATCCGTATGCTTGCTCAGTGCCTGGGGAGCTGCCGAGAAAATCTCAGCTATATCCTTAGGATGGGTTGTCTGTGCTCTTCCCGTCTTGTAATCGATGACTCTGATGCGTTCCGAAATGTTCGATATAGGAGAAATGGCATCCAGGCGGTCGATGAAACCACCGATCTTGAACTGCTTTTCGCCTCTGCTTGTGTTGACTTTCAGCGTATCTGAAACCACCAGTTCCATACCGATGATGGTGAATGGAGTCTGGCGCCGGTCTATGGAGATGAGCTGCCTCAGGTAGCTGGCTATTACCTCTTTGTTGATGAGCTGCAATCCGTTGTATTTCGGATGATAGTCGTTGTTGCCTACCTTGAAGAGTTCTTCTCTGAAGGCCTGATCTACCAGTCTATCTACCAGCATCTTATCCTTCATTGCCTGGTCCAGGTTGTCTGCCGTGATGACGATTGGGCGGATGAGCTGCTGCTTCCCTTTTTCATCAGTCTGGATATCGCTCTTGCTGGCAAAGCCATAGTAGAACAGTTCGGCTGCCCGATGGAAGATGTTTCCGAAGATGCGGTTATCTACTTCGTCTTCATCTATTTCATCCGGCTCCAGCAATCCCTTTACATATTTATAATAGAACTGCTTCTGGCATCTCTGGTATGTATTGAGAAAAGTAGGTGTGAGCATTCTTACGTCGTCAAGTACCTTCATCACTTCTTCGGTCTTTGGCTCTTCGTCGTATGCCGGGCGAAGGGGTTTCTGACCAGCGATGAGGGTCTTGCGAACGATAGGATGCTGACTTTCTACCATCAGCTGGAGCATGAATCTGCTCATCTCGCCCGATTGACCATCTTCCGTAGCATTGTTGTAGGTAAGCGTGATGTCGTGGGCACGCTGCAACATACTGTGGAAGTAGTAGGCAAAGATGGCCACCTTGTTTTCTACGGTGGTGAGACCGTATGCCTTGCGCAGGGAGTAAGGGATGAATGAAGAATCGTTCACGCCCTTTGGTATTTTGCCTTCGTTGCAGGATAGAACCAGAATATGATCGAAATCGAGGTTTCTGGTTTCGAGTACACCCATTACCTGTATTCCTTCTGCCGGCTCGCCATGGAATGGTATGCTTGTGGTCTGGATGAGCTGCTGTATCAGTCGCTCCAGAGTGATGGTATCTACCTCAAGGTCGCCGGAAGTGATGAGTTCCTGCAGGCGGTTGAGTAGGGTATAGGTGCGATAGAGTGATTCGTGGAATAGCGGATCATTCAAATCCTTTGCCTGGGTACCTATCATGCGCAGAATATCCAGCAAGTAGCTGATGAGCTGCTTGTTATAGCTGCCTTGCGTGGCTTCTGCTGTCTGCTCTTCCAGGTTTCTGAAAAGCAGAGAGAGCCCTTCATCTCCATCCATGCTGAGGAAATCGCGCGATGGGTAGAAGCGTTTCTGCTCTTCCAGCTTTTCAAGCAGGTCGGCATACCGGGAGCTGATGAATCTCGTATAGGGATGGCGCAATGCTGTGAGCACATAATGAAGACGGTAGGTTTCGCTATGCAGTGGATGACCTATTCCCTGCAACTGGATGAGCTGCTGGATGAGACTGTAGAAAGGTGTTTGCTGCAAAGGATAACCTATCGTGATATTGACGCTTTTCACCTCTTCCGGAAGTGAATGAATCACACTCTGCAAGAGGTTTTCATCGCTCAGTACGATGGCTACATTGCGCCCCATCTTGTAGCGGTTGTACTCCTTGAGCCAGGCGTTTACGTATCTCGCCTGGATGTTCTCTGTAGGTGCAGATATGTAGGTGATATCCTTGCTCTTCGACATGTTGTCGTAGATGTCTTTCTGCGGATAGCTGGCAAGTTCGTTGGGATAGTGCTTCAGATACTGACGGATGTAGTGGCCGGCTTCATTCTGTCCCTCCATATAATAGTTGTCATAATCCCAGTAGAAAAGGGCCTTGCCCTGTTTCATCAGTCGGTCGCATAGTGTCTGTTCTACGATCTGCATCATATTGAAACCGATGAAGAGATATTTCTTGTAATGGAAATCTATATCTTCATCGTTTACTACCTTGCGGTAGAGCGCTCCTTCATAAGCCAGTTGCTGTTCGGCAAGTTTCTGGTTGAATCCCACGTAGATATCGTAGAAATGTGACCATAACTGCAGGAATCGCTTCTTTAGTTCTGTATTGTGATCATCAGAGAAATTGCTGAAGAATTTCTTGATCATTGCTTTCTGATAGTCTGTGAGATAAGAAACATCGTCGAGTTCGTGGATGTCACTCAGATTGGCAAAGAGCAGTTTGGCATCTACCATGTTCTTATCTACATCGTCAAAATCGGCAAGGAGGAGCTGCCCCCAACCATAAAAATGGTCGAGGGTCTCATCAATGCCTGTGCATGCTACGAATACCTTGTGCAGGTCGCAGATAGACTTGATGGGGTCAGCTACCTTCAGGTCGGAGTGCCGACGGAAGAGGTCGCTGATGGTGATGTATGTGGGAGTCCAGATCGGCTTGCCGGCCAATTGCGCCAGATAGGTGTTGAGGAAGAGCGCTGCACGTTTGTTTGGAAAGACCACAGCGATGTCGCTCATGTTGGTGCCGTATTTTGCCAGCATGTCCTGGGCTACTGTTTTCAAGAATGCTTTCATTGTATATTGTTTTTTATTATCTTTGCATTTCTTTTATTCATCTATAATACTTCTTCTATTTTGTTCGGATAGACATACCAGAGGTATCCCTTGACCTGAGCGTGTCCCATGCTTTCGAGCAGCTGCATATAGCCTTTTATCTGGTCGTGGTATTCCGGTTTCGGTTTACCGAACTTGAAATCTACTACCACGGTTTCGTGCTCATCTTTCATTACTCGGTCTGGGCGGTGCTCTACCATGTTCCCGTCCTTGTCTGTGCTGATGATGGAACACTCATTGAAAACCTTCCATCGGTCAGAGAACCAGTCGCTTACCTTGTCTGATTCCAGACGCTTGCGAATCATCTTCTCAACTCTGTCTCGCGAGATGTTTTCATCGTAGAGAACACCATCAAGTTCCAGCTGTTTCAGTGCTCCTTCAATATCATCTCTTGTGCGGATGGTAGAGAAGAGACTGTGCAGTACCGTACCCATCTTGATATAGAATTTCTGCTGTTCTTCCTGTTCATCTCCTTTGATGAGGTCGCGGCTCTTGTTACTCTGTCTGAACTCTGGCAGCTTAGGTGATACATGGATGTCTATCTGCATCATTTCTGCAGGCATCGTAAAGACATTTCTGTTGATTTTCATCTCCATCTCTACTTTTTGCTTCGGTACCACCGGTTCGCCATATTTAAAGATGATATCATTGGTCTTGCTGTCTGTACCGATGCCTTCCAGCTCTACGTTTATCGCATCGGTAAGCATTTTGTATGCTTCTTTCTCTGCATTTTGCTTCAGCTTCTCTGCAACTTTTTCCAGTGATTTTTCGATGACTCCCGAACGGTAGGCTGTAGATGCGCGTTTGCCGAAGACATAGAGATTATGACTGGCTCTGGTGAATGCCACATAGAGCAGGTTCAGATTATCTACGATGTTCTGCAGATGCTCGTGATGGTAGTCATCTTCATAGATGCTTCCCTTCATCTGCTTGGCACTGAAATCTACAGGTACCAGAGGCAGTTCGTTGTAAGGAGCTTCCTGAGGGGTACACCAGATGGTGTTGGCTTTCTCCAGCTGCCAGTCGCAGTATGGCATGATGACATGGTCGTATTCCAGTCCCTTACTCTTGTGTATGGTGATGAGTCGGATGCCCTCGATGCCGTCACTATGGATGCTTTTGTCGTGGAGATTGTTTTCCCATTCCTGGAGAAACGCATCGATGTCGCTGCTGTTGTCTGTCAGGAAGGAGTTCAACTTGTCGTAGAAGGCACATACGTAGGCACTTTGCACTTTCATATCTTCTATCTCGCCAAGGTGAAGTTCCGTAAACAGTCTTTCGGTCAGGTCGAGTAGAGGCATCTCCAGCAATTCCTGACGTTTCTCTGTGATCAGCTCAACCACCTTTTCATCTTCCAGATAAGTATGGGCAAACTTCAAGAGTGTGGCGCGGGCAATATCGTCGGCAGGGTGCATCAGCAGCTTCAGGGCTGTGATGAGTATCTGTACTGCCTGCGAAGCATCGAGACGGAATGCCTCGTCTGATACCATCTCATAGTCTGAATGCTCCATAAAGTAGGCTGCGATATCCTGGATGGTGCGGTTGTTGCGCACGAGGATAGCGATACGATGGGTTGGAACACCACGTGCTGTCAACTCATCTACTGTCTGCAGACAGAGTTGCATCATGCGGTCTTCTTTGTTTTCTGCATCATTTTCATCGTCTTCTTCCTGAGTCTTGAGGAGTCGTACTTCCACATATCCCTGCACCTTTTTCTTCTCCGGAACTTCCTGTTCTACATCGGCATAGGCTGTAAGCAGTTGTTGGGCAGTTTCCGGTATCGTTTCTGCCAGTTCGTTATATTCCTGGTGGGCGGCTTCTACGAAGAAGGCATTGTTGAAGTTGATGACATTGCGGTCTGATCGGTAGTTGGTGGCAAGGGTCTCTACATCCAGTTGTTTCTTCGGATTGTCAAACTGGTCTTCTATGTTGTTGAGAAGTCGCCAGTCGCCCGATCGCCAGCGGTAGATACTCTGTTTCACGTCGCCTACAATCAGATTGCCTGCATCTTCGCGGCTCATCGTTTCTTCCAGCAGCACCTTGAAGTTTTTCCATTGTATGGTGCTGGTATCCTGAAACTCGTCTATCATCACGTGGTTCAGCTGGGTACCTATTTTCTCGAAGATGAAAGGTGAGTCGCTGCCCTGGATGAGTGAGTGAAGCAATGTCTGTGTGTCGCTGAGCAGGAAGCGGTTAGCCTCCTGGTTCATTTCCCTCACCTTCTTGTCTATGCTGCCCAAGAGGCGCAGCTGGTTGAGGTGCTTGATGGTGAGGTTGGCGCTCTTGTACATTCTTTCGAGCATGTGGCGATGCTTTTCCGAGAACTGGAGGATCGGATAGAGCGTATTCACCACATGCTGATAGAGTGGAGAATTGTTCTTGACTTCTGTCTTCTTGACCCAGTTTTCCGGACTTGCCTTACATTTATCTAGAGTCATGTTGCTGACATCATCGTCTCCGTATTTTCCGTTTCTCAATTTGTTGAAGTAGCTCCAGATACCCCTTGTCTTGTTGTTGAGGTCATCAGCCGAATATCCTCCCTCTTCCAGCGCATCGAAAAAGGAAGCTGCTATTTCTTCGAATTTTTCCTTAGCCTGGTTTCGGGTATCCTTCATCTTGTCTTTGAATGCTTCGAAGAAGCCTTCTTCTTCCATTCGTTTTGACAGCTCGTCGGCGTGCTCCTTGTAGTAATCACGGAAGATGTGCTCACCGAACGACTTGATCTGACCGATCACGTTCCAGCTCTTGTCGTCTGCGATGTTTTCCTTGATGTAATCCATGATCCAGAAGAGCAGTTTGTCTGTGCTTTCCAGACTTTCTATCAGTTCATCCACAGCTTGCTGTTCCACCTGATAATCGTTCAGTCCGATGCGCAGGTTGGCTGTGAGGTCGAGTTCTCGAGCCAGATTTCGCAAGACACTCTGAAAGAAGGTATCAATGGTTTCTACTCTGAAATAGTTGTAGTTATGGATGAGCAGGCGCAATGCCTCTTCCGCATTCTTTCTGATCTGCTTTTCCGAAAGATGGGGGAGTGCAGCATGTATCTGCACCAGATACTGATCTGATTCGGGCTGCTCGTGGGCAATGCCGTAGAGCTGTCCGAGAATGCGCTGTTTCATCTCTTCTGTAGCCTTGTTGGTAAAGGTTACAGCCAGGATGGTGCGATAGGCGTGAGGATTGTCTATCACCAGGGTCATGTATTCGCGGGCAAGGGTAAAGGTCTTACCCGAGCCTGCACTTGCCTTGTAAACGGTGAGTTGTGAATTCATATCTTGTTCTTTTTATTTCTTGATTTATAGGGGAATATCCCGTAGCGGATTCTACCAGTTTCTGAAAAGCTCGAAGCCGAAGCGGCAGCCTACGCCATCAAACTTTCCCTGTCTGAATGCTGCGAAGAAACCGAGCGACATCAGACGCGTGCTTACACCATAGCCCCATTCTGTATAAGGGTAGAGGTGTTTTACTACCAGACCGCTGGTATAGAGTCGTTCGGATTCTACATATCTGCCTATCAGCGGCAGCCAGGCGGCAAGAATCATCGGAGATTCATAGGTGAAGTTGGCACGCAGGTAATAATCGCTGGCATTATACCAGTAGGACGACAGCAGTTCGAAATCGCCCGACCATTCATCGTTCCAGCCTCCCGGAATGTTGTTGTCGTGGAAGTTGGTGTAATCTACGAAGTCCCAGTGTGCACCTCTTCGGGTATAGAAACCTGTTCCGAAACGCATCGAGTACGATTGCCTGCGGGAAGAATAGAGAATCGTCTGGGCATCAAACTCGGCTCTTCCGTAGTCGATGTTGCTGCCCAGCAGGTTTTTGAACCCCTGCTCATAGTCGAGCTTCAGCACGATACCTTTCTCTGCTTTAGGTCTCCATTCTATACCGATGGCAGGAGCCACAGACTTGTATTTGTCCGGATAGCCTATGGATTGATAGAAATCCGGACGGATGGCGATACGGTTGTGCGCTACCATTCCCAGTTCCATCGCCCAATGTGGGGAGAGGCGCCAGTGGTTGGTGAGTCGCATGTAATTATCCTTGAATTCCGTAAAGGTGGATTTTCCCATCAGGAGAGAAGGTATCTCCGATGGAGAGAACCCTCCGATGCTGTCTTTCGGATCCATGTATCCCAAGGCCTGGCGTGCCAGCTTATTGGTGTTGATGCGGTTGCCATTACCTATTTCAAGCTGCAGATAACCTTCATGACGGGCATTGTAGTTGAATCTGACAGGAATTCTGTAGTAGAAACGATGCTGACGGAAACTGTAACCGCCTTTTATTCCGGCAGAAAACTGGATGTTGTCATTGAAGGCATACTGTCCGTTGATCTTGAACTTATACACCACACCCTTGGATTCCGAATAACCCATATATAATGGATTGAACAATGGGTCGATGCGGAAATAGCCCTGTTGCCGTTTGCCGAAGTCGCTGGAAATCCTGTTCAGCAGGTTATCGCCCACGATATCCCAGAGCACATCTTTTGCGAAATCTTTCTTTTTCTCTCCCTGTGCTGCGGCTTTCCTTTTTCGCTCTTCCTGCCTGTCGTAATAGATGCGATAGATCATTTCCTCATCGGTGTTCAGCTTGATAGGTCGCACTTTCGACATCATGGCGGTATCTGCGCTATTCTTGATGGTATCTTCCAGTACTTTTGGCAGATCATATATGGTGGTGTATTTACCGGTAATCTTATTGCCCATGAAACTGAAGTTGGCACGCATGTCACATTTGACAGGTCCGAGCGTCTTATAGCCTTCCTTGCCCATCGTCACGGAGATGTAGAAACGGGTCATATCGTATTCTCCCTCGAAGTCGCACATCTGGATCTGTCCGTTTTGGATGCGGACGATCGCCCTGGTCTCTACCAGCTGGGTGTTTTTGATGCGTGGGTAGGCGTAAACCTGAGCCATGCCATAGAGCAGCGGCGTGACGGAGTATTTGTAGTATCGTCTGTTGGAACGATGGAAAGGGGAGAGGATGTTCTCCTGGAAGAGGTTTTCTCCATACACATTCGGCGTCATGTAGTTGAGCGCTGCGCTCATCGTACTTCTGCGGTGTGGAATAGTGCTGAGATTGAGCAGTCGGTGAATGACAGGTGCTCCCTTCTCATCCACTTCGATGCGGTTGTAGAATTCGCTGATAAACTTTCTTCCTGCTCCGTAGGAGATGGCGTACATGGTAGGAACGAGAGCCAGGGTGGCGTTTCGCTTGTTGGTACGCATCTGGAATTTGGTGTAGGCATAGCTCGAATGGCTTCCTCTTCCCGTGGTATCTATCTTTTGGGCATAACAGAAGATACGCTGCATCACAGAGTCTGTGATGGCGTCTTTAGCCTTCACTCTTCTGGCATCTGTTGCCAGAGGAAAGCTGATAGTCAAAAGGATGACAGCCGCTATGATGCGAATCAGTTGTATCTTCATATTTATCTATAAAAAAATCGGGTGAGGCTGAGTTGCCACACCCGATTGCAAAGTTAATGTAAATATCTTGAAAGTCCAAACTTTTAGCTTGATATTATACTTTTTTATCCTATAAAAATGATCTGGTAACTACTCTGCACCCATAGAAGTACCCCTATGGGTATGAATATTCGTCTTACTGTTATTATATTATCTTTACAAGATAAAAGCTTCGTAAAAATCCCTTAAGGAGATATTTTCAAACCCTTAAGGAAAAATCTTTTTTTCCTTAAGGGAAAATATAAAAACCCTTAAGGGAAAAAATAGAATCTCTTCTTCCCCCATTTTACGGGTGTTTGAGAAGTTTTTTATTCGTTTGGAATAATATTTACATAGCTTTTTAGCAGGCTACGGCAGCCGTAAGGTCATGGCTCAGCAGATGAGTGGCACTGGCTAGTCTTTTTTCGGAGATATGCATATAGCGCTGCGTGGTACTGATGTTTCTATGCCCCAGCAGTGTGGAGATGGTATATAGGTCGGTGCCCTGCGCCAGCAATAGCGAGGCGCAGGTATGGCGTAGGCAATGGAAAGTGAAGTGCTTGCAGGTGATATGGCAGGCTGACAGCCATTCTTCCAGATGCTCGTTCAGATGGTGGGATGAGAGCTGGGAGAAGAAACAGCCTCCCGGCTCTTTGCTGTCTTTCTCCAGCTGCTGCAGTATCTGGTAGGCGAGGTCGGAGAGCGGAACCTTGTGCCAGCGCTGCGTCTTCCTGATCTTCTTATATATATAAGGTGTACCGTCTATCTCTATGATGTCGTCATGGCTCAGACTCAGGATATCGCTTTTCCTTAGTCCTGTAAGACTGCTCAGCAAGACTGCCTCCTTTAATTGTGGAGTCTTGCAGGGTGTCTGTTTCAGGGTGATGAGATCTTCCATGGTCAGTGTTTCCTTTGCTTGATAGTGTGGATGGATTCTGTAGCTGCCAGGCAGCCGGTCGAACGGGTTCTGATCCAGCAATCCCTGTCTTACGGCTTCCCTCAATACCGATTTCAGGATATTCACCTTCAGATGGATGGTGCTGT
>URYG01000068.1 GCA_900551985.1 uncultured Prevotella sp. | reverse complement strand
CGATGATCATCGGTTCGCTCTCCGGGTGGTTGATGTTGGCAGGAAGCACGGCACGTCCGCGAGCAATCTCATCACGCACATACTCAGGGGTGATATGGGTATCGATGCCCAACTCCTGGCAGTTCATGTTTTCGCGGATAGCCACGTACTCCATCTCTGGAGTCACGATGCCAGCCTTGGCATAAGCCATCTGGGTGATGTGCTTGCCAGCCTGAGCACGGCGAGGCAACTGGATGTGCTCGAAGCGGAGGTGGTCGAGGCTATGGTCAGCAAGACGCTGCTTGCCATACTCGCTGGTAATCTCCTTGAGCTGTTCGGTATCGTTGCGGTCGAGAATCCACTGCTCGCGCATTCTTGGCAAGCCCTTCTTCAAATCTACCTGATAGTTTGGGTCGCTGTAAGGACCGCTGGTATCGTAGATGTAAACCGGAGCGTTTGGCTCTGTGTGAGGAATGCCGCGCTCATCCTTCACAACAGTAGGAGTGAGATTTACCTTGGTCATTCCAACCTTGATCTGTGGGAAGAGTTTTCCCTGCATATACGCCTTTTCTCTCTGGGCGTAAGCTTTCTTATCGTTTGGCATAATGTTTATAAAGGTAAAAAGGTAAAAAGGTAAAAGGGTAAAAAGAACATTCTGCTTCTTTGCCTTCGTCCTTCATGCCTTTTATTATTATATATATTTATTTTTTAGTCGTTGAGGAATGCGGTGAGTGGAGAACTTGCCTCGGCACAATCGCTGATGGCTCCGAGACCTGCCTCGTAAGCACGACGACCGCAGATGACAGCCTCCTTGAATGCCTTGGCCATCTCTACAGGATCACCGGCAACGGCGATAGCTGTGTTAACCAGACAAGCGCTGGCACCCATCTCCATAGCCTCGGCTGCGTGGCTAGGCGCACCGATACCTGCATCTACTACCACAGGAACAGTAGCCTGCTCGATGATAATCTGCAGGAAGTCCTTCATTCTCAATCCCTTGTTGGTACCGATAGGTGCAGCGAGTGGCATCACGGTAGCAGCACCAGCCTCTTCGAGGTGCTTGCAGAGGGTAGGGTCTGCCTGGCAATATGGCAATACCACGAAACCGAGCTTTACCAGTTTCTCGGTAGCCTTCAGCGTCTCGATAGAGTCTGGAAGGAGGTAACGAGGGTCTGGGTGGATTTCCAGCTTGAGCCAGTTGGTTCCGAAAGCCTCGCGAGCCATCTGTGCTGCGAAGACTGCCTCCTCAGCGTTGCGCACGCCACTGGTGTTAGGAAGGAGCTGGATATTTGGGTTCTGCACGATATGAGAGAGCAGGTCGTCCTGCTTGTCTTCGAGTTCGATACGCTTCATGGCAACGGTTACCATTTCTGTTTCAGAAGCCTTGATAGCTTCAGCCATGAGCTGGTTGTTGTTGAACTTTCCTGTTCCGAGGAAGAGGCGGGAGTTGAACTCTCGTCCTGCAATTACTAATTTTTCCATTTTTTTTATTGTTATCTTTAAATGTTTGCTATTTCAATTCCTTTTTCAAATGTTTGCCTATCTGAATTCCTTCATCAGATGTATTTGTATCTGAATTCCTTCATCATTTCCATGATGTCATGGGTTTCTGATGCAGGATCTTTGGCATTGAGGATGCAGCCACTGAGGGCGATGCCGTTAACTCCCGTCTTCATGATTTCGGGGATATCCTCCTTGGTAATGCCACCGATGGCAACGATAGGGATATTGATATTTTCTGCCTTCATCTTCTGGATGATTTCCTTATATCCTTCAAGACCGAGGATAGGAGAGAGCTTCTCCTTGGTGGTGGTGAAGCGGAACGGACCGCAACCGATGTAATCGGCCCCCGCCTCGTAAAGCGCCTTCACATCCTCGAAGGTATTTGCCGTACCGCCGATGATGAAGTCATCGCCCAGAATCTTTCGGGCTTCGGCAATCGGCATATCGTTCTTGCCCAGATGCACGCCGTCGGCGCCCACCTCTTTCACCAGTTCCACGCGGTCGTCAATGATGAAGGTAACACTCATAATCTTGCACCATTCCTTCATCTTGTAGGCGATGGGGCGCACTTCATTATCAGAGGCATCCTTCATGCGGAGCTGAACCCATTTGCAGAGTCCCGTTATCGCCTCGTGAATGCCATCCAGATAAGTCATCTTCTCATTCTGATGAGAGATGAACTGCATTTGAAAACTGTCTAAAGGTATTTTAGCCATAGCCCTATAAACTCTTAACTATAAACTCTTAACTATAAACTGCTATACCTTATCCTCCGCAGAATGCCTTGACAATCACGATGTCGGCACCTTCCTGAATCACGTGGCTTTCCCACTCGTCACGAGGCACCATCTCGTTACTGATGGCTACAGCGCAACCTGTAGCTGGAAGATTGAGTTCCTGGGCAAGTTCCTTGACGGTCTTTGCCTGAATCTCTGTTTCTTTGCTGTTGATGATAACTTTCATAATCTGTTCCTATGTTTACATTTATAAATTTACAATTGTCAACACGGGGGTATGCCTGATGAAAGCAAAGGGGTTGTAGAGAAGCAAGTGTAGGTTACATCTATCTCTGCCTGGGTGTAAAACGATCTATCATATTTCCTGCGCAGCATTACCTGCTTCAGGTTCAATGGGTATAATCTCAGCCGATTGCTCAGCACCCCCGTGATAATTACAAATGCAAAAGTATAGATAATTTCCGAATTATCGTAGAAAAGACGGATTATTTAATCTATATTAACGCAGGAGGTAGGCTGTATTAACATAAGGGGTATAATCTATCCCTGCAGGAAGTCTCTGTAGGGCATCAACGAAAAAAGCGTGCCGGTAAGTAAATACCAGCACGCTTCCTTATATTTCAAGTGATTATGCGCAAGCACAACCACGACCTTTGCAAATAGCTTCGCCATAAAGTGACATTGCATTCAGATAGTTTGCAATAAATGCCTTCATGGCTTTCTTGATTTCTTTCAACATTGTCTTCATAATCGTTATCCTTTCTTTCTTTTACGTTAATACTTGAGCCTTAATGGGCTCTTCTTTCATTCTCTTTCCTACAAGGGGATGGAGTAATTACTTACCCATCTCGATGTGGTTGTTTACATTGATTGCCTTAGCAATCATAATTGCTACTACTGCGAGTGCCATTACTGTTGTCATCATAATTTGTTTCCTTTCCTAATCTTTGTGGAGCCGTCGCATTTTCGGTCTCCTGTTCTACATGTTATCCTTTTACAATCTCTCTTACCTGAAACCTTCCATCTCCTGTACTTGAGACTCCTCGTCTTTTTTATATATGTAAGACTTCTCATCTCGCATACTCAAGATCTCTTGTTTCATCTTTACGGGTGCAAAGGTAATGCCTTTTTTTTGAATTCGGGTAACAAATGGGTGACAAAATGATGAAAGAAAGCGATTTTTTGATACAAGTCAAATACTGGCAGTCTGCCTCTTGATACAGGTCAACTACTGTCAGCTTCTTACTTCACATACTTCAGAATCTCCTTGCTTTTTCTGCCTTTTTTGGCAGGAAGTGGCATAAATCCCTCGGTAAGTCCCGTTTTGTCGGTCATCGCCTGGAATACGGAGGCGGCATAGCTGTCGAGTTTCAGCTTCTTCAGTTCCTCGTTGATGGCATCCTCATCATAATCGTCTGCATATAATAAGGTATGCAGGTCGTCGAGATACTTCTGTGGGATGTTCTTGTGCGGCATTCTGCTCTGAATCTGCATAATCTGGGCGATGATGGCATGCTGGGTCTGCTGGGCGATGGCTTCCGTCTTTCTGCGCTCGAAGTCGGCGAGGGTAGAGGCATCCGTCTCCTGCCAGTCTTCCATCGTGCCTTCTTCGGTGATGAGATGACTGTAGCCGAAGTATCGGATGAGGGTGATGTGCTTGTTCCATCCGAGTTTCTCCAGATAGCTTTTCTCCAACGGGGTTGTGGCGATGATGAGGTCTGAGTGCCTGTACATCGCCTTCTGGTACATCAGGGTCTGCAGACTGCGCTTGAAATGTGGATTCCGGCAGTTGCGCTCTGAGAGGTCGCCGAGTGGGCAAACGATGTAGGGGATGCCCATCTTGCGAGACATTCTGGCTAGCTGGGCACCTTGTCTTGTCCATGCTCCCAGTATCATCACGATATCGGCATCTACCAGGTTCTTGGTGATGTCGAGCTTCTGCTGCAGCGCTTCGATGTAAGGAAGATACATCTTCAGCGTCTTCTTATGTTTGGAAATGAACAAATATACTTTCATCGTTATTTAAGTTTGCTTGTTGATTCTAAAATCCTACAGTTTATGACTGGTGAAGTCGTTCTTGTCTGCGCGCCAGTATCTTATCTTGTTGGCAAGATTTCTCCAGATGATGCCATACTCATAGAATGGCAGCTTCAGGAGCGAGATGTCATCGTCGAAATGCTTGATGGCCTTGTGGGCGATGACGGTGCGGAGTATCAGGAGCAGAAGCAGGGCGAAACCTGCAATGCCAGTCAGAATCCAGTCTTGCATCAGGATGGCGTATGCCAGGGTGCCCAGCGAGGCGATGAGACTGAGGTGAGGGAAGAGATGATCCATTGCCATCATCGACATCATCGACTTGGCTCTGGTCAGACTCTTGCGGGATGCCTGGAGGTAAAGGTGCGCGTTGTGCCAGGCCTTGTCGGTAGGTTCATCGTGGATGAGCCATGCATCGCAGTCGAGCTCTACGGCTGTATCTCCGTAGGCTGCATACTTGTTGACCAGGAAGTCGTATTCTCCGCGCACATACTCCAGGTTGCCCTGATAGCCCTGTTCGCGCATGAAGTCGCTCTTGCGGAAGGCTACGTTTGGCATGTGGGTGCGGTAGCCGTAACTGTGCTGTGCACGGCGGAGCAGATAGTATGCCTTGCGGATGCTGTCGAATCGGCGAACACCCTTGGTTGCTTCGTCTAAAGCTACATAGCCCAGGACCAGATGGTTAGGCTCCTGGCAGTTGCGGGTCATCGTATAGAGCCACTTGTCGTTGGATGGGGTGCAGGTTGGTTCGGTGAGGATGATCCACTCATACTTGGCAGCCTTCACGCCCAGTGTAATCTGCAGCTTCTTTCTGCTCATATATCGGGAGCTTTCCGGAATATACGTATAATATAGGTGAGGATTCTCTGCAGCCATGCGCTTCAGAAAGTCCTGGGTTTCACCATCTGTGCTCTGGCAAACCACGATTACCTGATAGTCGGCAGGGTATTTCTGCTGCAGGAACATCTGGAGATTATGCTCCAGTTCGTAGAGATTGTCGTGAGCGGTGATAATCACTGAGATCGGTTCTCTGGATTCCAGGGAATCCTCCTCTGCAGGATTTTCCTCATTTCCTGCATTGTCAGGAAAACGCAACGAGCGCAGAAATGGATTTATCAGCGATCCGAGGATTGCCAATAATACCACTACTGCGCCTGTTATAATAGTTGTTAAACTAATTGTCATCATTATCTTTTTCTCGTATTTTAAAGCTTTTGCCCTTTACCTTTCCCTTCGGCCGGTGACCGTTGGTTCAGGGCGCATTGCTAATACTGTCTTAACCCAGGGCGATGCCCTGGGCTAGGAGCTTCTGCCCTTTCAGGGCGTGCTTTCCTTTAAAAGTCTTCTGTGATATAGCCCTTTGGCAACTGGCGACAGTTATACTGGCTCGCCATGATCTCCCCGTAAGCTCCGGCAGAGCGGAGGGCAATGAGGTCGCCACGATGGGTCTTGTTCAGATCGATAGCCTTGGCGAATACATCGCTCGACTCGCAGATCGGACCTACTACATCGTATGTCTCCACAGGCTCATCGCTAGAGATGTTCTCTATCTTATGATATGCCTGATAGAGGGCAGGGCGGATCAGATCGGTCATACCTGCATCTACGATGGCAAACTGCTTGGCTGTGCCCTGCTTGATATAGAGAGTCTTGGTGATGAGTGAACCCATCTGCCCCACTACGGCACGGCCCAACTCGAAGTGTAACTTCTGACCATCGCGCAGCTTCAACTTCTTGGCGTATGTATCGAAGTAATCCTTGAAGTCTGGGATAGGCACACGGTTTGGATGGTTGTAATCGATACCCAATCCACCGCCTACGTTGATGTTCTTCACTTCGATGTGGTGAGCCTCCAGCTGATTCTGCAGCTCGTTGATTCGGTTACAGAGAGCCTCGAAGTCGCCCATGTCAAGTATCTGACTACCAATGTGGAAGTGCAGACCCAGGAACTTGATGTTCTTCATCTTGGAAGCCTCCTCAATCACGCTCTCCATATCGCGCATGGCGATACCAAACTTGTTCTCAGCCAAACCTGTTGTAATGTTTGCATGGGTATGCGCACCAACGTCTGGGTTGATGCGGAAGCAAACCTGTGCAATCTTGTTTTTCTTCTCGGCAAGTTCGTTGATGATTTCCAATTCTGGGATGCTCTCTACATTGAAGCAGAAGATGCCCTTGTCCAAACCAAGGTTGATTTCCCAATCACTCTTGCCTACACCGGCATACACAATCTTATTGGCAGGGAAACCTGCATTGATGGCAGCCTGAATTTCTCCTCCGCTCACACAGTCGGCACCCAAACCAGCCTGGCAGATGATGTTGAGCACTTTAGGGTTGGCATTTGCCTTCACGGCATAGTGCACCTCAAAGCCCTCATGCTTGCCAGCCTCTGCGTTGATGGTCTTCAAGGTTTGGCGCAACACGTTGGTGTCGTAGTAGTAGAACGGAGTCTGTATCTCCTGAAACTTATCTATCGGAAATGTACCTTTCATTTCGCTTATGCTTAATATTTAATATCTTGTTATAGTTAAATCAGAATATATCTCCGCCCCGATGGGCGGAGATATTGAATATGTAATTACTTCTCGAACAATACGTTGCTCAAGTTCTGCAGAGCCTGCTTCTTGTCTCTCTCTCTGATGAGGAATGAGATGTTGTAGTTGCTGCCACCGTAAGAAATCATACGTACTGGAATGTTCTTCATCGCATCGGTAGCGATGGTCTCGAAGCCTACGTTGCTCCAGTCCAGATCACCTACCACGCAGATGATGCACATGTCTGAATCTACGGTTACAGTACCATACTTCTTCAACTCGTTGACGATGTCGTTGAGGTGAGCGTCGTTATCGATACTCATGCTCACACCTACCTCTGAGGTAGCAATCATGTCTATAGGAGTCTGGTAGCTCTCGAAGATTTCGAATACCTTGCGGAGGAAACCTGTAGCGAGCAACATGCGGCTACTCTTGATCTTGATAGCAGTGATGTTGTCCTTGGCAGCTACAGCCTTGATCTTGCCACGTACGATGACGTTGTCAATAATGGTACCATCTGCCTTAGGATCCATGGTGTTCTTCAGGCGAACTGGGATGCCGGCATACTTGGCTGGCTGAACGCAGGTAGGGTGGAGAATCTTGGCACCGAAGTAAGCCAACTCTGCAGCCTCCTCGAAGTTCAACTGGCGGACAGCCTCTGTGTGCTCTACCACACGAGGGTCGTTGTTGTGCATACCGTCGATATCTGTCCAGATCTGAATCTCGTCTGCTGGGAGAGCTGCACCGATGAGTGATGCGGTATAGTCGCTACCACCACGCTGCAGGTTATCTACCTCGCCGTATGCGTTGCGGCAGATGAAGCCCTGGGTGATGTAGATCTGATAACCCTGGTTCTCCTCCATGATGGCAGAGAGCTTCTCCTTGATGTACTGTGGGTCTGGCTCTGCATTCTTATCGGTGCGCATGAAGTCTAAAGCACTGAGCAATACAGCCTTTACACCCTGTTCCTTCAAGTAGTTTACAACCATGTTGGTGCTCATAATCTCGCCCTGAGCCACGATGCTCTTCTCCTCGAAAGAAGTAAAGAGATCCTTGGTAAATGAACGGAGATAGTTGAACTCGCCCTGCAGGAACTCGCGTGTAGTCTTCTTCATCTCATCAGTAGAGTAGAGATCCTCCACGTGCTGCATGTATTTCTTCTCCAAGTTGTTGATTACCTCGTTGGCGCCCTCTGGGTTCTTCTTGTAAAGATAGTCAGAGATCTCAACGAGAGAGTTTGTTGTACCGCTCATCGCAGACAATACGATGAAAGTTGGTTCACCTGATTCTGTAACCAAAGAGGCTACTCCCTTCATACGCTCTGGTGAGCCTACAGAAGTACCTCCGAATTTCATTACCTTCATAGTCGTAATATTATATTAATGTTTAATTTTTGTTGTTCTTTTGTTTCATTTCCCCGTTTAGTTCTCCTCGCCATCTTCTGTCAGGTCGATGTGGTTGTACTCGTTGGTCACGTCGTGGAGTACGCCATCCTTGCAGCGATATACGATGCCAGGGAACTTGTCGAGCATTGGGATGTTATGGGTTGTCATCACTACAGCTGTACCCTGCTTGGTGATATCCTTGAGCAGTCCCACGATGTTGCTGGCGGTCTCCGGGTCGAGATTGCCCGTTGGCTCATCGGCAATGATGATCTTCGGATTGTTGAGCAGGGCACGGGCGATGGCCACACGCTGCTGTTCTCCACCGGAGAGCTCATGAGGCATCTTGTCGATTTTCTCTATCATACCTACCTCGTTGAGTACTTCCTCTATGCGCTTCTCTCTGTCCTTCTTGTTTTTCCATTTGGTAGCCTTGAGCACGAACTCGAAGTTCTTGCGCACGCTGCGGTCGTGGAGCAACTGGAAGTCCTGGAAGATGATGCCCAGTTCCTTGCGTAGGGCTGGAATGTCCTTGCGTCGGATAGTCTTGAGGTCTCTGCCAAGGATTTCTGCCTTGTCGGTCTCACCCTCTACGAGGTCGAGCTCGCAGTAGAGGGTCTTTAGTAGTGAGCTCTTTCCCGAGCCCACTTTTCCGATAAGATAAGCGAACTCGCCTTCATCCACATGGAAGTTGATGCCCTTGAGCACGCACTTGTCGGCTTGGTATATGCTGACGTTCTGATAATCTATTAACATCCTAATTTTTTCTCCTTTATTTAATGTTTTTGAAAGCTTTTGGGGCTATTTCATTTCTCCCTTGCTCTTTGCTATGCGGCGCTTCTTATCCCATTCCGGGTCGTGTCGCATCTGGAGCTCCTTTACTACATCCTCGATTCGCAAGCCCTTGCTGGTGAGCAGTACGATGAGGTGGTAGAGCAGGTCGGAACTCTCGTAGATGAGCTTGTCGTCGGTGCCGTTGGTAGCTTCGATAACCGTCTCAATGGCTTCTTCTCCAACCTTTTGCGCCATCTTGTTCACGCCCTTCTTGAAGAGGCTGGTGGTGTAGCTGCCCTCAGGCATCTCCTCGTGGCGCTTGTCGATGAAGTCCTGCAACTCTGAGAGGAAGAGGATAGGGTTCAGCGTATTCTCCTCAGCCCAGCAGGTATCGGTGCCTTTGTGGCAGGTAGGACCATCTGGATGAACCTTTACCAGGAAGGTATCGTTGTCGCAGTCTATCTGAATGCTTACCAGATTGAGGAAGTTTCCTGAGGTCTCGCCCTTGGTCCAAAGACAGTTGCGGGAACGGCTCCAGAAGGTAGCCTTCTTGGTTTCGATGGTTTTATCGTATGCTTCCTTGTTCATGAATCCCAGCATCAGGACATTCTTGGTTACGGCGTCCTGGATGATGGCAGGAACAAGTCCGCCCATTTTTTCAAAATCTATTTCCATTTTATCTTTACAATTTAATTGTTTTCTTACTCCATTGCCAATCCGCCCTATTATAGGGGATTTATCTATCCTTAAGGAAAAATATATTTTCCCTTAAGGATATTATTATTTTCCCTTAAGGGAAAAAATATCTAGCCTTAAGGCTCCGTTTTACAACCTGACGTTGATGCCTTCTTTTCGGAGGTAATTTTTCAGGTCAGGTATGGCGATTTCACCGAAGTGGAAGACACTGGCAGCCAGTGCTGCATCTGCCTTTCCCTGGGTGAAGGCATCGCGGAAATGCTCCATCTTGCCGGCTCCTCCCGATGCAATGATAGGAATGCTTACTTCCTCTGCAAGGTGGGCGAGGGCTTCATTGGCAAAGCCCTGCTTCACGCCATCGTGGTCCATACTGGTGAAGAGAATCTCACCCGCACCACGGTCGGCAACTTCTCTTGCCCAATCAAACAGACCGAGTTCTACACGCTCTCTTCCGCCCTTCACGTAGCAGTGCCAGCCGTCAGGATCGAGACGGGCATCGATGGCGCAGACGCAGACCTGTGAGCCGTAATGGTTGGCTATCTCGTTGATGAGCTCCGGATGTCGGATGGCTGCACTGTTGATACTCACCTTGTCGGCACCTGCATTGAGGAGTCGATCTACATCCTTCAGCTCGTTGATGCCGCCACCCACGGTAAATGGGATGTTAATTTCGGCAGCTACGCGAGTTACCATATCTGTAAAGGTCTTGCGCTCTTCGAAGCTGGCGGTGATGTCGAGGAAAACGAGTTCATCGGCACCTGCATCGCTATAGGCCTTGCCCAGTTCTACCGGGTCGCCTGCGCTTCTCAGGTTCACGAAGTTCGTTCCCTTCACGGTCTCTCCGTTTTTCACGTCGAGGCAAGGGACGATTCGCTTTGCCAAACCTTTGTTACTTTGAACTTTGACCATTGTATTTTAATTCTTTTCGATTGAAGCTTTTGCCCTTTCAGGGCGTATTGCTTATATCTTTGTTATACCCAGGGTGATGCCCTGGGCTAGGAGCTTCTGCCCTTTCAGGGCGTGTCTATTAACTATAAACTATCAACTAGCTTGTCAACATCGATCTTACCCTCATAGAAAGCCTTGCCGAAGACTACAGCTGGGATGCCGGCGGCTTCCAGAGCCTCGATGTCTTCATTGCAGCTCACTCCGCCCGAGGCGATGAGGTGAAGCTGAGGATAGGCTGCCATGATTTCTTTGTATAGCTCGATGGCAGGTCCCTGCAGGGTACCATCCTTGCTGATTTCCGTGCAGAGCACATAGCGCACTCCCTTGTCGATGTATTTCTTGAGGAAGGGGAGGAGGGCTTCTGATGAATCCTCTTTCCATCCATTGATAGAAATCTTGCCGTTTCTTACATCGGCTCCGAGGATGAGTTTGTCGGCACCATATTTATCTATCCACTCCATGAAGAGATCAGGATTGGTGACGGCGATGCTGCCTACGGTTACCATACTGGCTCCTGCAGCAAATGCCTTCTCGATGTCTTTCTCGGTCTTGATACCGCCTCCGAAATCTACTGTCAGATTCGTTTCGGTGGTAATCGCCTTCAGTACAGCATCATTTACGATATGCTTCGACTTGGCTCCGTCCAGATCCACTACGTGGAGTCGCTTGAATCCCAGCTTCTCGAAGTCTTTGGCTACTTCAGCCGGATTGTCGTTATAGACCTTCTTCTGGTCGTAATCGCCTTTTGTCAGGCGAACGCACTGGCCATTTATCAAGTCGATGGCAGGAATTAATTCTATCATATTTCTTTTATTGCTTTTAATCCTATTTCATATCATCAGGAAATCTGCTTGGTAGGATTCCCCTCTTACATTTCCAGGAAGTTCTTTAAAATCTGTTCTCCTACCTTTCCGCTCTTTTCCGGATGGAACTGGCAGGTATAGAAGTTGTCTTTGTGGAGCGATGCGCTGTAAGGCAGAATGTAATCAGCCTTGGCGATGGTCTCCTCGCAGAGTGGCACATAGTAGCTGTGCACGAAATAGGAGTAGGGATGCTGCAGGTTTTCTGCAGAAATTGTATCTGCTGCATCGGTTCTGTTTCCGAATCCCTTGTAAAGCTCCGTCTCCAGATCGTATATCTCGTTCCATCCCATAGCCGGTACCTTGTCTTCGTGCTTCTGTGGCTGGAATCGCTTCACGTCCACATCGAAGATGCCGATGCAATCTACGTCGCCTTCCTCCGAATGTCGGCACAGCAGTTGCTGTCCCACGCAAATGCCCAATACGGGTTGCTTGAGATTCTTGATCACCTGGTCCAGCTGGTGAGCCTTGAGATACTCCATGGCTTCCCTTGCCTGACCCTGACCTGGAAACAGCACGCGGTCTGCCTTCTGGAGCATTTCGGCATCATCAGTGAGAACTGGTTCTATGCCCAAACGCTTCATGGCGTTGACTACGGAATAGATATTTCCGGCATTGTATTTTACGATTGCTACATCCATAACCTAACGTAATTCTTCTGTTTTTTGTACGTATCGGGAGTGTTGGTCCCACGTATTGCTAATTTCTGTTGCAAAGGTACACATTTTCTTTCAATCAAACGAAAATATTAGCAAAAAGATTACTATATAGCTATAATTTCTTGCAGAAAGTAAGAAAAATTGGTATATTTATACGTGTTTATCAGTAAAAAAGGGTTAGAGTAAGATTTTTCCTACTCTAACCCTTGGTTTCATTTCAACTTGTTATTTTCCCGTTATTCCTCCTCGCTGTCTGCTGTGCGGAGGATGATGCTGGTGGCTCCGATCGTGAAGAGGGTGCCGTCTTCGATGACACGGCGCTCACGGTCGCCCAGGATTTCGTTATCTACGAAGGTGCCGGTATAGCTAGGGCCATCGCGGAGTACATATTTCAATCTTCCTTTCTTGTCACGGCTTACATTGATGACGCAGTGGTTCATATCTACACTTGGATCTACAGTCTCGATAGGGCAGTTGATGCCACTGTTCTTCATATATCTTCCGATGACGTTGTCGCCCATCTGCAAAGGGATAACCTGCTTGTAGGCGAATACGTTTTCGATGACTACGATGGAGCCTACGCCATTCTCATTGGCGTTTTCGTCAATCTGCTCTTCCTTGCGGGTTTCGCGGAGTTTGGAAACGCCCATGCGGATGCCAAACTGCTTGTTGCAATTAGGGCAAACGAAGACCAGGCTCTGACCTGCCTCGTATTTGGTCTCGTCGAACGTGATGAAATTATCGCATTTAGGGCAACGTACTCTTTTCATATCTATTTTTTTTCTTTCCTTGATTTCTTTCTATATATAATAATGTATAAGAGGATAAATCTCCTCCTATAAACTATAAATTATAAACTCTTAACTCTAAACTATTCCTTAACCTTTGTAATCCAGCCATCAGTGAAAGCCTCGTTGGTATGGAGTCGGTTGAGGGTGTTGTATGCCTCGCTCTCAGAGCGGTAGTTGCCATAAATCACCTTTACGTTGTTGTTGGTAATCAGCACTCTAGCCTCCTTGAAACCCTTGCCCTGCAAGTATTCCACATAGCTGGCTGCATTGCGCTTGGTTACGCGGCTTGCCAATACGATGCTGTAATAAGAGGCAGATGGAGTGGCAATCTCGCTATCCTGTGCCATTGCCGGAGTCTTTTCAGCCTTGTCGGTAGGAGTAGTCTCCGTCAGCTTCGGTTCATCAGTAGGGAGCAGCAGCTCATTGCCTTTGGCAGGAGTTATCTCCTTAGGCATGATGCGGGTAAGCATCCCTGTGTCAATCTGACTCTTCTCGATAGTAGGACTTCCGAGTGGAGTAGAGATGGTGAAGAAGGCGATGAGGGCGATGCAGGCTGCTGCCATGTTGCGCAGCCAGCTCTTCTTGATGCTGATGAATTCAGCCTTTTCCTCTTCTTCCTCTTCTTCTGCGATGAATACCGAATTGTTGGCAGGAGCAGCTGGAGCTTCTGTCTCTTTTTGGGCTGGCTGTTCCTCCTTGGCAAGGTTGACAGTCATTGCCACATGATGGTTCTCGTTCTGCTGTTCGTCATTGCTGAACTGTGCGATAGGAAGCATATCGAAACCTCCCAAACCATAGAAGTCTGGAGTAAGAATGCCTGCCTCGCATGGCTCGAAACTGATGTTGCCATCTTCGTTGAGGAAGAGCATACCGATATTTTCTATTTCGAATTTACCTTCGTTTTCCAATGATTGTCTGATTTCAACCACCTCATCCTCGATACGGCGCAAAGCCTCAGGGTAGCTGATATCGTAAGTCTCCACGTACGAGAGTGCGAGGAGGGAATCGTTCATCGTGAGCTGCGGATTGAATCCCACAGTTCTCAGCGGTGGCAAAAACATATTGTCTCTGCCATCGTAACGTGCATCTACATGATGAGCCATGAATCCACCAAAACCTGGTACGATTACACAATCGTTGCTCAAGAGTAGAATTTCTATATGTCGGTTAATTTCTATCACGTCTAAATGTTTATCTTCTTTTTCTGAATACCAAGTAGGTCCGTGGGGTTG
>URYG01000067.1 GCA_900551985.1 uncultured Prevotella sp. | reverse complement strand
TTAAAGAAGTTATCACTCCCTACGGTCGTTCGGGAAGTTAAGAGACAATAGTCTTTTGCCGTAAGACGTAGAACATTTGTCCCTTAACTTCTCTCAACTTCCCTAACTTCCCTTAACTTCTCCACTTGCGAAAGTTCAGTTAATCATTAATCACTAAAAAGAAACAGCCTATGAAGAAAGAAACCTGGAAAACCGTATTTCAGATAGTACTATCTATCCTGACCGCCATCGCCGCCTCTCTGGGCGTGACGAGCTGCATGTCGTAGAACAACACAAAAACTAAAAAAAAGAGGATGCGTCATAGACTAATGACGCACCCTCTTTTTTTTATATCTATTATTGCTCTTTTTTTATATCTATTACTGCCCCTCTCGTTTTTATTCGTTGCCGCCGAACAAAATCAAGCATTATTATTCGGTGACAGCGAATAAAAAATGCTATTTTATTTTGTAGTATCAAATAAAATTTGTACTTTTGCAGCAAAAAGTAAGTATATGGAAAAGGAATTGTTTCGAACGATAATAGCTGAGAACCAAGAATATATAGATCGTATTCCTTTGGTACAGCGCCCTCTAGACCTAGAGGAGTATGGCAATTATGTGTTTGTAGGAGTAAGACAAGCAGGAAAATCCTATTTGCTATACCAGAGAATACAGCAATTGCTGGCAAATGGAGTTGAGATAGAAAATCTTGTATATGTCAACTTTGACGATGAACGTTTGCAAGAAATGTCGGCAACAGACTTCGACCTTATATTGCAAGCCTATCATAGCATGTATGATAGCCAGCCCATCTTCTTCTTTGATGAGATACAGAATGTTGAAGGGTGGGCAAACTTTGCACGCCGTCTAGCCAACCAGAAATATCGTGTCTATATAACTGGCAGCAATGCCAAAATGCTGAGTCGTGACATAGAGACAGTGTTGGGAGGAAGATATTTGGATATCAGCGTGTTTCCATATAGCTTTTCTGAATATCTAAAAGCAGTTGGAGTCGCGGTTACAAAGAATTGGCAATATGGACGAAAAGCAAATGAACTGCAACGCCATTTCCGAACCTACTTTGATTGGGGTGGCTTTCCTGAGCTTGTGCATTTTCAGGAAAAGAGAGTATGGCTAAACAGCTTGTATAATCGTATTTTCTTTAATGACTTGGTAGTTCGGCACAAGGTGAAGAACGAGGATGCCTTACGCCTTTGTGTAAGAAGATTGGCAGAAAGCGTGAAACAACCATGCTCTTTGAATCGTTTGAGCAATCTGATAAAAGCAACAGGAACTCCGTGTAGTCCATCAACGGTAATGGAATATGTTCGCTATCTACAAGAATCATGCTTGTTGATATCTATTGACAATTATGCTTCCAAATTCGTGGAGAAAGAAACTATAAAGAAACATTATTTTGTAGATAATGGGCTGCTGCATCTCTTCATCAACAATCCAAACACCTCATTACTGGAGAATCTTTGTGCAATTACATTGTATAAAAAATACAGCAAGGGCTTATACTATTACAATAGAAATATTGAGGTTGATTTCTATGTGCCTGATGAGGGACTAGCCGTGCAGGCGAGCTATCAGATGAGCGACGAAGAAACCATAGAGCGAGAAGTGAAAGCATTAGTAACCTTGCATGGTTTGTATCCTCTGAAACGAGCCATGATAATTACCTATGAGGATGAAGGGGAGATTGTGCGTGATGGACTCAAGATAGAAATAAGACCTGCATGGAAATGGGTGTTGGAAGGTTAAGCCAGAGAAAAGAGGATGCGTCATAGACTAATGACGCACCCTCTTTTTTCATATCTATTATTGCTCCTTTTTTATATCTATTACTGCTCCCTTTTCGTTTTCTTATCCGCCACATACCCCCTATTAACAACCGCCTGAAGCCTGGAACCTGCCACTTATCCCCCACCATAGAAAAACACACTTGCAACTTATCGGAAAATTCGCTAAATTTGCAAAGAAATAATAATGCATTTAGCGTAATCAGAATATGAGCACATTGTCTAATGTGACACCAGACAGAGACAAGTTTTTGTCTCAAAACGTTGGCCTTACCGCCAATGTCTCCTCCAGAGAATCACTTGATGGGGTGTCGGTAAGATACGCCCCAGACCCAAGTAAGAAATGGTTTGTACTGCGTGCCACTTACCACCGCGAATTGAAAGCCTATGATTATCTCATTAATCATGGCATCGAAGCATTTCTCCCACTCCACCGTACCCTCAAGTTTGTGGATGGCAAGCGAAAGTTTGTCATCGAGTCTTATCTTCCCAATCTGCTCTTTGTTTACGCAAGTCCCGAAACTGTAGAGAACTGCGTAAAACATACGCCCGACCTTCCTTTCCTCAACTATTATTACAATCACTTCGCTTCCACAGAAGAAGGAAAGAATCCGCCTCTCATTGTACCATACGATTCGATGATGAATTTCATCAGGGTATCTACCACCGACAACCGTCACGTCAAGGTGGTGAGTCCCGAAAACTGCCATTTCAAGAGCGGTGACATAGTGAGAGTGACAGACGGGGAATTCAAGGGGGTAGAAGGCAGGGTGGCAAGAGTATCAGGACAGCAGAGAGTTGTGGTAGAAGTAGAAGGAGTCTGCCTGATCAGCACTGCATATATTCCTAGTGCATTTATAGAAAAGAAATCAGATTTATAAAATAAATGTATAACAATCCAAAAAAGAAATGAAGTATATGAAAAAATTACATTCAATTTTATTAACAACAATAATGATTTGCCTAGTTATCCCAATTAAAGGACAAACTTTGCACACTATTATTTTTGCAAACACCAATGATCCTCAAATAGGAAAATCTGTTGTATATGACTATAATAGCCTTTCGGTAGAAGTTAATACCATTGCTGCAGCTACTGGTATGAAACTAAAAAGGTATTTTTACAAAGACGAGTACTGCAATAACAAAAATTTAAGAAATGTATTAAATCAATTAAGTACCAACAAAGATGACGTTATCCTGTTCTATTATTCAGGACATGGAACACGTTCTGCACAAGACATTTCCGATTTTCCTCAAATGTGCCTAGGAAGTCATGATGACGATGATTTCTATCCATTAGAAAAGGTATTACAAAAGCTAATACAACAGCCTGCACGCCTAAAACTCATATTAGGAGACTGCTGCAACAGTATTGGTGCTCGCGTAAACCCAAAAGACTACACAACAAGAAGCGTAACGGTATTATCTAAAGAGCCAACTGATGCGTATAACAGTTTGTTTGCAAACAATCAAGGCTTTATGATTGCATCGAGCAGTAAAAAAGGCGAAGTATCTTATGGTGACGAACAATTTGGAGGAGCCTTTACTTTCTGCTTTTTAAGAGCATTAAACGTTTATGCCAAACAAGGCATGATTACTACTTGGGAAAAAATCATGTCAACAACAAGAGAAGCTACTCTCAAATCTTTGGAAGGAAAACAGACTCCTGTATATGTAGTTCAAATAAAAAACGAAACGGCAAACACCCCATCAATATCTCACGAACCACAAAACACAGCAACAGGAGAAGATTCTGATGAGATTGAAAAAATAGATATACTGACAGCAATTGGCAACGAATACTTTCCTACAGAGAAAAGGGTCAATCTGCAAGAAGCTGCTTTAAAGGCATTATTCAATAACCCGAATGCAAAAGTAGAAATCGTAGGAAGTAATGGAACCACCATTGTTGCTACAGAAAAGGCTTCAGATTTCGTCTTACGTTTATGTACTGCACATAAACTAATAAAGTTAGCTGAAATTGATTATACATTAGACGAATCTGGCAGATATAAAAGTCTTAAAGTACATGAGATTTATAAGAAATAAAAAACAAAATCATTTTAATAAATATAAATATGAAGAAACTTATTTCCATCATTTTCGTCATCTTATCCATGACTTTCACTGCTCAGACAGCGCAAGCACAAGTAAACGATTTGTCAGAACAAGACATTCAAGCTTTCAAAGATAGGGTAGGAGAAGTTATAGATATGTTCCAAAACAACCTGTCTATTCTTGGTGCCAAAAAACATTCTTTGAAAGTAAAAAGTGTCTATAAAAAAAGTGCCCTAAAATTATTTATTGGCGAGGGTCTTCCCTATACAGATCCAGATGGCAACAAACGTAAAGGGGTATTGGTAGAAGTATCGAGCATAAAAAGTGGTAAAACCACCAAACACAACATTTTTTTGACCACTTATCTCGATAATTTAATAAAACTGCCCTATACCGAAGTAAAATTAACACAGGCAGACACTTATCGCATCAGTAACATATATAAAGTAGGTGATCATTACGAAGCAACCGCAACCATCTTTCAAAGATTTGAGGGCTATATCGGCAAAGAAATGAAAAAGAAATATAGCGATGTAACGCAGAAAAATATCAAGGTGTATATCATTCCTGAAAATGATTATGTGTTGGGCATGCATTGGAGTGTCCGTTTAGGCGATATCGAGGTTGTTGATACCATTTCACAATAATGATTATGAACATGAGAAGATTTTTGTTTATTTTTTGGAGTTTAATACTATCAACCTCAACCTTCTCACAGGTATTATTTGAAGGGACTGTAAATGAGAATCTCCTCAAAGGACGCGTGAAACAAATAGAGGAATTTATAGCCCGATTTAACAACGAAGAAGATTGGGAAGGCAAAAAAGGGAACATCTGTACAGATACCCTTTACAGAAAGAAATACATAAGAACTCTGTTCGACCAATCCTGCTATCGCCAAGCAAACGGAGAGCTGATTCCTCTAGCCGAAAAGTTTATTCACGAGGTCGTAAAGAACAACTACCAGATACACTTTACAGACTCAACATGGTCAGCACAAGTTGATTGCAAAGCAATAATAGGAGGAAGGCAAACTAATATCAAGCTCTATTTACGTACAGAAAAGGTTGCACCTTATGAATACATATGGGTCATTTCAAATTATGAGACGCCGTTATTGCCAACAACTCCAAAAACGCCACGTCCCTACCTCTCTCCTACTGAGCATGAAATTGGCTTTATTGGATTATTGGCACTATCAGATGGATACAAAAACACAACCCGCCTGTTTCCCTCTCAAATAAAGACAGACCGATTATCCGGACTCGCATTCCTTATTCAAAATGGTATGTTTAAAGTTAAAGAAATTACAAATGTAAGTTTTCACTTCCACAACATTCCAGGCTACGCCTTCACTATTAAACGTATTGAGCGAAAAAACTCTTATAATACAGGCTGGCTCATTACCAACTTG
The DNA here is from genome assembly GCA_900551985.1 of uncultured Prevotella sp. Taxonomy (GTDB): domain Bacteria; phylum Bacteroidota; class Bacteroidia; order Bacteroidales; family Bacteroidaceae; genus Prevotella. Next base: position 8,966 of record URYG01000067.1, on the reverse strand, counting down.
AATTCATTATAAATATCAGAAACTTAAAAAAATACGAAATATGAAGAATTATATAGCAATAACATTCATACTGCTGATTCAATCTATAGCTTGCAACGCCAGCATTGCACCAAATTTAGATGCAGAAACCCAGAAGCATGCAATAGAAAGGGTCAAAGAATACTGTCAGTTGATGCAAGAAGTGTCAGGTAATATTGAAAACATTGATAAAATAGAAAACATATATTCTATATGCGAAAACAGTAATGTTTCTGTTTTCAATGATCTGGCAACATCTTCTACCAGAGACCTTAGTGCAAACTCTATGCCTTTGCAGCAATACATGATGATGCTGACAGACAAGTTTGAAAACAACATAAAGACCTCCTATTCCGGCTATAAATATATCAAATATGTCGTACAGCCATCACCATTGAAAGAATTTGATGCAGCCAGATATGCATTTATAAAAGTGTCTAAAAACATTGAGAGCAAAGGAATTAAATTGAAACAGAATCTCAACATTCTCGTAAATACAACGACAATGAAAGTGAGCAGTACAATTTCTGAGGATTATGAAGATCCGCAGCGAATCTACCTGGAGGCTCTTGAAAAGTTCAATGCCGGCAATTATACTGCTACAATACCAATGCTTAAGAAGATTTGCGATTTAGCAAGATTCTCAGGACGTTATAGAGCAAAAACCATGTTGGGGTGGATCTATGCTGAGCAAAAAGAATACGAAAAGGCTAATAAATTACTTAGAGAATCCTATCAAGAAGATCCTTTGGGCAGTGTAATTTTAGCTTCAAAAGTACTATTGGCAGACGACGCTCCTGCAAAATTAATAAATTATACAGAAGCAGGACAAATTTTGCAAAAAATAAGTGATATAAAAGACAAGGAAATACCAACGATGCACTTAATTGCAAAAAGTGCGATTGTAGATGCGTTTGATGTACAAAAACTAACATTTAAATTTGTTGCAATTAATGAGAAACTTGCGACAGACTTGATTTCAGATCCAAATACAACAAATGCTTTTAAGATGAGGGGGTATTTTACAAGAGCCTTTTTGGGAATCAATGGATTGGGGGCAAATGGGAAAGATACAAATAAGAAAACAGCATTGCTAGATGATATTCTATCAGCTACAGATTGCTTGAAATCTGCAGATCTTTCCAAGATAGATTATGAGCGTTGGGATATTCAGATATCAATGGTACATAATCAAATATCACAGTACTTGGGAGATAAAGAAACGAGTGCAAAAATTATTCAAGCAATGACGCAAAAACCTTATTGCTGGGGATACCTAGGCATGTCATTAATTAGCGTTAAGCAATTTCAGGAAGCATTCAATCTGCTTCGCCAAGCAGCAGATTATGGAGATGCTTTTGCTGCTTACACAATGAGCCTTAGTTATCTTCCTACACATATACCATTAAAAGAATTCGAGCAGGATTTCATAAACCAAACTAAAAGATCCAGAGATGAACGAGCATTGCCAAACTGGAAATTGTTTGTAAACTATTTATTATCTAAGCAAAGTCGAAACGACAAGAGCTATGATGAATTTCTAAAGTGGAATAAGAAAGCTATTGATTTGGGGGAAATCAATGCCCAAGAAGACTATGCATACTTTGAAGCTTCTGGCGAGATACCATCTTTAAAAAGAAACATTCCTCATGCACTGGAACTAGCTTGTTCTGCTGCAGCTTTAGGACTACGGAGCCAATCGTATAAATTTGCTCAAACAAGGTCATATACACTTTGGCATGAAATAGATGATTTAAAAATCCCATTCGAACAAACTCAAACCATCAAGACATTAAAAACATTAGATGAACAAGGAAATGGTGCTGCCTCTTTCTTATTGTATAATGACTATTTTACGATTGCTAAAGACACAATGCAAAGCATTAAATACTTAGAAAGAAGTGCTAATGCAAATTTCTTCTGGGGAATGAATGCTTACGCAGATGTCCTGTTGCAAAATGGACTCTATGAAGAGACAGAAAAACTATGCGAAAAAATGGCTATTTATCCATATTCGTATATTTGCACAAAAATGGGTGATATTCAAAAAGATTATCGTCATGATTACAAGACTGCAAAGTACTATTATGAAACAGGATATAAGAATGATAAAGACCCTGAATGTTGTGACAGATTAGGAGATATGTACAAAGATGGACTTGGCGTAAAAAAGAATCTGGGATTAGCGATAACATATTATAGACTTGCAATTGCTTATTACCAATCACTAGGTCTAGAAAATGATGACGAAGACATTCTAGCTATAAAAGAAAAGATTAAAAAAGTTGAAAAGTTGAAAGACCAGCAAGCATATATGGGAACAGTTAAAGAGATGATTGAAAAGCTTAACAGTATTCTTGATGAGAATATCAATGAAGATGAACGAATCAATCTTTCGCAGTCCTTGCTTTCTGAAATTTTCGCAAGTCCGCAAGCTAAAGTAAAGACAATGGATTCTACTGGTAAGACTGTTGTATCTACAGAGACTGCCGAAGACTTCATGCTCCGTTTAGCTACGATGAAACCAGGGAAACAAGTCATCGGTATGTTCTTTAAGAAAACTAAAGATAAAAATATAAAGTTAACTGAGCTAACCATAAAGTTCAGATAAGACTATCCTATAACAGCAAATCATATGGGAAATAAAGAGAAGGGCGTGCAGGACTAGGGTTATGCACGTCCTTCTCTTTTTCACCTTCAATTATTTTCTATATAATCTTAATATTTCCACTTCCCTACAATATCTCCAGCTTCTCCTTCACCGCCTTATAGCAGCGGCGGGAAACGGTGATGTTCTCCTCTTCGAAAGGAGGAGAGAAGATGCAGCGAAGCGTGTAGTTCTCGATGCTGATGAGATAGTCGAGATTGATGATGCAATCCTGGCGGACCTGAACCAGCGATGGAGACAGGGAGAGAACAGACTTCGCCGTGGCCTGCTTCTTCAACTTATGAATCTGACCATTCGCCAACCTCAGATGCCAAAGACGGGTATCCTCATCAAATGTACAGCAGAACACCTCGCCGGGCTTCACCATCAGCAACCCCGAGATGGTCTGAACGGCAAGGCGCTTGCCCGATGTTCCCAACAAGCCATTCAAACCCAATAAATCCTGAGGATTCTGATGGGATTCAGGAGAGGATGCAGTAGAACCGAGAGAAGAGGATGAAGAACCATCTCCCCCTTCCAACTTCTGGCGAATACGTCCCACTATCAGTTCCAGCTCCTCCTGCTGATAAGGTTTCAGTAGGAAGTCGAAGGCAGAAGCACGCAACGCATCTATCATGTACCTATTAAAGGCACTATAAAACACCACGATGAGATCCATCGGCATCTCATCCCTCAGAGATTGCAACACCTCGAAACCCGTCTGTCCCGGCATCTCCACATCGATGAAAAGCACATCGGGCAGCATGCTCATCACCAAGGTCTTTGCCGACATCGCCGAGGAGGAAGTGGCAATCACCTCGAAATCGTCCAAGGCTGCCAGATCGTCCTCCAACTTCAGGATGCTCTGTGGCTCATCATCCACAATCACTACCTTGATTTTATCTTGATCCGTTTGCATATTATTCCATTTTTACATATTTATGAAAGGAGTCTCCCCCACAATCTACTGGCATACGCTATAATCGTATTCGCATGGAACTCCGATGCTTACACACATTCCTTTCTGCCGGTTACTTCCGCCATCAGCAGCACCCGCACGGCTCTGCATCTTGAAATACAGCTTGCGTGCATTTCCTGCATTGAGCATCTCGATGGTACTGTTCAGAATTCTCAATCCCGTACCTGTGCTTGCCGCAGCATCAGACTTCTTCCTGCCCATACCAGCCAAGGCGCCCACGCCACCACAGCCATTGTCGATGACATCAATGCGGAGCATGCCGTCTGCCACCCAGATTTTCACATCAAGCAGCGGCTTCTCTCCCGTCTCTTCCATTCCCACAAAAGCATGCTTCAGGGCATTCTCCACAGGAATCTGGATAATCATAGAAGGCAGCATCAGCGACATGTCAACCTCCTTGGCGATGTCAAACCGGGGCATCGGAAGGAACGGATTGGTTTCGTGGCGAAGAGACGAATAACTCATCACCATCTGCAACTCATCCTCCAGGCTTGCAGCCACCTGATCGCAGGTAAGCAGATTGGCACGGAGCACCTGTATCAGGAGGCGCAGCGGCTTTACGTTGACGCCCTTAGGCAGATTAGAGATAAAGATATTGAGCACGTTGAACACGAAATGGGGCGAGAAGCGATTGCGCACGTTCTCCATCTTCAACGCCATCATGCGGTTCATCTCCTCACGATGCTGATGCTTGTGGCGCAACGACTTATAGCGATAGAACACCACAAGAGCCAACACGCCCACCACCAGCAGGCCGATGACCAGAAGCAGAATCAGGCGGGAAGACTTTGCCTCAGCCTGAGTACTGAGAAGGATAAGGTCGCGGCGGACGATGGCTGTATCCTGCTTGAATCGCAGCTCGTTCTCCTGCACATTCGATACCATCGTGGCGTTGCGCAGCGAGTCATCGTATTGCTTCATCAGTTTCTGATACTGCAGCGCCTTGGCAAACTGACTTTTCCGCTCATAAAAATCTGCCCATCCCTTGTGATAGAGATAAAGATAGTTGGGCGACATCTTCGAGAGATCGTATGGCTTGCTCAATATCGCCGAAGCCTTGTCCAGGCGGTTCTGCTTCAACGCCAGGGCGGCATTCAAACCATCAATATAGAATTGCAGGTCGTTCTGCATATTGGGTTGCACGAAGAAGAACTTCGTGGTTTTGGCAAGATATTTCTGGGCAGAATCCAGGCGGTTGAGCTCCAGGTAAGTCTGTCCCAGGTTAGCATCCACTACCGCCGTCATGAAAGGCTGTCCCATCTGCCGGGCTGCCTTCTGCGCCTTCAGAAAGCACTTCAAAGCCTCAGCCGGCTTTTCCTGACTACTATACACATTGCCCCAGCTGTTGTAGAAGAAATGGGCGTCCTTAGGATTCCGGGGCGGATACTGGTGCTCAGCCTTGCGGAAATAGAAATGCGCCAACTGATAGTTGCGAAGGTCGTTATACACCTGTCCCAATCCTGTCAGAATACTGTTCTGCGCCTCATGCAAGTCCAGGGAATCTGCCAGAAAATTGGCACGGCGATACCATGAGGAAGCATCCGCCAGTTTGCCTAACTGGCGGGAAGCATCGGCGATATTAATACAGATATCGATGGCATCATTGTGGTTATCCAGTTTCATCAATTCATGATAAGCCTTGATGTAATAAGTGCGGGCAGGTTCCCGCTTGCCCACAGCCTGCAGCAGCACGCCTTGAAGGTTATCTGCATACGACTGTATCTTGAAAGTGGTTTCCAAGCCGGGATTCTGAAGGCAATAGCTGTTCACCGAGTCGATAAGCGACTGGCATTCGGGGTCGGCACCTTTCAGATAACAGCATTTTGCCACAATCAGTCTTTTCCATTGCTCCACCAGTTCCGGTTTGCCTCCACATTTCAGATTTCTGATCTGCAGAATCATCGAGTCGGGCTGGCTTTGCATCATCTGCTGATGCTGGGAAACAAACTCATCGATGGGTCTGTACCAGGAGTCATCCTCCTTTTTCTCTGAGGAGCACGCAGCCAGCAGCATCATGCATCCCAACAGCAATAGCCAGGTATAAAGTTTTAGTTTTACCATAAAATCGTTTATTGATAGGTTGATATTTTCGGGAGATTACTGCTCCCCTTTCGTTTTCTTATCCGCCACATACATTCCTATCAGTATGCAGGCGGCACCAGCCAGGAAATAGGGGGTAATCTGCTCGCCAAGCACCCACGAGGCGAAAATCATCGTGGTTATCGGGTTGAAATACACCCAGTTGGTGGCCTTTACCGTACCCAGTTTCGAGATGCACCAGTTCCACGTGAGGAAGCAGATCATAGAGGCAAGGCAGCCCAGAAAGAGCAGATTGCCGAATACCTGAGGACGGGTGAATACCTCGAGCGGAGGAAAACCCGGAATGAAGATATAATAAGGCAGGATGGTGAGAACACCATAGAAAAACACCTTGCGGGTGATGAATGCAGGACTGTAATCGCCCGTGGTTGACTTCATCAGCAGCGAATAGATCGCCCAGCACATACACGCCGTAAACGCCAATGCATCGCCCACCGGAGAAAGATGGAGCACAAACCTGCCGTTCAATACCACGATGATCATACCCACAAATGCCAGAAGTGAACCCAGCAGCTGCACGATATGGATGCGGTTGGAATCCTTATAAACCAGACGAACCAGCAGGGTGGCAAAGAGCGGACACGAACAGACGATGAGCGAGGTATTGGTGGTGGTGGTGAAGTTCATCGCCTCGTTCTCGCTGCAGAAATAGAGCGAACCGCCCGTAATGCCCAGCAGCGCCATCTTCGCCTCGTCTCCCCAGGAATCGGCAAAGAGGCGGCGATGATTGAACGCCAGCATCAGCACGTAGGCGATGCTGAAACGCAGGGTGAAGATCTGAGCAGGAGAAAGCCCGTTCAGCATCAGCACCTTGGTGGAAACGAAGGTGGTTCCCCAGATTGCCACCGTCAGGAAGGCTACCAGATGGTAGAATATATTGTTATTTTTCGTTTGCATATCTTAATTTTTCAAGATTCGCAGGTTCCCACATGCGAAAGTTCAGTAAATTTTCTTTTAATGGTGCAAAAGTAAGATTTTTCTGTGGATAAACCAAGACTTCTGCATTTTTTTTGTAACTTTGCAGCATGATTTTCCATCCATTCCATCATACTTCAGAAAATGTTCCTGCAAGGATGAACAATCCTTTGGATTACGAACCGCATCCGCTCTGCATCCAGGCGTGCAGGGAAGTGCAGGAGATACTTGCCAGACGAGAAGACTGGCAGGAGGAGATTGCGCACGGCAAAATGTTTGGCGTGCTCATCGTAGAAAATGTAAAAACAGATGCCGATGACCCGAAATGGGGATACCCAGATGCCGATAGCGAGGCTCCGAAATGGGGATACCCAGATGCCGATAGCGAAGTTCCGAAATGGGGATACCTGGCTGCCTACAGCGGACAGATTGGCGGAAGAAGCGACTGGGAGGACTTCGTGCCTGCCGTTTTCGACTACCTGCAGCCCGACGGATACTTCAAGACCCACGAGGCGGAAATCTCCCACATCAACCAGAGCATCAGCCACCTGGAGAAGGATGAAAGGATGAAGGAAGCCAGAACCCTGATCCGGCAACTGCAGGAGGAGCGGAAGCGTACCATCGCCGCCTATCAGGAGAAAATGAAGGAGGCGAAGGCGAAGCGTGACAGCCGAAGAGAGGCTGGAAACCTATCAGAAGCGGAAGAGGCGGAGATGATCAGGGAAAGCCAGTTTATGAAGGCGGAACTGCGCCGACTGAAGAAATCGCTTTCGGAGAAGACTGCCCTGGAAACGGAATTCGAGGATTATCAGGAGAATATACTGAGACTGAAGCAGCTGCGCAAGCAACTCTCTGATGCCCTGCAGCAATGGCTTTTCTCGCAGTTCAGAATGCTGAACCAGGAGGGGGAGAGCAAGGATCTGCTGGAGATTTTCAGAGATGAAGCCCTGAAGGAGTATCCGCAGGCGGCGGTAGCTACGAGCCGGATTGCTGCCCTGAAGATGGTGCCGCCAGCCGGAAGCGGCGAGTGCTGCGAACCGAAACTGCTGCAATATGCCTACCAGCACGGCTACAAGCCGCTGCAGATGGCGATGTTCTGGTGGGGAGAAAGCCCGAAAGAGGAAATCCGCCACCACCTGCAGTTCTATCCTGCCTGCAACGGCAAGTGCAAGCCGATACTCCACTGGATGCTGCCGCCATCGGTATTCGAAAGCCCTGCTTCGGCAGAAAACGGCTTCGGCGGACAGAAGGAACCATTCCCTAAGCCGGCAGAGATGCTCTATGAGCAGGTGGAAACGCTCTACGAAGACCGCGAGCTGACCGTGATCCACAAACCTGCAGGACTGCTCTCTGTACCGGGAAAGGATGCTGCCCAGCCATCGGTCTATGCGCTGATGCGAAGGAAATATCCCGAGGCAACCGGTCCGCTCATCGTTCACCGGCTGGACATGGCGACCAGCGGACTGATGATCATCGCCAAGACCGAATTTGCCTATCATCGCCTGCAGAAGGAGTTTCTGAACCATCGGGTGCAGAAGAAATACATCGCCATTATTTCAGAAAAAGAGATTTTGGGAAAAGAGATTTCAGAAAAAGACATTCCTGAAAAGGAGATTCCCGAAAAGGGAACGATTTCCCTCCCTCTTCTGCCCGATTATCTGAACCGCCCCCGCCAGATGGTGAATCACGAGCAGGGCAAGGAGGCCATCACGGAGTATGAAATCCTGGAGCGCATCGACGGCTCCCACCTCCGCATCGCCCTTTATCCCAAGACGGGCAGAACCCACCAGCTGCGCGTGCATTGTGCCCATCAGGAGGGATTGAAGGCGCCCATCCTGGGCGATCCGCTCTACGGCAACGAGAAGGCTGCCCGACTGCATCTCCATGCCGAGGAGATTACCTTCGAACATCCCCTGACGGGTAAGAAAATAACGATAAAGAGAAAGGCTGATTTCTGAACGAAACCAGCCTTTTTTCTGTCTATTTTTATTTAAGTTTTTCAAGTTAAGCCCTTCAGACGAAGAACATGATGATGACCTGGGCGATAATGACTCGGATAAACATGCCGAGCGGATAAACCGTAGCATAGCTGATGCTAGGCGTATCGCCATCCAGCGTCTCGTTGGCGTAGGTAAGTGCCATCGGATTCGCCATACTGCCGCAGAGAATGCCGCAGATGCTGCCGAAATCGTACTTCTTGGTCTTCAGGATGATGAAGCCCACGAGGATAACCGGAACCACCGTGATGAGGAAACCGATGCCTACCCACATCAAACCCTCCGGACGAACCACCGTCTCGAAGAACTG
>URYG01000066.1 GCA_900551985.1 uncultured Prevotella sp. | reverse complement strand
AAAGAGATACTTAGATAGCTTTCCATCTTCGAGCACGAAGTTGCTAATGTAATCAGTCGTGTTTGCCACGACTGACTCATGGGTGGTTCGCAGCTTATTGCCTGCTGCATCATAGATATATTTCGTCTTGAAGCCATTGCTGAAACTGATGCACTTCAAGTTGCCAAGGACATCATACTCTATATTGCTGATGCCCTTGTTCAAGTCCTTGACCAATGCACCATTGGCATCGTAGAAATATTCTGCATCCGCATTTGCTCCATCCTTAAAATCGAATGAACCGTCATAGAGCAAGCTTCCAGCCTTGTCGCTGATGGATTCTATCTGATTGCCATTGTACGTGTACGTCAAGTCATCAATGAGACCGAAGCCTCCATTATTCTTCTTGCCATATCGCTGCAATCGCTCGATACTACCATTCGGGGAATATGACAAAACATGCTCGGAGTAACGGCTCTTGTTCTGGCTCAAGTCCGCACCCTCTCCATAGTCTGACTTCTCCAAGCGGTTCAATCCGTCATAGGTGAAGTCATAGCCACGGAGCACATTGTCCTTGCTTGATTGCCATTGCATACGGCTGATGTTGCCATTGAAGCATGGATTTTCCTTTGTGGACTCATAATACAGATTCTGCTTGAATCTTTCCGACTTCGTCTCCTTCAGCCAGTTGCGGATATTGTAGTCGTAATGCACACTACCAGCATTGCCGCTTCGATTGACGGAGACGAGCCTACCGATGTCATCATAGCTATACGATGCCACTGTCTTTGTTACATTTCCAACTTGTATTGTCATTGTCTCGATTTTGTCATTGTTTGGATTATAAACATACAGCTGAGTAACATTCTTTGTCATGTCGCCTTTCGTCAATTCCGCCTTGACTTCAATTGGTTTTCTTGTAAAACTATACTTGATGGATTGCCTCAAAAATACTTCATCAGGCTTGATCTGCATTGACTCAACGACCAACCCACGCAAGTCATGGTAGGACACGGAAGCCAAGAGGTCACCATCCGTGTTTCGTGTCACAATACCTGTCTGTGAGCCAATGTTGTAGGATTCCTGCAAACCGGAAGTCTTCGCTGACAAACTTTTCGAGGTCAGGTTCTTGACCATCTGACGATTCAAAAAACTATGGCAGTCATAATACTTGGCACTTAGAAGTTGTTCATTCCCAAGACCTAAGTTTCCCAATGGGGTATAGCCGCTGTTGCACAAGCCCGAGGACTGCTCTCCATAAGTCGCCAAAGCGGAAGTGCATGAGGCATTCATGCAGGTTGTCGTACCCATTAGAACCTCGCGTTTCATTTTGTCATAGAGGTAGAATACGAACAACCCCTTCTTTCGTTGCTCGCCATCTTGAGAGAACATCAAGTTGTCGGCCGCATCATACCACATTTGTTGATATTCACAACCTGGCAGACGTTTCCATACACACCTGCCGTATTTGTCATAACGATACTCATAGCCAAACTTTTGTAAATCTGAATATTCCTGATAAGACGGAGAAAGCACATAGCGAAGACGACCAATAGTGTCATATACATAATATGTGTCATTGTTTCCATCCCTGCGCTCCAACACCTTATTACCAAATAAATCGCTGAAGGTCTGCTTTGTCTTTCCATCTTCATCAGTCACTTCTAACATAGAAAGGGAATTGGCTGCATAAAAGCCATTTTCCACCAAACTACCAGAACCACTCACTTGGTATCGTTTAACACTATTCGCTACATTCGAACAGTAACGCTGCTCCACAAACTTCTTCGCAGTGAACCATGACTCCCCAGCACCCAATGTTGAAACCTGTCTATCCAAGGCATCATAACTATTCACAGAGTACGGATTCCGGTCTTTATGAAAGGTTATGAGAGAGGAGGACAGTTCGGAAGGGGCCACGAAAGAGCAACCATCCTTCTGCGTTCCAGGAAGCCAGCTTTGCTTTTCCCTACCAAGTGCATCATGCTCCAGTAATGTATAGGCATACTTTCCCGTACCACCAAGACCATTGGTTGCAGTCTCCACAGGATACCCCAAGCCATCATAATACGTAACAGTCGTTATGGCGTGAGTTTCATCGACATCAAGCACGTCCTTACTCAGCACATAGTTTTGAGCAGGACTTTGAGCCTTGACTGAAATGTCCAAGGCACAAAGAAACAACATGATACTTAAAGTTCTTTCAATTTTCATTTTCGTTTGAAATTATATGAATATTCATGTAACACACCCAAATAGTCTTCAACACTTTCTAATCTGCCTTCCGAGTCATAAGAATATCTCGTTTCATATCCATTTGGCTCAATAACAGACGATAAGTTTAGACGATCATCATACACATAAGCAGTCGTTTGACATGCCCTATTTCGCACTACATCATAAATTGATCGCAGTATACTTTTAGGCAAGTAATTACGCCCTCCTAATAATGCAACATAGCTTGAGAGGCTTTTCACTTCATTATAAGTTGCTCCCACTATTTTCATTACAAGGCATTGATAATTATAAGACCAAAGAAGAGTAACAGGAATGCCATCTTTTCCCGTATATTGCAGTATATTACCATGCCCATCATAGGCATCTATAGTAGCTTCCGCCACTAAAGACCTGTCTGAAATTATCGAATAGCACTTATTTATTACAGGCAATCCATTTGATTGTGTAAAATCATATCGTCCGCCTCCAGTAAAAGTACTATTACGATAGAACTCTTGCCCTGTGATTTTGCTCATGCAATGCTTGTCAACAAGTAAAGCCGAGCCTGCTGATTTATCATCACACGGATACCAATAATACGTAGCAGCCGTTTGTTTCCCATACTCATCTGTAATTTTTTCTAACGATATTTGCATATTTTGTTGATTATACGAATAATTTATGTCTTTTGCGAACTTGACATTTCCCTGTTCATAATTGGTTTCTTTCATCTCTGTCAAATAACACCATTCTATAGGTTTCCTCAATATAGCTAAATCAAATTTTCCAACTCTTAAGTATTGACTTGGCAGATGAGTAGGCACACATTTTGGAAACAAGGCATATCCCAACTCTTTCTTATCATACGAATACTCCAACTTACGCAAAGGCATGCCATCTGTAGAAAACACCGTTTCACTTTTTATTTTTCCATTCAAATAACCCTTCGGATTATAAAAGAAAGCATTATTAACCCTCGCATTGATACTATTGTCCAGACTATACCCTTGGTTATAATACTCTGTCAAAGTCTTTTTCAGCAACTTCCCAGAAGTATCTAAGTCATATTTAGTAACTTTAGAATAACCAACCGTTGCAGGATTACCCAACGAGCATATATAAGAATAACTTGGTTCCGAATTTACATAATCAAAAGCAACATTTACGGATTTTTCCACATTGTCTTTAACACCTATATATGAATAATCCACAAAATGTTTTTCCAATCTTAGTGTAGGTACCAGCAACTTGCCATTTTGATATTCATATCTGGTTTCACCAAGCAATTCATTAGTTAAATCATAATTTTTGATATTCTTAATTCTTAAACCAGCACCAAGTGACATTCCTCCTTTTTCTCTTCCAGAAGCATCACTTACTTTTACTATCTGATAACTTAAGGAACATTCTGCCACTGGTATCGAAGAACCTTTACACTCCGGCGCCTCAACCTCCAAAGAGTATTTTCCAGGAGCCAATGTCAATCGCATGGTGTTGCCATACGGACTTCCAATCGAAAAATCAGAAGTTGAATAGCTTTTAATAATCTCACCTGTATCCTCATTTTTCAAACAAGCTTTTGCTGTATATCTTGTCAAGTCTGGGGTATACAAAGAAACACAAAAGCTATATTCTGTTGTTTCCGTCACTGTGATTTCCTTCTTTTGATGACTAATTCCTCCAGTACCATAAGCATTGGCACTACACCCAACAACAGAAACAGCAAACCTATCGGCTGCATCTGGATAGTAATATTCGTCATCAAAACGGTTTGGCTCATATTCGAAGCAAGAATAGCCGCCTGTTGGATATGTAAGTTTAGTCAACATTCCTACCTTAGAATACTTTTCCGATGCATAACGATTGGCATTACCTATATAAGACACAGACTCCACCAAATCACCCTGTAAGCTATACTTTGGCGAGCCGCATAATGTACGACTATTATCAATGCCATTAAAATATCCCCAGTAATCCAGAGAAGAACTATTAGGAGAAGGCAATTCTGAATTTTCATAAGCCATATCATATTTTTTAGAGTTAACCTTTACCCCCGTAAGCTTCAGACGCTTACCAGAAGTTCCATCCTGAGGAGAAGATTCTTTAAAATAATCATAACTAAAAGATATCCTATCAAGAATATTGCCTCTAACTGTAGATTTTCTTACAATGTCAGCAATTGATCTTGCACCAACCAAATCCTTTCTATCTGCTATGCTAAAACAGATAGAATCACTACAAGTGATTATCTTGGAAGGATATACTTTGTAAAAAAATCCAGAAAGATCACCTGTTGTATTAATATACGTTTTTTTCTCCCCCATAAGCGACATCATTTGGTCTCCTATATCATTGGGATAATTGCTTTTTTCCTCTAGCTTTGCTTCTGAATAAAAGGTCTTTACGCCTCTCATACTTTTACCATAATCCATCAATTGCTGAACATACTGAAGTTCTATATGGCTCTTACCGTTTTTTCCATCCAATCCGTATATATGAGTCAAAAAATATGAATCCTTATTCGAATCTTCCTTAAATGCCTCAAACTCATAGGTGACGCCATGATCATCCGTCAATATAATATTTGCAGGATAATGATATTGAAAATCAGAAATAACAATTTTATACTTGCTAGTGTTCTCATCCAATGGGATTGCTACATTACTTTCCCTGTCAATATAGAACGAAACCGAGTTTCCACAAAAGTTACCTTGGAAAACATCTGGAGTATAAAATCCCTTGACTAAATCCGAATACATTAAATAGTACTTTTCATTTCCAGGTGGCAATCCAACAACTGTTGATGAGCCAGACACAACCATTCCCATATTAGCTATATAATGTGCATAAAAAGGACTATAAGATGAATATACATGAAAGTTGCTCTCAAAATAACTTTGGGGACTATTCGGTGTTTGCAAGAAATCATCGTGTCCACAAACAATATGTTTTATATAGCCACCACAACTTAAATTCCATCCCAAGCCTACAAAAGTTGCATTTTGCTCTACCTTTATTCCGGATGCATCATAATAAAGCTCTATTGGATATGACACCTCACCCGACTTTACCGTAAGCAATGGAATTCGGATATTCGGCGTTCCTGAATATTCCGACATTGCAATCGTTCCGTATTTCCCTAACGAAGCCGCCTCAGGAGTTAGATGATTAAAATCTGGCAACAGCTTGTCTATGCTCAAAGAATTTTCTTGGCAGAATGAAAATTGAACATTGCACCAAACAACCAACAACAAACAGAGTATATTTTTACAACTCCTTTGCTGCATTGAATAGAAATCATAGAAAATAAAACTTTTCATAAGAAATGCATTATTATAGTTAAATTACTCAACGGAGACTTTCTCCGAAAACTTCTGATCGTTTACATTAATATATAAGACATACTCACCACGAGACAAGTCACCGAGTTCTATTACTTGCCTGTATCCTTTTCCTGCAGGTTGATGCTGATTGAAAGACTTCAGTATCATGCCTGAAGTGTTACTGAGAACGAATCGCAGCTGGCTGTCCAAGGTCAAAGAATAGGCTATGTGCAATTGTCTACCCGACATCGTCACTTGATAGTTGATGAGAGTTGAAGACTTCTTATCTTTTACATTCTCACCTTGCTGCTGAACTCGCAACTTTTCATTTTCTGCATCGTCCAACATTTCGAAGCTATCCATATTAGCCACACAAGCATATTCTCTATGCATTATTTCTCGTCCACCATTTTTTAATGATGCCTGTAACACCTTGAACACGGGATAACGATAGCCTTTGGAAAACCATTCATAATCTTCAACCATTAAGTGCAATTTACCAACATTATGCACCAACTCAGAATTATTTTTTGCAGGAAGGATGTCACCAATGACACTCCACTTTACCAATAACGTATTCAACAAAGATTCATCGTCTGGTAGAATGATTTTTCCTAGTCCCATCGCTTTAACTTTACATTTTCCCTTCAATCGGAACTTATTCTTTGAACTATAAATCCCTTGTCCATCCATGACACATACCAAAGAATCCTTAACACTAAAAGGATAGCGAAGATAGCTAAAAGTATCTCCAAAATCAATCTTTACCAAAGCTGTCTGTATCTGAGATAAAAACAGACTATCAGTTGTTTGTTGGAAATCTAGCATTTCTTCTTGCCCTATCATTCTAACATTACTAGAGTCTCCACTAATAAGAGTAACCTTATTCTCTTGTCCTAAATATTTAAGATTAGAAAAATCCCAAACCAGCTCATTAAGACTTATGTCACAGATATTATCTATATCCACTAAATCATAGCAGATACTATCTCCAACACGGAAGCTATTGGAGACACCTGAAAGCATCACTTTTTGCTGCGCAAACGCTGTAGCACTACAATATGCCACTACAATCAAATTTAGTATAAATTTCTTCATAAAATTTTATTTTCGTTTTAATCCATTTTTAAATCCTCATAATATAAAGTCTATGCAAATTACCTTTCACACATTGTAGTCTTTAATTTTATTCCATTTAAGATTCTATCAAATTTTCTTTCCTCTGCTGGAATTACATTAAAATAACAAACTCTTAAACCTGAATAGGTATCACGCCTCCATTTAAGACCTTTCTTGTCCATACCTTTTTCTATAAGATGCTTATCCTTCAACGATGTCGAAGGCTTAAAATCATCTATAGGAGTTTTCATTAAAGGACCTTGCAAAATCAATAAGACACCGCCACTTCTAAATGAAAAAGCATAAACAACTCCTTCCTCATAATATTCTATCTGGCGTTTTACTCCCTGTTCCATAGACAAATCGACTTGAACAGGATGCAAATTCAACGTTTCTTTTGTGTATTTATGACTAGCACAAGAATAAAACACCCCCATACTAATCATTAGCCAACCATTAACGATTATTCTTTTCATAATTATCTATAGCTTGTTGTTCAACAATAGTTATCTTCTCTTCTAAATCTGTGTTATTCTTACCAAAAACTGGACAAGAAACGACTTCATTGAAACAAGAATCAAGCTCTTCAACTTATCCCACGACACCCATAATATAAGCAGGCTCTACTGATGGATTTTTATGCAATAATCTTGAAGATTTCATTTACTTTCGAAAGTTGAGTTATACTACTTTTCAAATGAAAAATCAATCACCATACCCGTTTTTCTATCTATGACAATATAGGAAACTCCTCCCAACTGATAAGGAGAGAAATCCTCACCAGAACCAGAAACAGTCCAAGACTCAAAATCCTTCTCTATTAAGAATGGCTTTTGCTTATATATTTTATCATACCCATAAATATCTTTCAATATCATAAAACCAACTTCTCCGGCCACTTTAAAATCCGAGAGCACACCACCCTCTATATTCCAGACACTGCTATCAGGTTTGTAAATACCATTCACAACAGGCAATTTCAAATTGCACGATTTTAGACCTTGATAACAATATGCTTCAATCTGCGTGTGGTCATATTTTATATGAAATGCATAGCCAAAGCAACACCCCACAACAATACTTATGATTAAAAATAAATAATGTTTTTTTTCATTCATAATCTTATTATTTTTTTATAGAAAGAATTGTTCCGTCAAACTTTTGAATTAAGATCACGGAACCTTTATTATCAGCAACATTTCCTTGCAACATCCAGACCTTACCATTAAGCAAATAAACCCGAAAAGGTTTTTGAGCATCCACAAACTCCTCACCAAATTTAGAAGACAGTATCGACAATCCAATATTTGCTGCAGTTTCAGGAGTTTTGACAATTGCAACGCCATAATTACATTTTGGAATTCTCTGATAATTTTCTTCAATAAGTTTCATCAGTTGCTCATGTGAGATTACATCCTCACTACAATCTACAAAACCGACATATTTAAACAACTTTTCCGATTGATAAACGCTATCATTTGAAACAAAATGAAAATAAGTTACAGAAGACAAAAATCCAAAGATTAGCCCCCAAATTATATTTGACTTTGTCATATCACTTGAATATTAAATGGCTATTAGTATTTAAACGCAATAATTTATCTATCATTCTTCTTAACACGAAGTTGCTAATGTAATCGATCGTATTCGTTACGGCTGATTCATGGGTGGTTCTTAGCTTATTTCCTGCTGCATCATAGATATATTTCGTCTTGAAGCCATTAGAGAAAGTGATGCACTTCAAGTTGCCTAGGACATCATACTCTATATTGCTAATACCCTTGTTCAAGTCCTTGACCAATGCGCCATTGGCATCATAGAAATAGTCCACGTCCGCATTTGCTCCATCCTTGAAATCAAAGGAACCATTATAGAGTAAGCTACCAGCCTTATCGCTGTTTGCCTTTATTTGGTTGCCGTTGTATGAGTACGTTAAGTCGTCTATGAGACCGAAGGTTCCATTGTTCTTCTTGCCATATCGCTGCAATCGCTCGATGGAGCCATTCGGAGAATATGACAACACATGCTCGGAGTAATGGCTCTGGCTCAAGTCCGCCCCCTCTCCATAGGCAGATTCCTCCAAGCGGTTCAAGCCATCATAGATAAAATCATAGCCACGGAGCACATTGTCCTTGCTTGATTGCCATTGCATACGGCTGATCAAGGTAAGGCGACCACAGAAATCCACAGCTCTCTCGTGAGCCGAGAAAGCCGGGTTCTGATAAGGTAACTGCGCAATCAATGCGCCAGGCACTGAGACAAATATAAGAGAGATGAAAAATGACTTTGTCTTCATTGCGCTTAAATGATTGATAATTGTTTATTCTTGGTGGCAAAGTTACAAGAAAATCCCGAAACATGCTTTGTCTCATATTTCAAATACTTTATCCTATGTACCATCGGCACGAAAAAAGGAGCGTTTCTTGCGAAACGCTCCCTTTATTATCATGTCTGGTTCTATTTATGAAACATAAATCAAATTTTATTACCAACCAGGATTCTGCTCCAGGTTAGGATTCATGTTCTTCACTGTTTGTGGATAAGGGAAGTAATCATGTTTTCCCTCTTGGTAACCAACTGTGAAACCAGCATCCTTTGCTGCATGAGAAGAAACTGTATAGAAGCGGCTATTTGCCTCTGTACCATGCTCCCAGTGCAACTTCTCGTCAGAAGGCTGAGGTGCGCGGAACAACTTGTCAAAGAGGTGAGGTACATCAGAACCCGCATTCTTGATGCGATTGATGGCAGTGGCATCCTTCCATCTCTTGATATCGAACCAACGGCAACCTTCCATCCACAACTCGTATGATTTCTCCTTCTTGAGAACATCCATATCTACTGAGCTACTGATGGTCTTGGAGCCTGCACGCTCCTGAATCATATTGATGTACTTCTTGGCCTCAATCGGATCGCCAGTCTGAAGACAAGCCTCAGCATAGTTCAAAAGAACCTCGGCATAACGCATCACAAGATAGTTGTTCAAACGGATGTTGTCACCATATTTCTTACCATCAGAGTCAGCTGCACGCATCACTGTCTTGAATGCCAACCAAGTAGAGTTACCATAAAGTCCCTGAACCTGATCCTTAATACCAACAGCCGTGCTTACCTTCTTCTGCTCAACCGTCATTTTGTTTAGCTTATCATTAGCATACTTCATTTTATAAACAGCATCATCAATGTGCTTCAAGGTTGCCTTGAAACGGTAAGAGTCGCCATCGTTCTCATGGAACTCATCACCAAACCACTGAGGTACACCTAAGCCACCCCAACCATCGATGCCACTATATACAGACTGAGGAGAAACTACGAAGTTACCAGCACGCCAGTTCATTGCATTAGACTCCATCCAGCTAGAACGCTGAATCATACCGCCCCATGCACCCTTACCCGCATTGTACTCGAAGTTGATTTCGAAGACCTTTTCCTCGTCGCCATCACCCTCAATATGGAAGTTGTCCATATACTTGTCGCCTGGAACAAGGGCATACTTGCCTGAGTCGATAACCTTCTTGAGGGCAGTCTTAGCCTGTTCATACTTGCCAGCGAAGAGGTAAGCCTTACCAGCCAATGCATTAGCAAAGCCCTTGGTTACCTTTACAGCTCCATCCTTGTCATCCTTGCTCTTACGCTCATCAAGATCAGCCGCAGCTGCCTCACACTCAGAAGCCACCCAGTCTATCAACTGTTCATGGGTCATAGGATTCTCTGGGTCCTTGTCGCTATTGAACGGAAGATCTTGAGCTGACAAAGGATGCAAAACAAATGGTGGAGTTCCCCAGAAGTTTGCCAACAAGAAATAGTCGTAAGCACGAAGCACACGAGCCTCAGCCACACAACGCTTCTTTACAGGAGTGTCAGGATTGGCAAACTTGTCGATGACCAAGTTGCAAGTATATACAGAAGAATAGAGCCCTGAGTACATCAACTTTGGAACCAAAGCATCCGTATCATAACGGAACTCATTGAGACAACCTGCGTCCTCATGGTCTCCATAGTTACCACTGGCATAGTAAACATCATCACCACACATGTTCATAATCAACTTGTGAGGAGTATAGATTCCCAAACTTCCCTGGAAGTCCGGCTGGCGCCCTACTACATTACACATAAAGCCTTCGTAGGCTGCCACCAAAGCAGCCTCAGCATCCGCATCAGTTTTATAGAACTGATCCTCCCAAGTAGCACCCTTCTGCTCAATATCGAGCTGGCTCTCGCAGGAAGTAAAAGATACTGTTCCTGTTAATGCAAGGGCTATTATACTAGAATATAAAATTTGCTTTTTCATTTCTATATCATTTAAATAATTAGAATGTTACATTGATACCAAATACCATCTTCTTAGAAGTTGGATAAGTACCATTATCAAAACCACGAGACTGAGCACTGTTCATAGAAGCTGTTTCAGGATCGGCTCCAGGATACTTGGTGATTGTGAAGAAGTCATCCAAAGAGCAGTAAACACGCACACCATTCAGACCAATCTTGCCCGTAATGAGACGTGGCAATGTGTAACCCAACTGAATCTGCTTGATCTTGAAGTAAGAACCGCTGAAGACAGCTGCGCTAGAACTGAAGAATGTCCAGTCAGTTGCCACCTTCTTCATATCAGGATACTTGGCATTGGTATTACTCTCTGTCCAGGAATTCTTCCAATATTCATCGATACCATTCAAGAGTGGTCGGTCGGCCGATACCATCAAGTTGTAAATCTTATTGCCAGCTGCTCCTGTACCGAAGATGGTCAAGTCGAAGCCCTTGTACTCAGCATTGAGGGTGATACCGTAAGTAAACTTAGGAATACCCACACCCAAATCCTGCTTATCATTATCTGTAGGCGCATTGGTGGTTTTGCCATCCTTGTCATAATACAAAGCACTGCCATCCTCGGCTACACCAGCATACTTATAACCACGGAAGTACCAAATGGAGTGACCTACCTCGAAGGTTGGCTTCAAACGGCTGTTGAATCCATCGATACCTACACCTTCGATACGGCTGATAAATGAAGTAAGATCCTTTACCTCATTCTTCAAGGTAGAACCGTTGAAAGACACAGAGTACTTGAAGTCATTGATATGATCCTTCCAACCTAACTCAAAGTCGAAACCTGTGTTGAGCACCTTACCTGAGTTGACTGTATATTTACTGACACCAATTTCAGGAAGAGGGTTGATTTCTACCAAGAGGTCCTTGGTGTTCTTGCGATACCAGTCGAGGGAGAAGCTCAAGCGGTCGTTCAAGAAACGAGCATCAAGACCCAAGTCCACCTGCTCCGAAGTCTCCCAAGTCAAATCTGGATTTGCCAAACCTGTTGGCTTAGAACCATAAGACAACTTACCGTCACCAATAGATGGATTGTACTGATAGAAGCTCTGGTTGATAGCAATAGGAGAAGCATACTTGTAACCGCTCAATACATTGACGTTACCATTCTTACCCCAAGATCCACGAAGCTTCAAGAAGGAAACAGCATCACGGCTGATATGGTCCTTAAAGAACTTTTCGTTACTAATGCTCCAACCGGCAGAAACAGAAGGGAAGTTACCCCATCTAGCATCTTTTGAAAGCTTGGAAGAATCAAATGCATCACGACGGAAGTTGAACTGCAAGAAATAACGGTTATCGTAGCTATAAGACAAACGACCGAAGTATGAAAGTTCCGTAGCGTCGTTAGGAGCATTGCCTACACTCTTGGTTGCATCAGCGAGCAAATAGTCGATGTAACGATAGTTAGGAGCGTAGTTTGAAAGAATATCCGTACCCTCAGAACCTATAGTAGCATTGTCCCAATGATTCTTGGTGAACGACATACCCACCATGGCTCCTACAGTATGCTTGCCAAATGTATTCAAATAGTTTGCAAAGTTCTCCCACTGATAGTAAAGACCATTGTTGGTATGAGCCTCTATCTTGTATTGTGAGGAGTTAGAGAGGGTATTGATGTAATATGGCTGCTCATAGTTGTGGTAGTTGCTCTGCGTGATGCGGTAACCCAAACGAGATGTATAGGTGAAGCCCTTGAATGGCTTGATGTTGGCTGCAACGGTACCACGTACATTGATACCCTGGTTGTAAGAGCCCACACGGTCGCGCTGTGCCAATGGGTTACCAGTAGCATCCTCTACATAGTGAGATGTACCATAGAAATCATTATTATGGTCAGCATCTCTCATCACAGGGGCGCCATTCTGATAAGCGTTATAAATATTGGTTGGCAACTTAGCAGGGTCACTTACATAGCAAGGTGTCAATGGATCTACAGAAACAACAGAGTTCAACACAGAACCATAACCTTTGTTCACACCCTTGGTCTTCCACTTCTCGAAAGAGGTGTTTGTCGAAATGTTCAACCACTTATATACATCGTAGTCTGCATTAATCTGACCTGTAAAACGCTTGTAAACATCCTTATCTCCCTTGACGATACCATTGTTATTGAGGATATTCAAGTTGGCAAGGAAACGACCCCTACCATTGCTAGCCTGGATGGTAAGGCTGTGCTGATGAGCCAAACTATGTTCAAAAGCTTCATCATACCAGTTGGTGTTCTCTCCATTGTATCCCTCAGCCTTCAACTTATCATCCGTCAAGTCGCCCAAGTACTTATGGTATGAAATATACTCTGGAGCGTCGAAGAGCTTAGCCTTTCTACCAATAGACTGGATGGTAAACTTGCTGCTATAAGAAATCTCAGCCTTACCGCCATTGGCAGCACCACTCTTGGTAGTGATGATGATGACACCATTACCAGCCTGCGCACCATAGATGGCAGCAGAAGCGGCATCCTTCAATACCTCCATGCTCTCAATCATAGATGGATCCAGATACTGGATATTGTCAACCTTCAATCCATCAACAATGAGCAATGGACTGATATTTCCACTGTTAGAAGAATAACCACGCACACGGATATCGGCAGCCTCACCCGGACCACCCGAGTTGATGATTTGTACACCGGCAGCCTTACCCTGGAGGGCAGCACCGGCATCAGTTGTTGACAAGCCCTTGATGTCATCGCTCTTGATAGATGCAACTGCACCTGTCAGGTCGCTCTTCTTCTGAACACCGTAACCGATGACAACGACATCGTTCAATACTTCAGAATCATCCTTTAAGGTAATGGTAAGGTTTTTACCAGCCTGAGCCTTTACGGTCTTAGCCTCCATTCCTACATAGGTAATCGTCAATGTTGCATTAGGTGCAGCATCAATGCTGAATTTACCATCCAAATCGGTAACAACACCCTTCTTGCTGCCTGCAGCTTTCACTGTAGCACCAATGACGGGTTCACCACTTTGGTCTGTGACTACTCCTTTTACAATACTCTGAGCCGACATTCCTGCAGGGAATAAACAGAGAAAGGAGAGCAACGCTAACGGCTTTTCAATCTTTTTTAAGTTCCTCATAAGAGAATAGATTAAAATTGTTTATTATAAGTTTATGATTGTACGTCTTGAGAAATTGCTTTCTTTTTACTAAGAACGCTGCAAAATTAAGATTTATTTTGTTACAAGGCTTTATTTGATGTAACAAATACTTTTTGAAACATAATAAATGCAAAGAATGATACATCAGATAATATAAATATTACGCAAAAAGAAATCCCGAAACAGCCTGGCTGCTCCGGGATTCAACGTTTGATATATGAGTCCACTTGAAAAAGTGTCCTCGTTAAAAGTTTAACATATATTCGTTCTTT
>URYG01000065.1 GCA_900551985.1 uncultured Prevotella sp. | reverse complement strand
CGACCCGATGAAAAGGGAAATCTGGGCCTGCTCCAAAAGAAATGTGATTATAGTTCCGTTGGCAGAAGCTGCCTCCGGGAAGAATACGCTTTTTAAGCCTATCTTGATACCAAATCAGGCAGCGAGCGATTTTTCTTCTGTGGCAACCAATGGCAGGGGAATGATGGCTGTAACCTCCAATTATGATGGCATTAACATGTTCTCTACCTTGTCGTTGCCTATTCTATACAGGCAGGTGCCGCATTTCTCACCCATCAATGGACTTTTAACGTTGGATGGAAATCATTTCTGGTTGGCATCCAACAGTATGGGACTTCTACAGAATGAAGTTCTTCAGGATGTGCGTCCTTATACTTGTGTAGCCAGAAGAAGAAATGGAGAGATCTGGGCGGGTAATATGTTTTATGGAATCAACATCATTTCGCCCAATGGCGCAAGCAGGCTGATTGATAATACCCAATGTAAGTTCCTCAATGAAAATGGTGTTACGGCATTATACGAAGCCAAGGATGGAACCATGATTATTGGCCAATGGAATAATCTGGTGGTATTTGTTGCCGGAAAGACTCCTGCTGCTTTGCCGAATTCCATAACGGAAAAAGATGGATACACCATCAGTTTGAGCAAGTATCTGAATCCGTTCTATAAGGGAAAGGTATTGCACATCACACAAGACCATCTGGGAAGAATCTGGGTTTCTACCCAAACCAATGGTATTCTGCGTATTGATGGCGATTTTCATCATCCTGAGCGTATTCGGGTGAAGTGCTTCAATCCATCTAACGGTAAGTATCCGCTGGTAGAATCCACAGCCTGTCTGGAGGATAAGCAGCATCGTCTGTGGGCCATCACCAAGTCGGGTGGCTTGCTGCTTTGGAATGAAGAGAAGGATTGCTTCGAGGCAGCCGGCGAGCGTTTTGGAGTTGTAGAGGATAAACTCTATGCCATAAACCAGGATGAGTCGGGGGCTTTGTGGCTCGCAGCCGATAATTATCTCATTCGCCTGAAGATAGATGAGGAGGGTAAATCTTCGGTATTGCGATTCTATGTTCCTGGCAACAGAAACAACGTCAAGTTCCAGGAAAATTCTACTTATACCTATCAGGGCAGAATGTACTTTGGCGGAATGAACGGCTACGTGGGCTTTGCTCCTGCCGAACTTCTCCAGGTGCAGAAGAGCATGCCGGATGCTCCTATCGCCGTGACAGATATTCTGCTGGATGGAGTTTCTTATCAGGATTTGGATAGTTTAGAGCGTAGGGAGATTTCTGCCGAACAGGCCACCTACACCCGCCATCTTACCATAGCCTCTTCTACAAGAAAGGTGGAAGTGGATTTCTCTCTGCTTTCGTATGACGGCAATCATCGCCGGCTCTATGCTTACTGGCTTGAGGGGTATAATAAAGAATGGCTTGTCTGTGCACGTGGCGAACATAAGGCCAGTTTCGAAAACCTTCCTTCGGGCACTTATCGCCTTCATCTCCGGGTCTTGGGAAATCAGGGAGAATGGCAGGAAATGCCTTATACCATTCAGCTCAAGATGCTCCCGCCTTGGTGGGTCACCTGGTGGGCGAGCCTCTTGTGGCTGATGCTGTTGGGGGGAGCTGTTTACGCCGCCATCCTGTGGTATCGCCAGCGCATCAAGACGCAGAACCGGTTGCAGATAGCTCGGGTATTTACCAACATTACCCACGAACTCTTGACTCCGCTTTCTGTCATTTCTGCTTCCATTGATGTGGCGAAGGCTAAGATTCCGGAAGAGAACTATGCTGCAATACAGAGAAACGTGCAGCGACTGAACCGGCTGATTCGCCAGGTGCTGGAAGTAGATAAGTCGAAGAATGGTCGATTGAAACTCCTTGTAAGCAAGGGTCGCCTGATGGAGTTCGTGGGCCGTGAGTGTGAGAACTTAAGAGCCTTGGCTGCTCAGAAGAATATTTCAATCGTTTATCAGATGGAGGAAGATGAGGCCGAAAGACTCGCTTACTTCGATGCTGATAAGATGGATAAGATACTTTATAACCTCTTGTCGAATGCCATCAAGTATTCTGAAGAAGGAGGAAAGATAGAGGTAACCTGTTCTTTCAATATCAAGGAGGACGGTACGAAGGAAACTGCTCATACAGAAATGGTGGTGATTACCGTAAAAGACCAGGGTATCGGAATCTCAGACGACAAGATGAAGCATCTCTTCAGCAGGTTCATGGATGGTGACTATCGCCGCATGAAGACGATGGGAACGGGCATCGGTCTGTCGCTCACCTACGACCTGGTGAAGCTGCATCATGGCAAGATAACCTGTGAGAGCGAGGAAGGCAAGGGTACCCTCTTTACCGTGAAGATTCCTGTCCGGAAATCAAGCTATCAGGTAGAAGAGATAGGTCAGGATAAGATTTCTGGAAATTCTCATAAGGATGCAGAACAGATGGCATTAGCGGCTGAACTCGCTTCCATTTCCCGTATTCCGGCAACGGAAGATGATACGGATGGTATCAGCGGATATTCGGCTACGCCGAAAGAAAAGGAATATAAGATTCTCGTGGTGGAAGATAATGTGGAACTCTTGAACCTGATGCGCCAGGTGCTGGAGCCAAACTTCGAGGTTTATACCGCAAAGAATGGTGAACAGGCTTTGAATATCGTAGAGAGAAAACCGCTTGATATTGTGATTTCGGATGTGATGATGCCGGTGATGGATGGCGTGGAACTGACCAGACGCATCAAGCTGAATCCTGATTACGGCCAGTTGCCGGTAGTATTACTTACGGCAAAGACTCGTGATGAAGATCGTGATGCAGCCTATCTGATAGGAGCTGATGAGTATCTTACCAAGCCGTTTGCAATGGATGCTCTGCAATTACGCATTCTCAATATCTTGAAGAATCGTGAGCGAATACGCAACAGGTTTATGGCGCAGACAGAATTTGAACCCGAAAAGCAGGCGTATAGTAGTCCTGATACCTTGTTTATGGAGAAGGCAATAGCCTGCGTGTATCAGCATCTCGATGATTCTGATTTTGATCGTGACTCCTTTGCACGTGAAATGTGCATGAGCAGCAGTTCTCTCTATAAGAAACTGAGAACTTTAACCGGACAGAATGTTTCTGCTTTCATTAACAGTATCAAGATGAAGGAGGCGTGCAAGATGGCAAAGGCAAACCCTTATCTGCCTGTGAACGAGGTGTATGCTATGTTGGGCTATAATACGCCGGCATACTTCACCCGTCTTTTCAAGGCTGAGTTTGGAATGACATTCAAGGAATATCAGGATAAGATTCTGAAGGAAAATGCAGATAATTCCAACTAGAGATTTTAAAAAAAACTACTGAATAGGGTTTCTCTTTTCTGGTAGGTTTTAGGATAAGAAAAAGGCTTGCTCCTGTTCTCATGGGGCAAGCCTTTTGTATTTTGGGGTAGTTTTATTTCTTCGAAATCTTGATGAGGCTGAAAGAGTGGGCTGGCATTACGTACTTCATCTTGCTCTTCACCTTGGTAGGCTTGGTCTGTGGGAGTACGTTGGTTGGGTTCTCCTTCGTGTTCTTTGCCTTCACGTTATCGCTGTGCAGGATGGTGAGTGTTGCCTTTCTGCCCAACGATTTCATGCCAGAGAGGTTGATGTCGAGCGTCTGCTCCTTGTCTTCCATATTTACCATCTTCAGATAGACATCGCCTGTGGCTGAATTGCGAACGCATGATGATCGGTCGAACTCCTTGCCGTCGAGGGTAATGACATTATGATAATAAGTGTCGCCATGGTTCTGGCCGAAGAGCAGTTGGGTGTAGTAATTCACCGTAGGATAAACTGATTTGCCGTCGAAGTAAATCAAGTCTGGATTCCATTGGGTGTGTCCCAATCTGCCCACCAGTGGAGCGTAGGATGCAAACTCTACCACATCTCCGTTGCGTTCTAGCTGGGTCATGTAGGCAGCCTCGGCAAGCGCATTCTGCAATTCGCTGCCCCAGGAAGCATACTCGCCCACATAAACCTTGCCATAGCCTGTGCGAGGATAGCTGTCGTAGCGATGCAGGTTCTTGATAAACCAGCCCCATCCGCAATAGTAGTGCTCGTCAACAACAGGCACCTGCAGATTGCGCGCCACTTTCCAACCTTCTTCGTAATCCTTGCCGGAATGACCAGGACCTGATGTTCCCACAACTTTTATATGAGGGTATTTGGCGTGGATGGCATCAAAAATCATCTTGAAACGAACCTTAAAGTCTTCGGTAATGTGGTCCTCGTTGCCGATACCGATGTATTCCAGGTTGAATGGCTTAGGATGACCAGCCTCGGCACGCTTCTTGCCCCAGGTAGAGGTTACCGGACCGTTACAGTATTCTATCAGGTCCAGAATGTCCTGAATGTAACTGCTCATCAGCTCCATTGGTACGGCTTCCTGACCCTTGCCACGGCTGCGTGCAGAATTCTGGCAGCTTACTCCGGCTGCAATTACAGGCAGAGGCTTGGCGCCGATGTCTTCGCAGAACTGCAGATATTCAAAGTAACCCAGACCCATGCTCTGATGGTAGTTCCAAATATTACTGCCACCCTTGCGCTGTTCTACCGGACCGATGGTATTCTTCCAGTTGTAGATATTGTCGATGCCGTCGCCATGAGAAAGACAACCGCCTGGGAATCTGACGAAGGCTGGCTTCAGGGCTGCGATGGTTTCAGCCAGATCTTTGCGGAGTCCATTCTTGTGTCCCTTGTAAGTATCGGTAGGGAAGAGTGAAACCATATCGATGACGATGCTTCCCGTGTCTCCAAATTGCAGAGCGAGTGATGCTGTGTCGGCATCTTCCTTCGGGGTGAGGTTGAACTCGTATTTCTTCCATGAAGTGGAATTGGCTGTGAAGGTAGTGTCGGCGATGCTCTCTCCCTTCTTGTTTTTCAAGCTTACGTAAACAGGCATTCCCTTGCCGTTCTTAGGGTTGAGAGCCCAGTTGTCTTGCCAGTTGCCGGAAGGTTGGTTTACGATGTTCTTCAGGTAAGCGGAGAAGCGATAGGTTGCCCCTTTCTTTACAACGATGCCGTCGTAACCATGATTGCGGATACCAGGTCCTTTGCCTCTTACTGTCTTCACGTTCACCTGCAGATAGTGAGGGTTGTTGGCGTGAATAGGATCCTTGCTTTCCAGAGAGAGGGTGGCGATGGTGTTGCCCCATTTCAGGTATTCCCAGCCCGTAAAGGAATGCCAGCCGCCCTTAGGCTGCTTGTGAGAATCCAGGTCGGATGGAGAATATTCGAACGAGCGGTTCTGTACCAATTCTGCATACAGTCCGCCATCGGCAGCATAGTTGAGGTCTTCGAAGAAGATTCCGAAAAGGTTCTTGCTGATAGCCTTGCTGTTGACAGCTGCCTTGTTGGCCTTGGCTGGTGAACTGCTGGCTTTCGCATTGCCCCCTGCCATAGATGGCAGAGTAGCAAGTGAAAGCAGTAGGGCTGAAAATAATGTATTCTTATTCATGATTCTGAAATTTTAATGTTCGGTTATGTAAATTTCTATTTTGTTTTCTTGGTGTTTGTTATTGCAGGTTGTTCTTGGCTGTGGTGTAAAGTCCCAGCATATTGCCTACGAATCCTCCTGCGATGTTGGTGCTCAGGAAATCGCCTTTGATAGGGGCACCGATGGTCTCGAAATGGCTGCCGTCTGCTGAGTAGGCAAACTGGAAGTTATCGTTGTTGCCTTTCACCTGCAGCATAATCTCATTCTTGCCTTTCTGCATTTCCTGTGTGGCAATCATTTCGGTCTTATCCTTCCATCTCTTGGCGAGTACCAGGGTGTTTTTGCCGTTCTTCTTTGTCAAACCTAGCACAATCTGTGCATTTCTGTTTTGCAGACAGGCGATTCCTGCTAAATCCTTTTCGCTCTGAGGAGCATACTTCAGTTTGGTTGTAAACGAGAAGTTGTGGTGCAACTGGCGAGTCCAGAGAGCCGATAGGGCTTTCTTTTCTTCAATGTTGTTTTCGAATGGCTTGATGCGCACGCCGCCTACATTCTTCTTTTTTCCAGCCTTTCCAGCGTTTTCCAAATAGGCGAAATGGGCAGGATTGCAACGTTCGCCTACCCAGCGGTAGTCGAGCTTGTCTCCAGTGAAGTTGTCTGTAAAACCGAAATTGCCGCAGGCTGCAAATCCTTGAGTTCCCTGCATGTTGGTTACGCCCTGAGGCATCTTCAGCTTAGGCTCCATCGGAATCAGTCCGTTTTCGAAGAGGGGCCATTTGCCGCTCCAATCCACAGGTAGGATAAAGGTCTCGCGTCCCAAGGTGGCATGACCATCGGCATTAGGGCGAACGGCCAGGAATACGCCATACCATTTTCCGTCCTTGCCTTCCACTACATCCGAGTGGCCTGCCCATTCTACCTTGTTCTTGCGGTCTGGATTCAGATAGCGCTGGCTCAGGATAGGGTTGCTTGGAGCCTCTACGTATGGACCATCCACGTGGTCGCTTATAAATACCACTTCGCTATGGGTATCACCAGTTCCACCTTCTGCGCACATCAGATAGTATTTTCCGTCTTTCTTATAGATGTGTGGCGCCTCTATCCAGAAAGGATGTTTGTCGAGCTTGGTTCCGCCATCTACGATAATCTTATCCGAACCCTTCACTAGCTGGTCGGTATTCACATCATATTCCCAAATCTTGATGGCACGGTGTCCGCTCCATTTTCTCTGCTTGGGTGCATCGTTGTGAACGATGTAAGCCTTGCCGTTGTCATCGAAGAAGATGGATGGGTCAATGCCGTTGAAGTGGAGATTGATAGGGTCGCTCCAGCCTTTCTCCGGGTCGGTGGTTTTTACCATCATATTGCCCATGTAGGTGGTCTGCGTGGTAATCATGTAGAATGTCTTGTTGTGGGGGTTGTATCTGATGGTTGGCGCATAGATACCATTGCTGGTTCCGCCTCCACCCACTTTGAGCTGCGAGTCTCTGTCCAGAACATGACCAATCTGTTTCCAGTTCACCAGGTCGGTGGAGTGGAAGATAGGTACACCTGGAAACATGACGAACGAAGAACAGACCAGATAGTAGTCATCGCCACGACGGCAGATGGATGGGTCTGGATAACAACCTTGAAGGATGGGGTTGTAGAATTCATCAGCTTTCAGAGGATTCTGAGCGAATACCGAGTCGAAGCCTTCATACTGTACAGACGAGAAGAGTGGCCAGTGTCTGGCTTTATTTTTTGCCTCGTTGTTTACATAGCCTTTGGCGAAACCTGTTAGGGCTGTCGCAAGCAAAAAGGCTGTTAGTACTTTTCTTTTGTTCATTACTATAATCCTTTATGTTTATTTTTGTTTATTGCTATTATTCTTTTGTTATTGCTATGTCGTTTTATGGTTCGATTGTGAACTGGTTGCAAAAGTAATAGAAAGGTTCTGAAAGCACAGATAATTATAGGGAAAATACCTATAATTATGGGTATTTATCGTTTTGTGATGTGTAATTACCGATAAATATATGTTTTCCTTTAAATCATCGGGGATGAAAATCTCTATTTTTCGTTTCGTTGAAACAATCGGGGCGTTCGTTGAATAAAGTTGCGGGTGTAACAACTTTGTATTACCTTTGCAGCAGAAAAAAATGAATGGCTTTAGCCGGAATTTAAAACGATTGGCTTATGAAACGATTATTTGGATTTTATCCGATGATGGCGATGATGATAATCGCCGCGATGCTGATCACCAGCTGTTTTTCGGATTCTGATTTCTTTGATCAGGAAAACGGAACGGAGAACGGGAACTCGGGGAATGGGAATTCGGATAGCGGGAGCTCGGGCTCTGCTACCACTTATAACAGTTCGCTAAGCGACCTGACCAGCTTCGATATTTCCATCGACAAGACTGCGCTCAGCGAATCGGAAACCATACCCACGAAAGGCGATGAGGCTGAGGACTTCATCGAAAACAACAGCTTCAAAAACGAAGTTGATATTGCCTTCAATGGTTCTTCGGCTTCCACCTCGGGAAGTGTGGATGGCGTAACGGTTACCGTCAATGGTGCCGATGTCATCATCAATTCCTCGGCAAAGAAGGTCTGCTACAACGTGAGCGGAACCACCACCAACGGTTTCCTCAAAATTTATAGCGACAATAAGTTTGAACTCAACCTGAATGGCGTAAACATCACCAATCCTGATGGAGCCGCCATCAACATCCAGAGCAAAAAGCGAGGCTACATCGTCCTGGCAGACGGAACGGAGAATACCCTTACCGACGGCACAAAATATAGCGATGCCACGGATGATGAAGACATGAAGGCCTGCTTCTTCAGCGAAGGCAAGATGCTCTTCTCGGGCAAGGGTTCGCTTAATGTCTATGCCAACTGCAAGGCGGGCATCCGGAGCGATGACTACGTTTTGTTCCGTCCGGGCAACAACATCTACGTGAAGGCCACCGCCGGCAACGCCATCAAGGGAAATGATGCCCTTTATATAAAAGGTGGAGTGATCAACGTGGAAACATCCGCAGCTGCCAGCAAAGGATTGAGCAGCGACGGACTGGTGCAGATTGACGGCGGACGAACCACAGCCATCACCACCGGCACGGGTGAATACGATTCTGACGAACAGGATGGGAGCGGATGTGCAGGCGTCAAGGCAGACAGCATCTTCGTGATGAACGGCGGTGCCCTTTACTGTAAGAGTACGGGTGCAGGCGGCAAGGGCATCAGCTGCGACCAGACCCTTACCGTGAATGATGGAACCATCAAGGTGATTACCACCGGCAAGCAATACACCTATGGCAAACTTGATACTTCGCCAAAGGGAATCAAGAGCGATGGAGAAATGTATCTGAAAGGCGGAACCATCATGGTTCGCTGCACCGGAGGCGAAGGTTCCGAAGGCATCGAGAGCAAATCTACGATGAATATCTCGGGCGGAAACATCATGTCTTATTGCTACGACGATGCCATCAACTCATCGAAGGCGATGACCATCAGAGGCGGCAACATCTTTGCCATGGGAACCAATAACGATGGCATCGACAGCAATTCTACGCTTACCGTATCGGGTGGAGTAGTGATAGCCTGCGGAACAACCGTTCCTGAGGAAGGCATCGATTGCGATGAGAATACCTTTACGGTTACGGGTGGAACGCTGATAGGAATCGGTGGAACCACATCCACCCCAACCACGAGTGTAACCACCCAGCCTGTAGCCATCCTCGGAGGTAGCAGCATTCAGAACGGACAGTACATCACGGTGGCTGATAATAGTGGCAGCAACATCCTTGCCTTCAAGGTGCCTCGCGACTACACCCAGCAGGGCTACACCCTCCTGGTAAGTTCACCCAAGATGACAAAAGGAAACTCTTATATCTTCTCTTTAGGAGCTACCGTGAGCGGTGGCGATGATTTCTGTGGCTACGTTACGGATGCCACGGTGAGCGGTGGCTCCTCTTTAGCTACGCTGACCCTCTCGTCGATGATTACCACCAGCAACTTCAGCGGTGGCATGGGAGGTGGAGGCACGCAGCCTGGAGGAAATGGAGGAGGTCCCGGAGGCGGAGGTCAACCTGGCGGAGGCTGGCATTAATAAGGAATAGATGTTTTCTAAAAGATAGATAAGATAGATGTTTTTAAATAAATGACAGATAAGGTAGAATGATGTTTTTAAGGATAGAATAGGTTTTTCATATTTGTAAGTTCACTGTGTATAGTTAGTTTTAAAGAGTATTTGGTAAATCAATGAATCTATTGAATGATGACAATGAATGCGTTAATCTCAAAGTTCCAGCCCATCTCGCTAGCGAGATGGGCGGAATCAGACTGATGAATCGGACCGATACCAAGTTTGTTACTTTTATAAGTAATTTCCAACAATATTCTAACCATCTTAACGTTATCCTTTATATTGAACAATTTTATTCACCGGGAGATTACCGCTGATTATCAGCATGGCTCCCAACAATTAGAATATAAGCGTCTTATGATGAGAGGACAGAAGAAAACGGAGATTATTCTATACGTGGTGCTGTGGACAATCCTGTTTGCGGCACCACCTGTTAGTATGCTCGTGGGCGATTTCTTCTTCTCCTCAGCATCAGATGCAGCGATGGTTTCGGATGCCGCTTCTGTATCATCGGAAGCAGCGGAAAGCATGACCATCGACTGGCAGGCTGTGTTCAATGCCTGGGGCTTGCTGGCAATGTTCTGCGTCACCTTCTTCCTTCACAATTTCTTCATCGCCCCTCTGCTGGTTTATGCCAACCGAAAGTGGGCGTATGCCGTTTCCACTTTGGTGCTGATCATCTGCTTCATGGGTTGTCAGTTTCATTTCCGTCCGCATTTTCCTGATCCAGGACCGGAGCCTAAAGATAGACCGGAACAGAGAAAAGAAAGAATAGGGGAAAGAAAGCCTGTCCTGGCACACGAACTTCCTGATGACCACCATGAGCAGCCCGGAAACCATCTTGCCGGTTGCGATGGAAATTCTGTTGCTGGAAATCCAGTCTCTCAGAATACTCCCTTCAATCCTTCACTCCAGCCAGAAGATGGCAGGGGCGAACGGTTTCATGAGAAGAAGCCCGAACCACCCCGTGCTTTCGGCGGACAGGATTCTGTGGCCTTCATCATCATGGCTCTGCTCCTGGGATTGAACATCGGAGCCAAAAGCTTCTTCAAGTCGCTTGATGACAAGACGCGAATCAAGGAGTTGGAACGCGAGAATCTGAACAGCCAACTGGAGTATCTGAAGTATCAGATCAACCCTCATTTCTTCATGAACACCCTCAACAACATTCATGCGCTGGTTGACATCGACCCCGAACAGGCGAAATACACCATCGAGGTGCTTTCCAAACTGATGCGCTACGTGCTCTACGAGGGCAACAAGTCGATGGCACCTTTGCAGAAGGAACTGGCGTTTATCAGTCATTATGTAGATTTGATGCGCATCCGATACACCGACAAGGTACGCATCTCGGTTTCGCTCCCTTCCTGCGTTCCTGCTGTGCAGGTGCCATCGCTCCTCTTCATCACCTTTATAGAAAATGCCTTCAAGCATGGAATCAGCTATCAGAGGAGTTCCTTCATCGAGGTGAGCATTCGGGTGGATGAGGCAAACCACGAGATAGCCTTCAGCTGCAACAACAGCGTGAAGCCGGAAACCGATGGGAAGAAGCAGGGAGGCGTAGGACTGCAGAATGCCCAAAAACGCCTCCAGCTGATTTACGGCGATGATTACCATCTGAAGATAGATTCCAACCCCGAGGAGTTCCGCCTGCTGCTGAGGCTCCCGATAAAATAAAAATATTATGATTAGAATATTAGCTATAGATGACGAGCCTCTGGCTCTCCGCCAGTTGGCGGCTTACTTGAAGAAAGTTCCCTTCTTCGAACTGGTGGATAGCTGCCAGAGTGCCCTCGATGCAATGAGCATCCTGAACCGGCAGGAGATTGATGCCCTCTTTATCGACATCAACATGCCCGACCTCAACGGCTTGGATTTCGTCAAGTCGTTGAGTCAGCCGCCGATGATTGTCTTCACCACAGCCTATCAGGAGTACGCCCTCGAAGGCTACAAGGTAGATGCCATCGATTATCTTCTGAAACCCTTCGGTATGGGCGACATCCTGCGTGCAGCCGACAAGGTGAAGCGCCAGTATGACCTGCTCCATACGGCGAGCCTTTCGCCGATAGACGAAGACGACGCCATGTTTCTGAAAACCGAATACAAGGTGGTTCGCATCCTCATCCGCGACATCATCTACGTAGAGGGAATGGCAGAATATCTCCGCATCCATCTTGCCCGTCAGGAGAAACCCCTGGTGGTGCTCCTCAGCATGAAGAAGATGGAAGAGCGCCTGGCTTCTCAGGATTTCATGCGCATCCACAAGTCGTTTATCATCAGCCTTCACCACATCGCAGAAATCAACAAGAGCCGCGTTGTGCTTGATAATGAAAAGGAAATCCCGATAGGCGACAGCTATCGTGATCAACTCACCGATTACGTGAATCAGAAGTTTCTGGGCAAGTAGTAACTTTCATCTATACGCAAGTAGTAACAATATTGTAGCATTCTTTATCTGTGAATTCAAATCCTTGTAACCTCTTTGACACATAATACCCCTACCTTTGCACCCGAAAATGAACAGGTATTTCCCTAAATGGGGAAAGATACCATCAATATTTAATAAAGGTATTATAGTCAGATAAAGAAAAAATGGAAAAGAAAGTATCGGGTAAGCATAGCAGCATGAATGGCTTTGCTATGATGAAAGGTAGAGTAGCAACTGTAGTTTTGGCTTCAGCTTTATTGTTGGGCGGCAGCTTCTCTGCGCAGGCTCAAAACACAGCATTAACCACCTGCTCTCAGAGTGCAGCAACCGCAATTCCTCAGAATCCAAACTGGAAGGCGAATGCTGCTGAATGGCAGAAACTGAAGGGCGAAATCACCCTCTACATGACCAATGACATGGGTCGCAACGGCTACTACGACCAGAAGCCTATCGCCGAACTGATGGGCGAGATGGCGGGTACGGTAGATCCTGAATGCGTACTTGCCGTGGGCGACATCCACCATTTCAATGGCGTGGTTTCTACCCAGGACCCTCTGTGGCTTACCAATTATGAATATGTTTATTCTCATCCAGACCTGATGCTCGATTGGTTCCCGGTTTGTGGCAACCATGAGTATCGTGGTAATACCCAGGCTTTTATGGACTACGGCAAGGTGAGCCGCCGCTGGATGATGCCAGCCAAATATTACACCAAGGTGTTCGACCACAAGGGAACCACCATGCGCGTCATCTTCCTCGACACCACACCTCTTATCGATTCTTATCGCAAGGCCTCAGAAAAATATCCTGATGCCTGCAAGCAGGATGCAGAGGCCCAGCTCTCCTGGCTCGATGAAACTCTGAAGAATGCCAAGGAAGACTGGGTTATCGTAGTAGGCCATCATCCTATCTACGCCTACACCACGAAGAAGGAGAGTGAGCGTCTCGACATGCAGAAGCGCCTCCTTCCTATCCTCCACAAATATAATAATGTGGCGATTTATGCCTGCGGTCACATCCACAACTTCCAGCACATCCAGAAGAAGGGCGATAACATCGACTACGTAGTTAATTCTTCTTCATCTCTGGCTCGCCCTGTGAAGCCTATCGATGGCACCGTGTTCTGCAGTTCAGCCGATGGTTTCTCTGTATTTACCGTAGATAAGAAGCAGTTGAGAATGTCTATGATTGATAAGGATGGAAAAATCATCCACACGATTACAAGAAACAAGTAAAGTATTCAATAGCGATATAGATGAAAAGATTTTTATTGAGTGCGGCGCTTCTTGCCGCTGCGACTACCGCCCTCCAGGCCCACACGCTGGATGGCGTAGTCAAGGATAACAAAACGGGCGAACCCCTCATCGGAACCGTAATCCGAATAAAGGAGCTGCCCAACGTGAGTACCACCACCGGACTCGATGGTACTTTCACCCTGCATGAACTGCCAGATAAAGGCAAGTTTACCATCATCGTTTCCTACATGTCTTACAAGACCAAGGAGATGGTAGTGGATGTGGCAAAGAAAGACAAGGTGGATATTCCGATGGATGAAGACCTGAAGCAGTTGGGCGAAGTGGTGGTTACTGGTCACCGTGAATACCGCAGCGACCGCAGCGCCATAGAAACCGTGAAGAATGCAGGCAACGTGCTCAACGTGATGAGCCAGCAGAGCATCCAGCTTTCGCCTGATGTCAACGTGGCGAGCGTTCTGCAGCGTGTATCAGGTGTAACCATGGAGCGTGATGCATCGGGCGAAGCTTCCTACGCCATCCTCCGAGGCATGGACAAGCGATACAACTACACCCTGGTAAACGGCGTGAAGATTCCAAGTCCGGATGATAAGAACCGTTACATCCCGTTGAACATTTTCCCTTCCGATCTGATGGATCGCCTGGTAGTATCCAAGTCTTTGACGGCTGATATGGAAGGCGATGCAGCCGGCGGCGTGGTGGATATGGTGATGAAGGATGCCCCATCCCGCTTCCAGATTCAGGCGAATGCAGCCATCGGAGCGAGTGATTATTTCTGGAAGGATGGCAGAGATTATCTTACCAGCAACCGCTCTGATTATACCCAAAAAGCTCCTTACGAGGCCTTCGGAAAAGACTACAAGGCGCAGATGAGCGATTTCAAGAACGGTCCTGTGCAGTTGAAGAGTCATTCCATGCCATCTCCTAACTTCATCGGAGGCTTGAGCATCGGTAACCGATTCTGGGGCGACCGCCTCGGCGTAATGCTTGCCGGAAGCGTTCAGAATATTTTCCGTGGCACCGAGCGCACTTATAATTCCTTAAAGAT
Organism: uncultured Prevotella sp.; assembly: GCA_900551985.1. Lineage (GTDB taxonomy): Bacteria > Bacteroidota > Bacteroidia > Bacteroidales > Bacteroidaceae > Prevotella. The sequence goes on along the minus strand of URYG01000065.1, from coordinate 315 downwards.
GGCTTCGGGTGAGCAGGCGATGTATATCTATAATCTGCAACATCGCTACTACAGCATCCACGATCTTACCACGGGTGCTCATGCCAAGTTCGATTTAACCCTGCCTGGTCACAAGCTGGAGTGGTACAACATGTATGTGCGCACCAATTCCAAGGGCATCAGATACAATAACAGCATCAATACCTTATACATCGGAGCCGACAGCTACACCCAGGACGATGAGGTTCGCTCTCTCTCAACCACCCAGAGCATCTTCGCCACCAACCTGAAGGGTACGCATCATCTTACCAAGGATTTTACCCTCGATTGGTCGGG
>URYG01000064.1 GCA_900551985.1 uncultured Prevotella sp. | reverse complement strand
TCGCCGCGCTCGCTTTGCCAGTAAGGACCCTCGTCCCACTCCAGTCCGAGCCATCGCAGGTCGTCCATTATCAGTTCTGCATACTCACGGTGCGACCGCTGCGGGTCGATATCCTCAATGCGAAGCAGCCACTTTCCGCCCTGCGACTTGGCTGACAACCACGACAGCAGCGCCGCAAACACATTCCCAAGATGCATGCGTCCCGTTGGCGAAGGAGCAAACCGCCCCCTCACCACATTATCCTCAACTCTTCCTTCCGAAAGACAAATATCCCCAATCTTACTCATTACATTATTATATATGTATACTTTAGCTCATGCAAAGGTAAGAAGAATCGGAACAAAACTCATACAAAGCCAAGAAAAAGGGGCGAAAATGCACTTTTTTAAAGTTTTTATTAAAAAAGTAGCCAAAACATTTGGAGGTTTAATAAAAAAGTCATACCTTTGCACTCGCAATTCAGCAATGACATCACAACAACATTCTGAATAACGCAAATGGTTAATATCGCGGAGTGGAGCAGTTGGTAGCTCGCCAGGCTCATAACCTGGAGGTCGCATGTTCGAGTCCTGCCGCCGCAACCAAATAGAGGAAGTGATTAATTAATCACTTCCTTTTTTGTTTTCTCCATATTATGTTTTTCACCTTTTCTCCTCCATTGTTCTTTTTCTCTTATCCTTCTTGACTATCTTTCTTGATTATCATGATTTTCTTTCGTTTTCCCCTAGATTTCCCTTTCATTTTGCTATATATTCATCTGAAATCCAACATATTCTATTTTTTAACACTAAATATTTGCGTATATCGAATAAAACCACTACTTTTGCACATTGATAAATTTATGTGCAACTAATAAAATAAAGGAAGGGCTTCTATATGTCAGTATCCAAAACAAGACAAAAACTGGTAGATGTCGCACGACAACTGTTTGCCAAGAATGGTATAGCCAATACTACAATGAATGATATTGCTGTAGCATCTGGTAAGGGACGTCGTACGCTTTATACCTATTTCAGCAGAAAAGAAGATGTCTATTATGCAGTCATCGAGTCGGAGTTGGAGCGCCTTTCTGACAAATTGGATGAGGTAGCCAACTGTAAGATGCGTCCTCAAGACAAGATCATAGAGTTGATTTACACCCATCTCAGTATGATCAAGGAAACCGTGGTACGTAATGGCAATCTTCGTGCTGAGTTCTTCCGTAACATCTGGATGGTAGAAAAAGCTCGCAAGAACTTCGATGAGGATGAAATCGAAATTTTCCGTCGCGTCTATGCAGAGGGAAAGGAAGATGGAGAATTTGACATCGACAATATAGATTTAGTTGCCGATATTACCCACTATTGTATCAAGGGGCTGGAAGTACCTTTCATTTATGGAAGATTAGGCCATGGTATGAATGTGGAGTCAAGTAAACCGCTGGTTGCAAAGGTTGTTTATGGCGCCTTGGGTAAATCAGGCTTAAAACTTTAAATAAGATATTCGTAATAAACTGATAATTAATTAAATAAGAAAGAAATGGGATTATTAACAGGTAAGACTGCCCTTGTAACAGGTGCAGCTCGCGGCATCGGTAAGGCTGTCGCTATGAAATTTGCTTCTGAGGGTGCTAACATCGCATTCACAGACCTCGTACTCAATGATGATATGGCAGCAGGCTTGGAGGCTACTCGCAAGGAGATTGAGGCTCTTGGTGTAACATGCCGCGCATACGCTGGTAATGCTGCTGACTTCGAGGAGACTGAGAAGACCGTTAAGCAGATTCACGCAGATTTCGGTTCTATCGATATTCTCGTTAACAACGCAGGTATCACTAAGGACGGTTTGATGCTTCGTATGAGTGAGGCTCAGTGGGATGCTGTTTTGAATGTAAACTTGAAGTCTGCTTTCAACTTTATCCACGCTTGTTCTCCTATCATGCTCCGTCAGCGCAGCGGTTCTATCATCAACATGGCTTCTGTTGTTGGTGTTCACGGTAATGCTGGTCAGTGCAACTATGCAGCTTCTAAGGCTGGTATGATTGCTTTGGCTAAGTCTATCGCTCAGGAGTTGGGTCCTAAGGGTGTTCGTGCTAACGCAGTAGCTCCAGGTTTCATCGAGACAGCTATGACTGCACAGTTGCCAGAGGAAATCCGTAAGGACTGGATGAAGAAGATTCCTTTGCGTCGTGGTGGTCAGACTGAGGATATTGCAAATGTTTGTCTCTTCCTCGCTTCTGATATGTCAAGCTACGTAAGCGGTCAGGTAATCCAGATCGATGGTGGTATGAATATGTAATCTATTGGCATCTGTTTTAGATAAAACATGCAGGTAGTTTACGAAGACAACCATATAATTATCGTCTCTAAGAGAAGTGGTGAAATCGTGCAGGGCGACAAGACCGGCGATGAGCCTCTCTCAGAGACGGTAAAACAATATATCAAGGAGAAATACCAGAAACCAGGAAATGTATTCCTGGGAGTGGTGCATCGACTTGATCGTCCTGTCTCAGGACTCGTGGTATTTGCCAAAACCTCCAAGGCGTTGAGCCGCCTGAACAATATGTTCCGGGATGGTGAGGTGCACAAGACCTATTGGGCTATCGTGAAGAATATGCCACGTGAGACAGAGGCAACATTGACTCATTGGATAGTAAGAAACGAAAAGCAGAATAAAAGCTATGCTTACGACCATAAGGTGAAGAATTCGAAGAAGGCGATATTGAAGTATAAGGTGATAGGGCATACTGATCATTACACCCTTTTGGAAGTGAACCTGATGACAGGCCGTCATCATCAGATCAGATGCCAGTTGGCTAAGATGGGATGCCCGATCAAGGGCGACCTGAAATATGGTTCTCCTCGCAGCAATGCCGATGGAAGTATCTCTCTTCTCTCGCACAAGGTAGAGTTTGTGCATCCAGTATCAAAAGAAACCATTGTAGTGGAAGCTCCTCTGCCAGATGATAATCTATGGAGAGCTATTGCTCCATAACAATTTAATATCCATGCTTATGAAGAAGTATGCGAAATGGGTGGGGATTGCTGTTCTTACCCCATTCTTGCTCATATTATTGTTGGCTGTTTTGCTTTATTTGCCTCCTGTACAGAACTGGGCAGTAAAGCAAGTTGCTTCTTATGCTTCAGAATCGACGGGCATGGATATTTCCGTAGAGCATGTACAACTCGTTTTCCCTCTCAAGCTGGGAGTGGAAGGCGTGAAAGTACTGCAACCTGTCGATTCATTGAAGAACAGCAGAAACCTTGCTTTAAGAAATAAAAAAGATACCGTAGCCGACATCCGGAAGATGGTGGTAGATGTGCAGTTGCTGCCACTCTTCAGCAATCAGGTGATGGTGGATGAACTGAACTTCACGAAGATGAAGGTGAACACCACCAACTTTATCCACGAAGCCCGAATCAAGGGAGATGTGGGCAGATTGCAGCTGATGGCGCATGGTATAGATCTGGGTAAGGAGCACGTGAATGTGAACGATGCCCTGATTTCAGATGCCAGATTGTCTGTGGAATTGAGCGATACCGTTCCGCCAGATACGACTCCGAGCACCAATTACTGGAAGATCCACTTACAGAAACTGAAACTAAAGAATACCGATTTTACCCTACACATGCCTGGAGATACCCTTCAGGTGAATGCTTATTTCGGTGATGCGATCGCCCGCACCACCTACCTTGACCTGTTCAAAGGTCTGTATCAGGTCAAGCACTTGGACTGGAAGAACGGCAGGGTAAACTACGACCAGAATTTCGAACGCCCGGTATCCGGTCTGGACTTCAACCATCTTGCCTTCCACGATATGGCATTGAAGGCCGATTCCTTCTATTTCTGCGATTCCAGGATTGATGTAAAGATCAAGGAAGCAAGGATGAAGGAGAAGAGTGGACTGAAGATAGATCAGCTGAATGGCAGATTTGTGATGGATTCCGTGAAGTTGCAGTTGCCGGATCTTTATTTCCGTACTCCGGAGTCTCATTTGCAGGCTACTGTAGATATGGATATGAATGCCTTTGCCGAGAAGAATCCTGGCAAGGTGATGGCGCGTGTGAAAGGTGCCCTGGGACGTTCTGACCTTTTCCTCTTCATCGGTGATGCATTGCCGAAGCAGATGAAGAGCCGATGGCCTTACTATCCGATGAAGGTGGAAGGTTCGCTGAAAGGAAACATGCAGCGTGCCTCTTTCTCGGGAGTCAAGGTGAATCTGCCTACCGTTTTCGACTTAAGCACGGATGGCATGGTAGCTAATATGACAGATATGAATCGTCTGAAGGCGAATATCAATCTGAAGGCACGTACCTATAATCTCGGTATGGTAACAGCCATGCTCGATCCTGCCTTGACACAGGAAATCCGCATCCCTAGCGGCATCGGCATTCAGGGAAATGTGAAGGTGGATGGAACGAAGTATGCCACCAGACTGGCTCTTACCGAGGGAAAGGGAAGCATGAAGGTGGATGCTACCATCGATGCCAAGACCCGTAGGGATGGCAGCATCGATATGAACCGCCTGGCTTATCAGGCAAAGTTGCAGGCACGACAGATTCAGGCCCAGCATTTCCTGCCTCACCAGGATCTCTACACCTTTACTGGAGAGGTAGAGGCAAAGGGCGTGGGTACTGATTTCCTGTCGCCTCGTACCCGACTGATGGCGAAGGCCAAGGTTAATCAGGTACATTATGACCAGTATCAGTTGCATGACATGGTGGCTGATGCGCAGGTTGCCAATGGTAGAATACATGCCAAGCTGGATAGCAGGAATGATCTGCTGAATGGTAACATCGCCGTGGATGCCCTGGCTAGTACCAAGAAGTTGCAGGCTACACTGGTGGCAGATGTGCGCCATGCCGATATGTATCAGTTGAAGATTACCGATAAGCCAGTGGGTGTTTCGCTCTGTGGCCAGATTGATGTTCATTCCGATCTGAAGGATAGCCACAAGGTATGGGCCAACCTGGATGATATCACCGTAAGGACAGGACAGAAAGTCTATCGCCCGGTAGGTGTGAAGGTTGATATCCTGACCGATAGGGATACCACCCATGCCATAGCAGAGTGTGGAGATTTCCGTCTGAACATGGATGCTCATGGTGGCTACGAGAAACTCCTGCACAGAGTTACCGGTTTGCAGAAGGAATTATGGAGACAGCTCAAGAACCGTCGCATCGATCAGGTGATGATTCGCAACAATTTCCCTAGCGGACATATCTATCTTTCTACAGGTAAGGACAACTTCATTTCCCGATTCATCGAATATATGGGTTACCAGTTCAAGTCGGTGGAGATGGAGCTGAATGCTTCGCCTGTGGCAGGACTCGAAGGATATATGAACATCGACTCCCTGGTGGCGAGTGGCATGCAGCTGGATACCATCCGTGCCCAGGTACATACGCAGGGAGATACCATCCGCTATTCAGCCCGTGTTCAGAACAACCGTCATAATCCGCAGTATGTGTTCCGGGCATTGGTAGATGGTGAGGTACAGGAGCATGGTTCCAATGTCAAGGCTCGCCTCTATGATGCATCCGATAAGCTGGGTGTGGATGTGGGACTCGCTGCCATGTTGCAGCCTAATGGTGTGAAAGTTTCCCTGATAGATACCCATCCGATCTTGGGTTATAAGGAGTTTGTTGCCAATGACTCCAACTATGTGATGTTGAGTGATGACGGCCGTGTGTCTGCCGATCTGGTGCTGAAGGCAGCAGCGGGCAATATGGGTATGCGTGTCTATTCCAACGATAAGAACGAGGATGCCCTGCAGGATATCACCGTCAGCATGAGCAGGTTCAATCTGGACAAGGTGCTGAGTGTGATTCCGTATATGCCGGATATCACGGGTATCATGGATGGTGACTTCCACTTTATCCAGACCAAGGAAGAACTCTCTGTTTCTTCTAATCTGAAGATAGATAACATGACCTACGAGAAATGTCCGATGGGCAATGTGGGCTCGGAGTTTACCTATATGCCAAAGAGTGATGGTTCTCACTATGTAGATGCCATCCTTACCTATGAGGGTGATGAGGTGGCAACTGTTACGGGTACATACAAGTCGGAAGGTGCCGGCGATCTGGATGCAGAGGTAGGATTAGAGAAGCTTCCTTTGCACTTTATCAATGGTTTTGTACCTGATCAGCTCATCGGTTTGAAGGGATATGGCGAAGGTGCCCTGAAAATGAAGGGTGCCTTGAGCAATCTTGATATCGATGGTGAGGTATATCTCGATTCTGCTTATCTGGTAAGTGTGCCATACGGTATTTCCATGCGATTTGCCAACGATCCTGTGCGCATTACCGACAGTAAGCTGCTCTTCGAGAACTTTATGATGTATGCCAACAATGAGAGTCCGCTCAATATCCAGGGTGCTCTCGACTTCACGGATGTGGAGAATATGAAGCTGAATATTCGAATGAGAGCGCAGGACTTCCTGCTGATTGATGCAGAGGAGAATGCCCGTTCAGAGGCATTCGGCAAGGCGTATGTCAACTTCTTAGGAAGCATGCAGGGCTCATTGTCTAATCTGAAGATGATGGGTAAGTTGGATGTACTGGGCAAGACCAATATGACCTATATCTTGCGTGAGTCGGAACTCACAACCGATAACCAGCTGGAGGAACTGGTGAAGTTTACCAATTTCAAGAGCGGCAAGGAGGTTGTGGTTCAGAAGCCTACGCTGGATGGTTTCGATATGTTGCTGAGTATGTCAATCGATGAGTCGGCGCGTATTCTCTGTGCCTTGAATGCCGATAAGACCAATTATGTGGATCTGATGGGAGGAGGCAATTTGCAGATGCGGTACAATACGGCTGACGGTATCCGGCTGACGGGTCGATATACCCTGAATGATGGTGAGATGAAGTACTCTCTGCCTATCATTCCATTGAAGACCTTTAATATCCAGGATGGAAGCTATATCCAGTTTACAGGTGATCCGTTTAATCCTACCCTGAACATTACGGCAACGGAGGATATCAAGACTACCGTCAACGAAGGTGAGGGTAGTGGACGCTCGGTGGATTTCATCTGTGGTGTGAAGCTGAGTCAGACTCTGGAGAAACCGGGTATCCAGTTTATCATCTCGGCATCCAACGACCAGACCATCCAGGATGAGTTGAATTCGATGAGTGTAGAGGAGCGAGGCAAGATAGCCATCACGATGCTGGCTTCGGGTATGTATCTGGCGAGTGGAACCACCAGTTCGTTCTCGATGAATACCGCCCTGACTTCATTCCTCAACTCCGAGATCAATAACATTGCAGGTACAGCCATGCGAAGCATCGGACTCGATGTGGGTATGTCGGTGGATAACCAGACCAATGCCTCTGGCGGAACGCATACCGACTACAACTTCAAGTTCGCCAAGCGATTCTTCAATAATCGCCTGAGTTTCTCAGTGGGTGGACAGGTTTCAACCGGTGCAGAACTGGAGAATGCCAACAAGAATGAGTCTTTCTTCAACAATGTGGAGGTTCAGTATCGTCTCAACGAAGGAGCCAGCATGTATGTCAGAGCCTTCTATAATGCCAACACCTACGATTGGCTGGATGGTCAGATTGGAGAATATGGCGGCGGTTTCACCTGGCGCAGAAAACTCTCCAAGTTCTCGGATATCTTCAGATGGAAGACGGAGAAGCAGCAGGTGCCTGCAGGCTCTCCGATGCTGCGAACCCGTAAGGATTCTGTTCCTGCCTCAAAGAAAGACTCTGTTCATAAGGTACAGACATCTCAGATGTTTGATCCTTTGAAGAACAAGTAATATTGGATAGTGATATCAGAAACAACGAAAAATAAGCTAGTGAATATGAGAAAGAAGAATCGACTTCACCTTATTATATATATAGCGGCAGCGGTGATGCTGTTCAGCTTCCTGTTTACAGGGTGCTCTTCTACGAGTGCCCTGAAGGAAAACGAGCAGCTGTTTACCGGATTGAAGCCTATAGAATACTCCAACTACGAGGCGAATACCTATGCCGACTTGGTGAAGGAAGAGATGGAGTTTGCTCTTGCATCAGCCCCTACGGGAGCTTTTATGGGAAGCAGCTATTTCCGTACTCCTTTTCCTGTCCGTCTGTGGATATGGAATGCCTTCTCTCCGTCGGATGATGCTCTTTCCAGATGGATTACCAAGGTCTTCGGTTCGAAACCTAAGCTGATGGAGAATGTGAATCCGAAGTTGAGAGCACAGGTAGCTGAGCATCAGCTCGACAAGTTGGGTTATTTCAATGGCAAGGTAGATTACGAAGTGATCACCCAGAGCAATCCGAAGGAAGCCAAGGTGGCTTATAAGGTGAATATGGGACATCTGTGGAGATTGGATTCCGTGGCTTATCTCAACTTCCCGGAGCATGGCAAGCAGCTCATTGATTCTACGATGTCGCAGGCCGTCATCAGAAAGGGAAGCCCGTTCAATGTCTCCAATCTGGAGCAGGAGCGCCAGCGACTCACCCGTCTTTTCCGCAACCATGGCTATTACTTCTATCAGAATGGCTATGCTTCTTATCTTGCAGATACCGTGAATACGTCCGGCAAGGTGAACCTCCGCCTGTCGATGGTGGACAGCATAGAGCCGGAAGCAACCCGACAGTGGTATATCGGCAATATCAACATCAACTTCAAGAAGCAGTTTATGGAGGAGATGACCGATAGCTTCGTGCGCCGCTATCTGAGTTTCAGATATGCGGGCAAGAAGATGCCGATTCGTGCCGGAGTGGTGCTCAGGGAGTTGAAGCTCCGACCACGAAAGCTTTATATGGTGGATGATGAAAATACGGCTAAGGCAGGATTGCAGTCGATGGGACTCTTCAGTTATACCAACCTGCAGTTTGTGCCTCGGAGCACTCAGGTTTTGGACAGCCTGGGGAATGTGCAATATTGCGATACACTGGATGCCAACATCGATCTGGTGTTCGACAAACCCTACGATTTCTATGTAGAAGCCAACGCCAAGGGCAAGACTACCGGAAGGGTAGGTCCAGAGCTGGTGGTGGGTTTAACCAAGCGCAATGCCTTCCGGGGTGGCGAGAAGCTGGATATCAACTTCCATGGTTCTCATGAGTGGCAGACCATCACGGGACAGGGGGGAAGTTCCAACAAGATCAATTCCTATGAGTTCGGATCGGATGTCACGCTGTCGTTCCCAAGCATCATCACTCCTTGGAATGCTTTCCGCACAATGGCACAGAATGAGCGCAGATTCCGCAGAGGTCATATCCCTCGCCGTTACTACGGTACGCCGAATACCACCATCAAGGCATCTATGAACATCCTGAACCGCGCCGGCTATTTCCGCCGTCATGTGGCAGGAGGAGAGTTGACTTATGATTGGGCTACCTCTTATCAGCATCGCCATTCGTTCAGTCCGCTGATTCTTTCGTATGAGTATATGAACTATACTTCTCCGAAGTTCGACAGCATTATGAACAATAATGTGTATGTGGCAACTTCGATGGCCGACCGTTTCATCCCGAAGATGAGCTATACCTACACCTATCGCAGTGCGCAGAAATACCGCAACCCTATCGTGTGGTCAACTACGGTGAGTGAAGCCGGCAACATCCTGTCGCTGGGTTATCTTGTGGCTGGCAGGAAATGGAATGATAAGGATAAGACGATGTTCAAGAACGAGTATTCTCAGTTCTTCAAGCTGGAGACCGATTTCGTGAAATATTGGAAGCTGAATGAAACATCCACCCTGGTGGGACATCTGAACGCCGGAATGATCTGGAGTTACGGCAATTCTACTCAGGCACCCTATACGGAGATGTTCTATGTAGGTGGAGCCAACAGCATCCGAGCCTTCAGCGTGCGAGGTGTCGGACCAGGTGAGCAAGACTACAGTGCCCTGAGTAACAAGTATGCCAACATCCTTCGTACGGGAGATATCAAGTTCCAGGCGAATCTGGAATACCGTCCTAAGATCTGGGGCGATCTTTATGGTGCCCTGTTCCTGGATGCCGGTAATGTCTGGATGAAGGATGCTGATTTGTCCTCTTTCGAGGCCTTCAAGTTTGATAAGTTCTACAAGCAGCTGGCTGTAGGCACCGGAGTGGGTATCCGCTACGATATGGGAATGTTTGTGGTTCGAGTGGATTGGGGTATCGGTCTGCATCTGCCATACGATACGGGTAAGAGCGGATTCTACAACATTCCAAGCTTCAAGAAGAACCAGAGCTTGCATTTGGCTGTGGGTTATCCGTTCTAGCATCATTTAGCAGTGATCTATCCGTTCTAGCCCCGGTTTTTGGGGGTGAAGCTCCATAAATCAGTCAAATATTGATGTAAATCCAAAAAAAGTAGGAAAAGATGCCGCTAGGTGCATTTTTTTTATTACTTTTGCAGGTGATTAAACGTAAATATCAACTATTAAAAAAAATATAGATTATGAAACCTACATTATTGCTTTTGGCTGCTGGTATGGGTAGCCGTTATGGTGGTTTGAAACAGCTCGATGGTCTGGGCCCTAATGGTGAGACTATTATGGACTACAGTATCTACGATGCTATTCAGGCTGGTTTTGGTAAGATCGTTTTCGTTATCCGCAAGGATTTCGAGGATCAGTTCCGCGAGAAAATCCTCTCTAAGTACGAGGGCCATATCCCAGCAGAGCTTTGCTTCCAGTCTTTGGATGCACTCCCAGAAGGATTCAGCGTACCTGAGGGTCGCGAGAAGCCATGGGGTACCAACCACGCAGTGTTGATGGCAAAGGACGTTATCAAGGAGCCTTTCTGCGTAATCAACTGCGATGACTTCTACAACCGTGACTGCTTCATGGTTATCGGCAAGTTCCTCTCTGAGCTTCCAGAGGGTAGCACCAACAAGTATGCTATGGTAGGTTTCCGCGTAGGCAACACCTTGAGCGAGAACGGTACAGTAGCTCGTGGTATCTGCTCTAAGGACGAGAACGAGAACCTGACAACTTGTGTAGAGCGCACCGAGATCATGCGTATCAATGGTGAGGTTTCTTACAAGGACGAGGAAGGCAAGTGGGTTGCTGTAGGCGACAACACTCCTGTATCTATGAACGTATGGGGCTTTACTCCAGATTACTTCGCTCACAGCGAGGCTTACTTCAAGGAGTTCCTGAGCGATCCTAAGAACATGGAGAACAAGAAGGCTGAGTTCTTTATCCCATTGATGGTCAACAAGCTCATCAACGAGGGTACATCTACTGTTAAGGTACTCGATACCACCAGCAAGTGGTTTGGTGTAACTTATGCAGCCGACCGCCAGAGTGTAGTAGATAGAATCCAGAGTCTCATCGACGAGGGTGTATATCCTAACAAGCTCTTCTAATTCTATTAGATGGATATTCAATTAGATATTTTAAACGAACAGGAAGCCGCTATTCTCCGAGAGACGATAGCGGCTTCTCAGCATATTGTCATCTGTGCCCACAAGTCACCGGATGGCGATGCTATTGGCTCATCTTTGGGATGGGCTTATTTTTTGCGCTCTTTGGGTAAGAACCCTGTCATCTGTGTGCCTGATATGATACCGGATGCCCTTTCCTGGTTGCCTGGCAGTGATGATATCGTGAGATACGACAAGTATCCCGACAAGGTGCAGCAGGCTTTTGATGAGGCTGATCTGGTATGCTGCGTGGATTTCGGCAGCACTGGCCGACTGGATGAGATGGATCATGTACTTGCTGGCTGCAAGGCCCAGCGTGTTGTCATCGACCATCATCTGTCTCCTAACCTGGAGGCTAAGCTGATGATTTCGCAACCTCATGCCAGCAGCGCCAGCGAACTGGTGTTCCGTGTGATATGGCAGTTGGGTGGTTTCCCTGAGTTGGATAAGACCTGGGCTACCTGCGTTTATTGCGGTATGATGACCGATACGGGTGGATTCACCTATAACTCTACCAATCCGGACATCTACTACATCATCTGCCAGCTGCTTACCAAGGGAATCGACAAGGATAAGATCTATCGCAACGTCTTCAACAACGCCCGTGTTTCTGCGGTCCGCTTCCGTGGTCATCTGATGAACGAGAAGCTGCAGGTCATCGAGTCGCTCCATGCCAGTTACTATACCGTAACCCGCAAGGAGATGAAGGAATATGATTTCATCAAGGGCGATCTGGAAGGATTGGTGAACGTGCCTCTTACCATCAGAGGTCACAAGCTCTCCATCTCGCTCCGTGAGGATACCGATATCGATAACCGCATATTGGTGAGTCTCCGTTCTGTGGATGATTTCCCATGCAATAAGATGGCGGAGCAGTTCTTCAATGGTGGTGGTCATCTCAACGCATCGGGCGGTAAGCTGCTTTGCAGTATCGAGGAGGCTGAGAAGATAGCCCAGAAGGCAATTCTTGCCTTTGCCGATTTACTGAGATAAGGAGGTCTTTGCGCCTGAAAAAACAGAAAAATAAGGAAAAACAACCCCGAAAGAGGCATTAGGATGATAATAAGTGATAAATAATAATAAAATCATCCTATACTTCTCGGTGTTGTCTTTTCTTTTTTGTACCTTTGCCCAATAAATTAGAATTTAGTAAAAGGAATGAAAAAATTTTTGTTTGCCATCATGGCTATAGCAGCACTTTTATCGTTTGCTGCATGTAACGATACTGAGACATATAAGGATTTGCGTGATCGCGAGTTGGACTCTATCAGTTCTTTCTTGCGTCATGAAAACGTGAAGGTCATTTCAGAAGCAGAGTTCAAGAGTCGTTGGGAGAAGAAGCAGAAGGACAACAGCGTGGTTCTTACTGATACTTCCAAGAACAACAACGAGTATGTGCTCTTCAACAGCAACGGTATCTATATGCAGGTATTGGAAATGGGCTGTGGCGACTATATCAAGATGGGCGAGACTACCGATGTGCTCGTTCGTTTCTCTGAATACAATCTGAATACCGCAGCAGAGATGAGTCTCAACTCTTTGCAGTTGAGCAATAATCTGAAGCAGTATTCTTTCTATACAGATAAGATGACCGTGACCAATAATTCCGGTACTTTCACCGGTACTTTTGATGTGAATAGCAGCTTGATGGTAGCTACTTACAACAAAAACTACTCAGGCGGTTATAGCGGTACAGTACCTAGCGGCTGGCTGGTTCCTTTCAGTTGGGTAAAGATTGGTCGTGGTAATGCCGAGGGCGAGAGAATAGCTCACGTTCGCCTGGTAGTTCCTCATACATACGGCACTACATCGGCATCTGGAAGCGTATATGCCTGCCTCTATGATTTAACCTTGCAGAGAGGCAGATAAGATAATTTCATTTTAAAAAGATATTATTATGACACTGATTAAGTCTATTTCTGGTATCCGTGGAACCATCGGCGGTCCAGCGGGCGATACTTTGAATCCGCTCGACATCGTCAAGTTTACATCTGCTTACGCTACATTCATCCGTCGTAGCGGTGCTTCTAAGAGCAACACCATCGTGGTTGGCCGTGATGCACGTATCTCAGGCGAGATGGTAAAGAATGTAGTTTGTGGAACATTGATGGGTATGGGTTACGATGTATTGAACATCGGTCTGGCCACTACTCCTACTACAGAGTTGGCTGTAACCATGAGTGGTGCTGCCGGTGGTATCATCATCACAGCTTCTCATAACCCACGCCAGTGGAATGCGCTCAAGCTTCTCAACGAGAAGGGTGAGTTCCTGACTGCTGCCAATGGTAGCGAGGTATTGAGCATTGCTGAGAAGGAAGACTTCGAGTATGCTGATGTAGATGCTCTCGGTAAATATACAGAAGATGATACTTTCAACAAGCGCCATATCGACTCAGTGCTTGCATTGAAGCTCGTGGATGTTGAGGCTATCAAGAACGCTCATTTCAAGGTTTGTGTAGATGCCATCAACTCTGTAGGTGGTGTTATTCTCCCAGAGTTGCTCGATGCACTCGGCGTAGAATATACATTCCTGAATGCTGAGCCTACCGGTGATTTCGCTCACAACCCGGAGCCATTGGAGAAGAACCTCGGTGGTATCATGGATGAGTTGAAGAAGGGTGGCTACGATATGGGTATCGTTGTTGACCCAGACGTTGACCGCCTGGCATTCATCTGCGAGGATGGTAAGATGTATGGTGAGGAATATACTTTGGTAAGTGTAGCCGACTATGTATTGAGCAAGACTCCAGGCAATACGGTCAGCAACCTTTCATCTACCCGTGCTCTCCGCGATGTAACCGAGAAGCATGGTGGTACCTATTATGCTTCAGCCGTAGGCGAGGTGAATGTAACTACCAAGATGAAGGATGTTCACGCAGTGATTGGTGGCGAAGGCAATGGTGGAGTTATCTATCCAGAGAGCCACTATGGACGTGATGCCCTCGTAGGTATTGCTCTCTTCCTGAGCAGTCTGGCTCATAAGGGTTGCAAGGTAAGCGAGCTTCGTGCCAGCTTCCCTAACTACTTCATTGCCAAGAACCGCATCGACCTGACAGCTTCTACCGATGTAGATGCTATCCTCGTGAAGGTAAAGGAGATGTATGGCAAGGAGAAGGATGTAACTGTTACTGATATCGATGGCGTGAAGCTCGACTTCCCTGACAAGTGGGTTCACCTTCGCAAGAGTAACACCGAGCCAATCATCCGCGTATATAGCGAGGCTTCTACCATGGAGCAGGCTGATGAGCTTGGAAAGAAGCTCATGCAGGTAGTTTATGATATGCAGTAAGATATTGTTTTATATATAAGATACTGTATTTATATAAGAAAACGACTTCTCACAATTATAGGCAGCAATGCTTATAAGTGTGAGAAGTCGTTTTCGTTTATAGTAAAAGTTGCCACAGCAACATCCCTTCTCGGATGTCTATACCGGTATCGCCCCAACCCGCAAGAGAGCCATA
>URYG01000063.1 GCA_900551985.1 uncultured Prevotella sp. | reverse complement strand
GGGCAGTATTCTCTGCTGCTTCTGCAGTCCGTGTACCATCTCCTGCTGCTGGGTCTGCTTGCCTTCAAGAGCAGTTTTCTCCTGCTTTCCCTTATATAATAAGGTATTCTTATGCCCCTTTACATTCTGCAACTGCTTGTGTTTATCGTTCACCTGCTGCTGCTTAGCCTTTACAGCCTCACCCTGCACCTTCTGGTAAGAAGAGTACTGGCGGATGAACGAGAGACGGCGGTACATCTGGGTCAGGTTCTTGGCACTGAAGATAAACATCAGCTTGTCCTGCACCGTATGATGCCGGCTCATATATCGCATAGAACGGATATACTTGTTCTTTCTATCCTGCAACTGCTGCTGAAGAGTCTTCAACTGTGCCTGCAGGATACCGATGTTTCCATCGATATGATGAATATCCTTCTCGATACCTTCAATCTTCTTCTGGCTCTGGTCAATTTCGCCATTCAGCGCCATCAGGTCTTCCAGGCGTTTCTTCACGTCAGCCTTGTTCTTGCGCAAAGCCTGCTCCTGTTCCCTGATTCTCCGCTGGATATCAGCACGCTGCCCCTGCAATCCTCTGATAGAAGCATTGCTATAGGTAGCAGCACGGCGTTCTGCCTTGGTAGGTGCCTTGGCACGGCGAGCCGCCGGTTTTCTTTGAGCCTGATGGTTACGATTGGCAACAGCGGTTTTCTTCACCGGCTTTTTATGCACCGTTTTCTGCGCATAGGGAGCAAGCGAGAACATGATTGCCAATAGGAAAAATATAATTCGCTTCATTATTCAATACATGATTTCATTGTTTTCTTTCGCGACAAACACTACATACTCATCAGTTTGCCGAGTACATCCTCTGGAGCCACCTTCTTGTATTTGTCAGACACTTCGGTCTGTGCCTCCCATTTACTGTCGGTCTTCACGCTCTTCATATCGATGTTGATCTTCACTACCTGAGGCTTGTTGTTCACCATGGCAGAGAGTGTAAGATTCTGGGTAGCGGGGAACATCTTCACGCCCACGCTCTTGAAATTGCTGTATTTCAGATTGAGCTTGGCTGCGCTGGTGCTTCTGTCCTGATACACTACATTCGCCTCGGTGATTCTGCCCGAATTGCGGTTGGCAGTCCAGGTATAGTTCAGTTTGCCATATTGCAGAGCCACAGGTACATTCTCACCCACAGCATCCAGGTTGGCAGAGAACTTCTTCAGGTCTGCATCTGTCACCTTCTTGGTTCCAGGCACGAGCAACTGGTTCCAGAAGAGTGCCTGGAGAGAATAGAAGTTCACACCCTGCTTCTTCAGGAAATCCACCTGGGTATAATCCGCCTTGATGTATTCCTTGTGAAGGCGGTCGATGATCAGCACATAGTTAGGGGTGAATTCCAGTCTTCCCACCTCTGTACCCAGGATAGGGATGAAGAGCTGGATGCGGATTACCTCATCCTTGCGCATACTCAACTTGCCCGGCACGGTGATGTCCTTATCTGCAGCCTGCAGATTGAAGTTCATATTACCCACAATATTATTGGTATAAACCTGATTATCTGATACTTTCTGAACAAAAGCCAGATTCCTGAGCGCAGCCGACTGCTCCGCCTTTGTCTCGGTCTTCTTATCGTTGGCATTCACCTTTCCAGCTCCTTCCATCTTCTTGGTAGTGCCGCAGGAAGCCATCAGCAGGAGTGCCGCAGCAGCTACTGCCATATTCATCTTCTTCATATTCATTACTACTTTTTACCTTTCCTGTTCTTTTTACCCGCAGACTTGCCTGCCACTTTCGATTTCTTGAGCTCGGCAGCTGCAGGGTTCTTCTTTCGTTGGAATTCTTCCTCGGAAATATATTGCTTATTTTCTATCTTCCATTTCAGAATCTCGGTCTGATGGTCGTCATCCAAGGCCTGCTTCCAATAAGCGACAGCCTCATTCACCATACCGTTCATGGCGTAAATATCGCCGGCATGCTCCAATACCGTACTGTTATTCTCGGTAGAATCACGGTTCTTGAGAGCCGCATCGATGTAGGTCTTGGCATCTGCATAACGCTCTTCCATAAACAGAATCCAGGCGTAGGTATCAAGATAGGTACCATTGTTCGGTTCCAGTTTGATGGTCTTGTAGCTCATCGCCTCAGCCTTGTGCAGATCCTTGCCTTCCTCGCTCAGATAGTAGGCGTAGTTGTTGAGCGCCATTACGTTGTCGGCTTTCCACTGCAGGCAGGAATCATAGGCTGCAAAGGCTGCATCCTTCTGATTCTTCTGATGCAGAATATCGCCCATCACGGCATAGAGATCAGAGACAAGGTCGTTGGCTGAAAGCTTATTCACCTGAGCCACACCCAGTCGGAACTCATTGAGCGCCGCATCTTCGTCCTTATTCTGATAGTAAGCCATACCACCGAAATAATAGAAGATCATCTCTTCCGGATTGTATTCATGGGCTGCCTTCGCCTGTTCAATCACCTCATGATACTTCTTCTGATTCCAGAGCAGCTGAATGGTCTGGATGCGCGCATTGGCATTGTCTGGAGCAATATCAAGCACCTTTTTGAAGGCAGAAATCACAGAGTCGGTCGGCATCTTCTTCAAACTCATATAGGCGGCGCGCACCTCGGCAATCTCTGAAGATGGCTGCGGCACGTTGAGCACCTTATCGAAGAGGGCGATGACCTTGGTAGAGTCGCCGCCTTCTGTCTCGTTGTTCTGGATGAAGGAACGGAACATCATGATCTTGGTCTGGGTATCCGTCTTCTGACTCATCAGAATCTTATCGAGCATGCCATTCGCCAGATCCGCCTGCTTGGTGGCATTGTAATAATCATAGAGCGACATCTGGGCATAGGAATTATCCGGCTCTTCCTTCAGCACATCGGTGAAGTACTTGAAGGCTTCCTTCTGACGGTCGTGCTGCATCAGCCAGTTGCCCAGCATGGTTTTATACTGCATATCCAGAGGATGCTGTTCTACGAGCGACTTCAGTTCGTTATAGGCAGCCTTCTTGTCATCCATCATCTCATGGATACGCATCTTGGTGAGTGTAAACTGCTCGCTTTCACCTTCTTCGGTCTCCAACCGACTGATGGTATTGAGCATCATCTTGAAGTTCTTCTGCTGCTGATAGAGCTGCGCCAACACGCGGAGCACATCTGTATTGCTGTGATTCTTGGCATAGACAGCCTCATAGGCATTGATGGCATCCTCGTATTTTCCCTTGCTGATATAGTATTGGGCGAGTCGCTCTGCAAAAATCAGGTTCTCAGGATCCTGCTCTATCGCCTTCTGCAATCGCAGAAGACCCAGCGAATCCTGCTTCATCTCGGTCAAATAGAGAGACAGATAATAATTTGCCGTAGCCGAGTTAGGATCGATGTTCCGGGCGTGTTCGTAGAGATCGAAGGCGGCAGAATAATTGCCAGCTGCATGTTGGCGAGCCGCCTCGGTCAAGAAGTATTCATATCGCTTACGATTGTTGGGAGAAAGCGAATCCACCCTTACAGCCTGCTGTTGCTGACTAACAGGCTGCACCTTCTTCTTTCGGGCGAGCGAAGGCAAGGCTATGGCGCCGATGAGCACCACAGTCACCCAGACTCCCATATTTCTTAAATCTATCTTCACTATCAAATCTTATCTAAAATTCCTTATCTTATTTTACGCCGGTATGACCATAACCGCCTGCACCACGCTCAGTTTCATCCAGCTCCTCCACCTCGATGAAGTCGCACTGTTCGTGCTTGGCAAGCACCATTTGTGCGATGCGCTCGCCATCATTGATGACGAAGTCTTGCTGTGAGAAGTTGATGAGCAGCACCATAATCTCGCCACGGTAATCGGCATCGATGGTACCCGGAGTATTGAGCACGGTGATGCCATACTTCAAGGCGAGACCGCTGCGAGGACGGATCTGTGCCTCATAACCTACCGGCAATGCCATAAACAGGCCTGTAGGAACGAGTCGGCGCTCCATAGGATGAAGCACGATAGGCTCTTCGATGTTTGCACGCAAATCCATGCCCGCACTCTGAGGTGTGGCAAACGCAGGGAGAGGCTGATGCCCCTTATTGATAATCTGTACTTTCAG
This sequence comes from uncultured Prevotella sp., assembly GCA_900551985.1. Lineage (GTDB taxonomy): Bacteria > Bacteroidota > Bacteroidia > Bacteroidales > Bacteroidaceae > Prevotella. Next base: position 10,807 of record URYG01000063.1, on the reverse strand, counting down.
CATAATTTTCTATCTATATCTTTGCATTTCTGCTTGTTATCTACTTCTGTTTTCTATTAGTCTGCAAAAATACTGTTTTTTAACCGAATAATCGCATATTGAGAGTGAAAATGACATAAATTTATCCTTTTTTATAGAATATTCCTCTTCTGAAAGACTGGCAACCCCTATATATTATAAGGTGTTGCCAACAAATAAAACCGCAAAAACAGCACTTTTCAGGAACGCATTCCCTAAAAGTATTGTTTTTTACGGATTCAAATCCAAAAAAGTATTGTTTTTTTTGGAATTAAAAAGAAAAAAGCGTATTTTTGCAAACGATATTAATACGAATAAGGTATGATTGAGCGCATTTTAGAGACAACAATACAAGAAAGACTGTGGCAAGGAAAAGCCATCATACTCTTTGGAGCACGACAAGTAGGCAAAACCACCATGCTGAAAAAAATGCTCCAAGGCCGTGATGACGTTTTGTGGCTGAATGGAGATGAGCAAGATGTACGCAACTTGTTTGAAAATGCTTCTTCCACCCTGCTCAACACGATTATAGGGAAAAAGAAAATAGTAGTCATTGATGAGGCGCAACGAATTACCAACATTGGTTTGGGCATCAAATTGATTACAGACAACATATCGGATGTGCAAGTTATAGCAACAGGCAGTTCATCCTTCGATTTGTCAAACAAGATAAACGAGCCACTCACGGGCAGGAAATTGGAATATTGGATGTACCCGCTCTCCTTTGGCGAGCTTGTGGAGCACAATGGATTGTTGGATGAGAAAAGGCTCTTGCCACACCGCTTGATTTATGGAAGTTACCCAGATGTCATCAACAATGCCGGTGACGAAAGAATGGTATTAAGCGAATTGGCAAATAGCTATCTTTACAAAGACATCTTGATGTTTGACAAGATCAAGAAGAGCGACAAATTGGTAAAACTACTTCAGGCTTTGGCCTTTCAGATGGGTTCAGAGGTGTCATACAATGAACTGGCACAGACCTGTGGTCTCGATCCCAAAACAGTAGAGAACTACGTTTCGCTTTTAGAGCAATCGTATATCGTTTTCAGACTAGGTTCTTTTAGCAGGAATCTGCGCAATGAACTTAAGTTTGCCCGCAAGATATATTTCTGGGATTGTGGTATTCGCAATGCCGTGATAGGAAACTATCAGATGATAGAGAATCGCATGGACACGGGTGCTTTGTTCGAGAACTACATAGTGGCAGAAAGACTGAAGAAGCTTCATTATGAGAAGTCTTACGCAAAGAGCTATTTCTGGCGTTCAAAGACCAAGCAAGAGATTGATTACATCGAGGATATTGACGGACAACTTTCGGCTGTGGAATTCAAGTGGAACCCTAAGCGAAAGGCAGCATTGCCTTTGTCCTTTTCACGTTCATACCCCGACGTTGATTTCAAGGTTGTAACAAGAGAGAATTATGAAAGTTTCTTGTTGTAGCAACAAATGGCAGCAATAAACTACTGCCTCTATCACATTAATTTTAAGTATCTTTGCAGCAAAAACCAAAAGACATCATAGATTATGGAATGGACCCAACTCATATCTAACAAGCGATTCGGACAGGAGCATAAGCACGCCGAGCGCCACGACGACCGCTCAGAATTCAAGCGCGATTACGACCGTCTGATCTTCTCTTCGGCTTTCCGCCGGTTGCAGAACAAGACGCAGGTCTTCCCCTTGCCGGGCAGCATCTTCGTACACAACCGCCTCACTCACAGCTTGGAAGTGGCAAGTGTGGGTATGTCGCTGGGCAATGATATCTCCCGCCACATCATCCAGAAGCGCCCGGAGCTGAAGGATACACTCTTCGAGGAAATCGGAACCATCGTGAGTGCAGCCTGCCTGGCGCATGATCTGGGCAACCCTCCCTTCGGTCATTCCGGAGAAAAAGCTATCCAGACTTTCTTCAGCGAGGGTGCCGGACAGGGATTGAAAGATGAAGTTTCTGCCGAGTTCTGGGACGACATCACCCACTTCGAGGGTAATGCCAACGGCTTCAGAATCCTGACGCATCAGTTCAAAGGTCGTCGCCAGGGTGGTTTCGTGATGACCTATCCCATGCTTGCTGCCATCGTGAAATATCCTTTTGCCAGCAGCCTGGCAGGGAAGCACGGAAAGTTTGGATTCTTTACTTCCGAGGCCGAATCTTACCAGAAGGTTGCAGAGGAGTTGGGAATCCTGAGAAAATCGAAACCGGGAGAGCCTCTGGAATATGCCCGCCACCCGCTGGTGTATATGGTAGAAGCAGCTGATGACATCTGTTATGAGATTATGGACATCGAAGACTCCCACAAGCTCAAGATCTTATCCTTCGAGGAGACTGCAGACTTACTGCTGGGATTCTTTGATGAGGAAACACAGCAGAAGATTCGCCAGCGAATTCTGGATGAGGGGCTGACCGATGAAAACGAGCAGGTGGTGTACATGCGTGCCTGCGTAATCGGAAAGCTGGAGAACGAATGCGTCAACGTTTTTCTGAATCACGAAGAGGAGATTCTTGCCGGCACTTTCGAGGGATGTCTCATCGAACATATCGCCGAACATCAGCGCCAAGCCTATCAGAAATGTACGCAGGTTTCCCGCAAGAAAATCTATGCCAGCAAACCGGTTCTCGACATCGAACTTTCGGGTTACAAGATCATGGCTACCCTGATGGAGGTCTTCATCGATGCCGCCGTGAATCCATCCCGCTTCTACTCCAAGCAACTCCTGAGAAGGGTAAGCAGCCAGTACGACATAGAGAACGAGAATCTGGAAGAACGCCTCATGGCAGTATTGGATTACATCAGCGGCATGACGGATATCTATGCACTCGACATCTATCAGAAAATCAACGGAATAAGTCTGCCGATAGTATAGAAACAAAGCGGGCATACGAATTCAACAAGCAAGAGCGAAGAGGGTGTGTCACAAGTCTAAATAATGGCTGCCGAGGACGGGCTGAAAGCCCAAAAGCTCCTAGCCCAGGGCAGCGCCCTGGGTAATGTTGGCAAAAACAAAGTCGCCCTGAAAGGTAGGGTGTTCAAAATCTATATAATTTTTCGACACGTTTTTTGTGTTAAAATACAAGTCAAGTCACACGAAATCAACGTGTTATAAATTTAAAAATGTGACGTTTTATAGTTCTGCGCAATATTCGTGTAGAATAATTATTGAATATCAGTTAGTTGAACCGATTATTCGACTAAAAACGTGCCATATTTTAAACGGATTTTGAACACCCTACCTGAAAGGGCAAAAGCTTTCAATTTCAAAGCTTTTGCCCTTTCAGGGCGTATGGGATGTGGCTTATGACACACCCTCTAGGATTTTAATTCCGGCATTAATGCTTCTTGGGCTTCATGTTAAAATGATATGCCACATGCAATATTGCATAGCGTGGCAAGGCATTGACAAATGTCTCGGTTCTACCCTGGGCATTTACCATACGAGTGATGTTGTTCAAGTTGCCCAGGATGTCAAAGCCATCAAGCATCCACGTCAGCTTTCCCTTGAGCATGGTATAGGAAAGGCGGGCATTCCAGAGCAAATCGTTGGTATTCATTGAACTTCCTTCGTAACCACGGCGGGAATACATGGTCAGGTCGGTACCCACCTGAATATGCCAAGGCAGATTGAAAGAGGCTGTAGCTCCATAGTTGAAATCCACTGCATTGATGTGGTCGAAGTCCATTGCCTTGCCGTCAACATTTCTCCAGGCTGCGGATATCTTTACGCCCATGGTAGAAGAGCTACCTACCTTATAGTCAAGCTTCAAGGTTTCATCCAGCAGCGTCGTCTGTACAGAGCTGCGGGATGCCTGATAATCCGTGCCATCAGTGTTACCTATCAGATCTACGCTGTTCACGTATTCCACACGTGTCCAGGTTCCAAATGACAGTCGCTTCATCTTGTCAAGCGGCTGCTCGAAACTATAGGAAGCAGAAGCATTCCAGTTGCCATTTACATTGTCTGCACGATATTTCCTGACACCCGTATGGGCATCATAGCTATATCCCATAGCCAGGGCATTTGCACGATAGGTGTAGCCCAGGCGAAGGCTCTGGCTTCGCTGTCTGGCAATATTCATAGAGCTGAAGAGAAGATTCACGTCATAAGCCATCTCATTTTTCAGGCTGCTGTTTCCCAGCTTCACATTCATAGGGTCTGTCGCATCCTGAATATTCACCATGTTCAGGAGATCAGGGAGCTTCGGGGTTGCCTTGAAGAGCAGCTGGAATCCCTTCGTGTGATTCTTTACCCAGTAGCTCAGTCGGGTAAAGGGAAAGGTAAGAAGCACCGTGTTTCTTACGATGGTTGTATCTACCTCTCCTCTCTCATAGGCAAGTTTCTGGCGGGTCGGTACGATTCCCAGTTTGGCCTGCGCACTCCAGTTGCCATGCTCTGTATCCTTGTCCCATGTGATAGACGGAATCAGGCTATGTGCATCCTCCGTATATTGGCTTACATAGCTGTTGCTTCTATCCTTCGTGCGTTCATACTCCGCCACCGATGGCAGCCATCCTATGGAAGAAGAACTTTCCTCTTCCGCCCCATCCAGCTGGTCCAGCAGATAAAGCGAAGAATGGCGTTTCTTGTCACGATGACCAAAACCGTAATACATGGACAATTCTACCGCCTGACTCAAGCGGAAGTTGTAGGCTGCCCCCAGCTGATAGAAAAAGTTCCGGTCTGGATGGTTTCTGAAATACTGATTGCCGGAATTCTGCACCTGCTGATCATCACCATAGTGTACGGCATACTTGTTGAACAAGTCCTCCTTGCGCTTATCGTAGGAGACCTGTCCTATCAGGTTGATGTAATCACTAGAGCCCTTGAGCTTGATAGTGCTTACCGCATTGAAACTTCCTGCCATCTGATAGCCTTTGCCCAATCCCTCCTTCTTATATCTGTTAATCAGGGACTGGCGGATAAGATTCTCCGAACCGACGGCATAAATATTATCGAGCATTTCCCGGCTGACATCATATTGCATAGAGGAGAATGTGCCAGAAATATAATTGCCGTACCTGTCGAACTTATCATATTGGAATACCGGCTTCAGGAGCAGGTTTACCTTGTTGTTAAATACAAGGTATAGCTGGTTGACGGCTGTCAGGTGGAAATTCTTCACGGTTTCTTTCTGGCGCTCATAATCGAATGTATTTCCCTTCTGCAGGAAGTTCACACGGTCGGTATTGGTAATGACTTCCTGATTGGAATGGCTCACCTGCACATTGCCATTGAGGTCAAACTTCTGGTTCCTGTCACTCACCGCATAGTCTAATCCGCCCAGCTTCTCCCTATTGTCGCCCTTCGGCATGTCAACGGGGTTCCAGTCTGAGTCGCGGCCAGGCTTTCTGTTGTCATTAAGATTGTTCACATTTCCATAGAAGGTAATGCGGGAATGGTCCGTATAGCGCATGGCAAAGAGACGCCCCAGGTAACGGTCTTTCGTACCTGCTCCGCCCTCGAGGTTAGCCAGCAAGCCGATGGAATATTCTTTCTTGAGATTGACATCCATCACATACGTCTTGTCGTCCTCACGCTTCTGGCCAAGGAATTCGCTGTTCTTGCCATACTTGTCGTATATCTTTATCTGCTTGACGGTATAGGAGGGAAGATTCTCCAGCATGACCTCCTGGTTGCCTCTGAAGAAATCCTTGCCGTTGAGCAGCAGATTCTCAACAAACTGGCCGTTGTGATAGATGCGTCCATCTTTTTTAATTTCCACACCAGGCATCTGCCGAACCAGGACATCAAGCATACTGCCCTCTGCCAATACAAAGGCATCGGCATTATAGACAACTGTATCTCCCTTATGATAAAACTTCACCTTACTTCCTACGACATTTACCTCCTGCAGCATCTTCGAATCAGGGCGCAACACCACTGGAGGAAGCTCCCTCAGATACTCCCTCTTCCTCAGGTCACCTATGGAAATGTTAACATACGATGTCTTATATCCCAGATAGCTGGCACGAATGATATAGTTAGCCTTTACTCTTGGCACATCAAACTGAAAGATGGAGGAATAACCTTCCTGATCATCCCGGGTCCAATGGTTGTTCGCCACCAAGGTTTCAACAACCGTGCTGTCTGAGGATAAGAGTTGTACGGTGACTCCCGGCACGTCATTGCGGGTCTTGGAATCTACCACGCGACTTTTGATAGTCACCTTTTCCTGACCGTAACATGCCACAGACAATAACATGGCAAGAAATAAAGTAAACAGTTTTGTCATAATTTCTATTGTTTAATTGCACAATGATTCAACAAATAATTCTTCAGTCCAAATAGCCATACAACCTATCAGCTTTACCAACATCGTTCCAGCATTTATACAGTTCACCTTCAGGACCAATGTCTCATAACTTCATTTTTTGGGGGCAAAGATATAAAAAATAAAGTTATGAGGCGAATCTCTTGATTACACATTTTACATTTATCACGAAATCTAACTAATATAAAATGTTAGAAATGAAAGCCTTATGTATCATATTACATTTTTTACACTGATGGCTATTATATCCTCCAGATATTGGCATCAAGGGTTTTGGCTCCGCCTTTACCAAATAGCTTGCTGTTGATTTTCGAACGGATATTGGTTATTTGCTGCGACCCGACACCCAATAAAAGAGACAGCTCAGAAGGGATGAAATGTAGTTTTACCAATATGGCGACAAGATATTCTCTGTCTGTTAATCCTTTGCCCGGAGCAGAAATAAAGCGAATAAAATCAGGCTGTTGCTTTTCGACCAATGATTTCAACTTTTCCCATTCACTATCTGAGATTTTGCAACTCACTCCATTTGCTTGCGCATGGAAATGATTCACCAGTTCATTATCAAGCAAGCTAATCTCCGTCATCCAGTTCTCATTTTCACCAACCTGATGAAAAGAATTCAGAGCCAGATTCATCTGCAGGATTTCCTGTTCTTTCTTCTGCCTATATTGTTCAAAATTATTTTCTATCATTTTCAAATCGGCAACAGAACGCTTATACTCATCGAGCACCTTATTATAGTCTGCGTTTATTCCAAGCAATACTGCCTTTCTCCGCTTCATCTGCTTGCGTATGTATAAAAAGACAACAACTGCAACAAAGATTAAGACAACGATGCCCAAAGCCATAGATAGCCACAGCAGCTGATTCTCCGTCTGTGCTTTTAGAGCTCGCTGCTGGTAATGCTGATAATCATACATGGATTGTATATTATACATAGACTCCACAGTGCTATGCCTATAGGAAGAATCATTGGCATTGACAAACAGCTGGGCATACTTGGATATGGAATCAGGAATCCCCTTGAGCTGATAAGCAGTATGTAATCCTCCATAAGCCGCCTCTTTATGTGTAAAAGTAATATGGTCTGCCGTAAGAATCTTATGGAAATAACCAATTCCCTCATCCACCTTGCCTATGCCGCAATAATATCTACCTATATTATAATATAAGAGTTCACTACCTCTACGAACCTGACTTGGGGTAATAAACTGATCTGCTTTTTGCCGCATCATCTGGATATAATAACCAGCACGCTTATAGTCTTTCCTGTTAATATAGACATCTATGATAGCATTCAAACCATGATACATTTCTGAACCCAGCGCGTTTTTCATGCAGAAATGATGAGCATTGAGGGAAATACTCAAGACTGAATCCGAATTTCCCAAATTATAATAACCGCTGGCTTGCGTACGATAAGCAGCAACTGCAGCCAATGTATCCTTAGCCAACCAGGCATATTTAGCAGCAAGTCTTGTTTCCTTTATCGTCATCAGAGGGGAAGATCCTACACTATACAAATCTCCCATAGCGCCATGAATCCTAGACAACAAGGCATAATCACACGAAGCACTCGTGGTATCAGCCAATTCCACTGCCTTATTGTAGTTATCGAGAGAAGCAGGGGCATCCTGCAGATCCCGATACACGCAACCTAAAAGATAATATGCCAGCATTCGCTCATTCACAGAGCCGTGCTTGTCGTAATAGGCAACCACCCGCTTCATCACGCTATCTGTGGTAAAATCCACAAAGCTCTTGTTCATCGCCTTGGCATAGATTAGATCATAATGCATCTGTTGTGCCTTGCTCATATCAGGCTTCTGCGCCTTTAGACTATCAAGCATGGCTAAGGCTGTCTGTGCCGAATCCTGACAGGCATCCATCAAACTATCAGCACTGGAAATTCTGGAATCCACAACACGATTCCCGCCACATGAAACCAGCAGAAACAAAACTGTTATGATAACTATTTGCAGAAAATTATAAGTTGTCTTTCTTATCATCATTGCATATTTCTTTTATTGGATGCAAAAATAACATTTTTTATTGGAACCAAGAATATCATTTAAGGAAGTTTTTGAAAAAAGCCTAGGTAAGACAACTATGAAGCGAGTAATATCTTCTTCTAATGGAACAAGCAAGTGCAAAAAACATTTAGTAATTTTGCACTTGCTTGTTGAATTCGCGCAATCCAGAAAGTCAGCAGCCTTATTATTAGGAAAGCTCCTGGCTAGCAGCATAATGCCTTCGTTATCCAGGACATCTGTCTTATACATCTTACCATCCTTTGCCTGCATTTTCAGTTGGTTAGTGGTACTAACCAACTCAGTATTTTCCTTCTTCAGCTTAGTCTTCAGATACTTCCAGTAATTACGGTTTTTGGAATAATCATCCTGCTCGTTCAAAACGCCGATAATATCCAGAACGGAGAACCACCACTTGTTGTGTTCCCCGTCCCAAACCGCTCTTACCTCCCGGTCTTTATAAAATCTGATTGATAATTTTCTGTCCATATTGCAATTCATTTTAAGAACACCCCGTATAATGGCATGTTGGTGATATTAGCCTGCTGGCGATAAGGCAACATGGAATAACGGATAGCTGAAATATCCGGATGATCCATCAGATAATGATGAAGCGAGGTAGCCTTGACGCTTGTACCTCCTTTTACCTCAATAGGCAATAAGGCACTATCACGCTGAATCAGGAAATCCATTTCCATACGAGAGGTATCAGAACTGTAATAATAGATATGCTTTAACCCGGATGCAAGCAACTGCTGCAACACATACTGTTCCGTAAAAGCACCTTTATATTCCGTAAATATCGTATCACCCAAAAGAACCTCCTTGGCAGGCGTATCAGCCATGGCCCCCATCAACCCGCAATCGCATAAATAGAGTTTAAACGCCGATAAATCTTCATAAAACTTCAGAGGCAACTCCGGCTTTGACACCTTTGTTATCTTATACACCAATCCAGCATCCACCAGCCACTGGATGGCAAGCTCAAATTCCTTGGCCCTGCCGCCCTTCTTCAATACGCCATAGACAAACTTTTTGTTCTCCTTCGACAACTGCCCCAGAATAGACTGCCAAACCATATCGATTCGGGGTACTTCCTGTGACGGAGCATGCTTGGAGAAATCACTGGCATAGTTGGAAAGAATCTCGTTCTGCAGACTGCGCACCTGATTGAGCAACTTATTTTCAACAAAAGCCTTTACCACTTCGGGCATACCACCTACATAATAATATTGTCGCAGTAAGTCCTTCAGTTTTTCATGAAAAGCATTCATCAGTTCATAATCATGGCTGTGCATCAGCTTCAGCAACTGCTTCTCGCCCATTGCCATGAGAAATTCCTCGAAATCCATCGGAAAGAGACGCAAGGTCTGCACCTTGCCTACAGGAAACGAGACTCCTGCATGCAAAGCTACTCCCAGCAGAGAACCAGCTACTACAATATGATATTCAGGAGCATCTTCACAGAAATATTTCAAAGCCTCTAAAGCCTGAGGAAATGCCTGCACCTCATCCAGGAAAATAAGTGTTTTGCCAGGGATAATATCTACCCCTGTCAAGGCACTTAAGCCCTGAATGATTCTGGCAACGTCAAAATCGCCTGAATAGATGGCTTGCAGGTTTACATTTCTATCGCAACTTACGTAAGCCAGACTATCAAATTCCTGCCTACCGAATTCCTTAAGGATATAAGTCTTTCCACATTGTCGTACACCATTAAGAATCAATGGCTTGTGATGCTCTCGACTCTTCCATTCCAGAAGCTGTTCATATACCTTTCTCTTCATACCTTTACACTTTTAGACACATGAATGTACCAGATTACTACACTTTTCAACACATAAAGCCATGCTACCAGCACACTTTCTGACACATAAATTCTGTGCAAAGATACACTTTTCGACACATAGCACCAAAAATTCGCTGCCTTTTTCCGGATTCATTAAGACAATTTAACCCAGCAATCTCTTACTTGCCTAAAAAAGCATAATGGCATATTGACATTCTTTGCCTTATTCCATTTACTGCCTGGTTATGGCAAGATATTGCCCTTTACCAGGGCAACTTTGTGCCATTGCCAGGCACAAAACGATACGTCGGGAGATAAAATTCAGCTGAACTATCTGTAAAAAGACTACTCTCGCTTTTACTCTTCACTCTTCACCAAATCGGCTGAAACCCCTATAAACACTGGGGGTGTGGGCGGTGAAGAGTGATGGTTGACTCTTCACAACTCTTCACCACTCTTCACTTATCGCGAGGTTCAGCTATCATTTATTCCAAGATCTGGTCTTCATTGATGACAGGGCCTGGTCTTCATTGATGACGGAACCATTGCCTCTCTGATATTCTTTCCTCTAAAATAATATGGGTGAAGAGTGGTGAAGAGTGGTGAAGAGTGAGTCTCCACTCTTCACCACTATAACTACCTATCTAATAGACTGTTAAACCATATCTGTGAAGAGTGAAGAGTAAAATGCTATTCTTT
>URYG01000062.1 GCA_900551985.1 uncultured Prevotella sp. | reverse complement strand
AAAAACGTGCCATATTTTAAACGGATTTTGAACACCCTACCTTACAGGGCGCCTTACTGACTGCTACTATACCCAGGGCGATGCCCTGGGCTAGGAGCTTTTGGGCTTTCAGCCCGTCCTCAGCAGTCATTATCTAGGCTTATGACACACCCTCTGAGTTTTCTACGAATTTACCCTGCAAATATAGGCAAATTAACGCAGACGAGCAAGCTTTTGGAACATTTTTTTCGTCTTGAAAGCATCAAACTTACATTTTGATATCGGATTGAAATGCTTGCGGGCTGTTACTCGGGTGCTGCGGGTATCATCGTCATCATCCTCCATCATAGCACGGAGCATATCTTCTGATACACCATCCAATACCATCATATAGATTGGGGCTTTTTCATCAGCATCCTCAAAGGTCGTCTTGTCTGTAACGCCTGTAGCTTCAGGATTATACTCCAGCGTAATCAGCATCTTCTTCTTTGCCGAATAGAATGTTACCGACATATAGCCATCCTCATTGTCCTCTCCCATATTGGTAAGACCCAGCTTGGCAGCTGCATTCTTCAGCGTCTTATAGTCGCTGCTTCCACCATTATAATAAACGATGCCACCCTTGCCCAGCTTGAGACTTTCCGTAATCAACAGAGCCAAAGGAGCCTTAGCCTCCAGCTGTGGAGTAACAGAAGGAAAACCTGCATCTACTGGCTTGACATTGCGAAGCGTCTTGGCTACAGCCAGGAGCGGATAGCTCATCATCTTGCCTATCAACTTGGCGTTCTCATCATATTCATCAGAAGATTCCTGTCCAAAGAAACCATATCCTTCCAGAGAGAACACGAAATCATTACCGTTTCTCTGTATGGTACACTTCATCTCCTTGCCCGGCATAGTCATAAACATCTGCTGGGTACTCTCTTTAACAACGCGGGCAGTTACACTATCCGTATAGGTAGTCTTATCCTTCTTGTAATGACCTATTCCTATTGTCATATTGATTTTGGCATCATCTTCTGGCACCAATATCAGATTATCATCCACGAGAAGCACACCACTAAGCGGATTTGAGTAAGTAGGTATAGGCCATGCATCATCGCCCATGACATCAGAGAAGATATTAATCATATTAGGGACAACCACTACCCCCGAGCCCTTAACAATCAAATTTACAGGTACATCCTCATCCTTGATGGTTATCTCCTCGGAAACCTCATCACCCCTAAAGGTACGTGCGCAGGCGGTAGCCTTACCCTTCATATCCTTCGGTACATATACATTGAAGTTACCCTCTTTATCTGTCTGGCAGAGTTCTGACTTAGCCTTATCAGTCTGTACCCATACAGTAGATCGGATGCCCTTGCCACTTTCGTTCATTACCTTTCCATATACGCGAACCAGGTGAGAGAGGGTGATATCCACCTGGCGACGTTCTCCAGGAGAGAGGGCTGCCACATTCACGAATGCCATCTGACTGACACCACCATAGTACTGAGGTTTCACCATGATGCTGAAATCTGTGTTGGCAGGAACTTCCTGGGAATAATATCCATCCGAATTTGTTACTGTAGGAGTCTGCAACTGTCCGATGTTCAATCTTACACCTGGCAGAACCTTGCCCGTATCATCCTTTACATATCCATAAACGGTGCCCTGACTTTCTGGATAATCCAGGTTAACCCATGAGAAATGAGACACTTCTCCTACATATACATTTCCCTGCAATGCTGCACTTCCTTCTTCCTCCCAGAGACCAGTCTTCTCATTGAAGCTCCACAAAGGGATGCTGGCAGGCGGATTCTCGCCCATTCCGGCTGGTATCGGGAAGGTAAGCTTTGCCTTGCTGCCATCCTTGAGCTGCAGCTTATCGCCGTTTTCGGCATACATGTTCAGGTCGGTCATTCCGTAGGAAACCAGTCTGGCACTGGAGTTATCGGAGCGCACGGCAGCGAGGTCGCCACCCGGCATCATCTCAGAGAATCGCTCATTGTTAGGATCCAGATACACCATCTCCGACTTCACCTTTCCGGTATAGCCGGCTCCGGTGCCATCTACCTTGTATCCATCCTGCGGCATCTCGATTTTCATTTCGCCAGCCTGCAGGGTCTGGTCGGATGAAGAAGAATAGGTCTTGATGCTGGTGAAATCATTGTTCTCCTTCTTGCACATCACTACCTCCCAGCTTGCGCCATCGGCAGCATCATTGTCAGCGTCCATAGAGCGCACCACATCAAAATAGCCCGCCTTGCTGAATCTTACTACCGAGCGACCGTTCTGAACATTAACGACCTGAATCTGGTCGAACTCAAAGAATCCGTCGGTATTGGTAATAGTTGCAGAAGAACCGCTCACGATGCTCACACCATCGATTGGAGTGCCGCTGGCATCTCTCACGATACCCGAAAGCGCAATGTCTTCCATTCTTCCTTCTACGAGTTCCGGCGGATTAATGCCACCAGAATCATCGTCATCATCATCTCCCTCATTCAGCAAATCCTGAAGTTTGCTGCATGAAGCGAACGTCATCAACATCATTAACAATGCCATGAACACAAAAGTTAAGCTGTGAATTTTCCGTCTCATAAGCCTTACATGTTTATCAGTTAATACAAAAATAGAATCTTATTGATTACACAAATAGAATCTTATTGATTGCAAAGATATATAAAAAAATGTATATTCGCAACCTCCCTTTTCGGGTCATCGTGCCTGTTTGTTATCAGATGTGTTTAAACGTCGTTTTTTCAGGCTTATTCGACAGCAAAAAAAAAAATCGGCATAAGTAATCAGAGACAAAACTGATTAAGCCACAAAAAATCTTCTAATTATATTGAAAATGTGTATCTTTGCATTGAAAAGAATATCATCACCGTAACCATTCTAGGGATTATTTCTCGGATTTGAGTATTTTATCGCGATTTATTTCTCGGATTTGAGTATTTTAACGCGATTTATTTCTCGGATTTGAGTATTTTCGCTATATTTGCGCCTGTTATTCAAATAGTTACAATTATGACAGAATATATACATAGAAACATAGACTCAGAAGAGAAGAGTTTTATCATTATGATTACTCATCACAAAGAAGTAAATGCTCGCTCCCAACTTGCCTTGCAGTAGCCCCAACTTTTTATCGCTGAGGGCTACTGCCTTTAATTTTGCATCAATATCCATTACCTTATTATTTTTCTGCATCAACATTGAAAGAATTTTGTCTCATTCTCACTTGCTTACCGCCATGCAAGAACATTTTAACTCCCAATACTACGTATGGACCGTAAGTACTATTTCTAGAAGAATTTGTCACAGTTGTAAAATAGGGCAAATGATATTCATATCCAAACTTCCGCTTTCCAATATTGGCAGGCATCGTAGCGGTCAGAGTCCCCTCAAGTTTACCATTTGAAAACAATCTATTCAATACTATTTTAGCATATCCTAGATGCTTCGTATATTTACCTTGCAAAGTAGGAGTTGTAGCATAATTCAAATCGTAAGATGCTTGCACATTCAATTTCAAAGGGCTAATTTTATACCTGGCTTGCATATACATCTTCCAAATATCACCTTTTCTCTTGATACCTTCCTCTACAGATGCGACATCATGGAAATAGGAAAGGTTTACACCAAGATTACAATCTTTGAAAAGTTTGTAATCCCCTGACAATATGAACATCATTCGATGCCAATCTGCATTTTTATAACTTTCTTTCACCATACCTGTTGGTAACAATGAATAATAAAGCGACTCATTCATGTCTTTATTATAAAAGTTTACAAATATTATGTTAAACAGTTTATCTATACTCATGGTCGCATCCAAGTAAATCAATCTTGAAGATTTCAACAGTGGATTTCCACCATGAATCATCTTTGAATCTATTTGGTATTCCGTAGCAGATAATTGATCCAAGTTAGGATACATTGCTGAAATGTGGAAATTGCTCCTGATAGTTACGATACGCCAAGGCTTGTAAAACAAACGTCCCATAGGGGTCCAGGAATAATTTGCTATATGCCCGACATTATTATTATCAGAATTACCAAGCCAAAGAGCACCGCCGCTTACAAAGAAACTGCCAACAGGATGCCAAGTAAGCATCGCCAACATAAAATGTCGGGTATTCTTAGACCAATAGCTTAACTCGTCAGTATTTCTATCCGTATCATTATATTTTCTCCACGCAAAATTATAGTCTGCATAAAAATCGAAGTGTTTGGATAATGCTCTACTGATGCTCAGATCATAAAACACATAATTTTTATCACCCAACGTTGGGGTTTCACTCAAGTTAGAATTACTCCAATAAGTTCTTTTTTCCCTAACATTATAATAGTCGTAAGTCAAATCACTGCTGACATATAATTTTCCAAAACTTCCACGGTAGAACAATCCCACATTATAGTCGTTGGAATAATATTTGTCTCTATTCCATTGCTCATATTGGGCCACATTCCCATTGTCCTTCTCCGTAATAAAGTACATGGTAGAATCCAAGGACTGATTAAAAGTTCCTTTGGTCTGAAAAGAAAGACTATGCCCCTTAGCCAATTGATATTCAGCACCAAGAGATATGTCATACCCAAGTTTTTTACCGATTTTATTTGGATTGCCAGAATCGAATTCTTGAGAACTTCTCTCATAATTATCCGCGTACATACGAGTGAAGGAATCACTTTCCTTATTGACAACATTCGAAAAAGCCGAAGTTATATTAAATGATAATTTATTCACACTATATGTATAAGATCCCCCTATGGTTTCCTGATTCATTTTATTTTTGCCATATTGCAAATTCGTATAAGGCACAAAATCCCAGCCAATATAATCATCAAACAAGGATAAGTTCAGCAACATTCTCCTTCCCTCATACTTTCCTGTAGGATTGTAAGTGATTTCCACTTTTTTGACACGCTTAGGATTTATGCGCATAGCATAATCTGAGGATTTTTCCACGTCATTTACCAAAAGTACAATATCCTCTTCTCCATTCACACGCAACTTGTCATTTTCCCAATCACGCAAAAAGCCTGGTATTTTCTCCAACAGCTGTCCACTGCTTGCCGTACCTTTGCGCATAGAGTCGGTGATAAGGTAAATGTCCTTGTTATAGGTCTCTTGCTTTAAAGTTCCCGTGACAGTAACTTCCTTTAAGCCAACATTATGAGTAGACAATGCAATTACACCCAAGTTCTCAGGAAGTCCGAGACTATCCTTTCTGGTATAAGACTCAAGTCCCACATAGCTGACAGAAATTCTTGTTGCCTTTTGGGAAGTATTCACACTAAAGGAGCCATCAGTTTTAGACTTGCAACCACCAACAAACACATTGTTATTGAAAAGCTGAATTGTTGCATCAGCCAGTCCTTGCAGTTTATTGCCAGAAATTATTTTACCAGAATAGCCTTCCGCCATAGTAGTGACGGATATAAGCATTATCAAGCATAACAAAAATAATTTTCTCATATTTTTTATATTTTGAATTTAACATACATCTAAAGCAGTAGTCCAACATATTGAACTCTATTTCTTGCATTCTCCTATCAGAACATGCAAACATCAAAACGCATCTGTTGAGCTTTACTCATCTTTGGATTGTTCTTTCTTAGGCTATCAAGCATGCCTAAAGCTACTAAAGCAGAATCTGAATTGGCTTCCATCAGACTATCTGCTCTAGTTATCTGCTCATCTATGACTTTATTTCCAGTACATGAAACCAGCAGCAACAAAACACTCAATATATATAATTTGACCTTTATCATATATTTTTTATTATTTCCGTTCACAAAATTAATAAAAAAGAATGAAATAAAGGAAACTATTAGATATTTTAAGGGAACAATCCGTTAATTATTTGCAGAAAATGGACAAGTGACAAGCACGCATTGCCCGCATGGTGAGCATCGGATATAAAAAAATCCCTTGCAACATTTCTGCTGCAAGGGATTCATCATCTTTCTACCTTAATGGTTATTCACTACATAAACTTAAAAACTAAACTCTAAATCCATATACAATAGATTATCTTAGAATCTATATACTACAAAGCTGTTCGCCTTCATCTTCACATTCAAGACGTTGCCGTTAGCCTGAGCATCTGATACAACAGGAACTACCACGTTCTTGTTGTCGATCTTGTTCTCTGCCTGGATATCATCAGCATGGAGAACAGTCATCTTGCCAGGATTCAACTTCTTGATGCCATTGAAGGTAACGTTGATTTCCTTCTCCTCATTAGAGGTATTGGCAATCTTCACGATGTAGCTCTTGGTTGCCTTGTCGAAACAAGCTGTGGCATAGAGACCATTCTCGCCTGCTACAGCCTTGCCGTTCTCGGTAAGCTTCAATACGTTGGTACCCTTGTTCTCGCCGTAGAGCTGCTGAACATAGTAGTTGGCAGAACGCACAGAGCTGAGATTATCAAACCAGATGAGGTCTGGACGCCACTGCCATCCCTCTACATGAGCGAAGAGAGGAGCATAGGTAGCCTGATAAACCACATCGGCATTGCGCTCGAGACCGGTCATGAAGGCAGCCTCAGAAAGCGCAGCCTCCCAAGAGTTAGGATCGTGCTTGGCATGAGCAGCATACTCGCCGGCAAATACCTTAGGACCCTTGCGGTCGTACTTATCGTAACGGCTGGCATTGCTGCGGAACCACTCTGGGCTCTTGTAGTAATGCTCATCCACCATATCTACGCCCAACTTGCGCATCTGCTCCCAACCATAGTCGAAATCCTTGCCATCAGCAGAAGGACCTGATGAACCGCAGATCTTAATCTTAGGATACTTGGCATGAATCTGCTCCATGAACTTCTGCAGGCGCTCGGGATACATAGGACCCCACTGCTCGTTACCGATACCGATCTGCTTCAGATTGAATGGAGCAGGATGACCCATATCGGCACGGAGCTTACCCCACTTGGAGGTGACAGGACCATTGGCGAACTCGATGAGATCGAGTGCATCGTCGATATAGCTCTGGAGATCCTTGACTGCTACATGCGCATTAGGATCCTTATCATCGTTCTGATACTGGCAAGCCAGACCTACAGAGAGAATAGGCAATGGCTCTGCACCAATCTTCTCAGAAAGGAGGAAATACTCATAGAAGCCCAAGCCCAAAGACTGATAGTAGTTAGGGAAAAGGCGATGTGGGAAGGTATCTCTCCAGCGGTTCTCGTTCAGCGGCCGGTTCTCTGGAGCACCCACAGAGTTCTTCCACTCATAGCGGGTATCGAGGTCGGTTCCCTCTACGATACATCCGCCAGGGAAACGGAAGATGCCCGGCTTCAGATCAGCTAAATCCTGTACGAGGTCGGCACGGAGACCATTCCAGTTGTCTTCTGGGAAGAGAGAGATGTGGTCGAGATCTACGCTCTCAGAACCTTTCTCCAGATATACACGCATCAATCCCTTGGCATCGGTCTGAGGAGAGGTCAGGGTAGCGGTAAGCTTCTGCCACTTGTTGTTGGTGATGCTGATGACCTGCTTGGCAATGACATCATTCTTGGAATTGACGAGTTCCACACGAATCTTGCCCTGCTTGCCATCGATGAGATGAAGACGGCCATAAACGGTGAAATCGTACTTCATATCCTTCTTCAGACCCATACCGAAGAAACCGCGGTTCTCCAAACCGGTCTGCTTCTCACGGGCACCGGCACTCTCGAGAGTTACATAATGAGGGTTGCGGTCGAAGGCAGGCTTCACGTCATTGAGGGTTACGTTGCCGAATGTATTCCATCCCATCAGGCGCTGTGGAAACTCGAAAGAGCGGTTTTCTACCATCTCTGCATAGAGACCGCCATCGGCACCGAAATTGATATCCTCGAAGAAGATACCATACATGGTAGGCTGGATTTCTACTCCAGGCTTGTTTGCCTGAACCATAAACTGATGCTGTGCGAAAGCTCCGAGCGAAGACATCGCCATCAGCATTGCTGCGAAAATTTTAGCTTTTCTCATATTTGCTACGTTATTATTGTTTGTAGGTTTGTTTATAATTCTATTGATAATACGATTGACGTATCAGAATAACGGATGCAAAGATACAAAAAATCCACCCCAAATGAGGTGGATTTTCTGTCTAAATATATTGGATTTTTGTCCAAATCGCTGTTTTTCTACTATTTACCCTGTGGAATGAGGGTAAATGTGAAGGTCTTGTTGCCATAATGTACACGATACTTCTCCAAAGGCCAAGCACCCCAAGAGTTCTCGCCGCCTACACCCATGTGGGCTGAATCGAGGAAGAGATTGGTGTACTTAGACTTCTTCAGGTCGAAGCTGTGACGCTGCTCCTTGTCGTCGCCATCGTCGAGCTCCTCGGTATCGAAGTGGATAGCGCTGGCATAGAATGGAGTGCAGCTCTTCACCTGCAAGCCCAAACCAGTAGCATCAGTCTGCTTCCACCAGCGGATATCGCTCTTGGTACCACTCTCCTGTGGACGGATGTATGGGAAGTACTGGTTGTCGGCATCATCTGTGTAAACACCGATGCGCATGCAGTCCTTGCGGTCTGAGTAGTTCTCGATAGGACCACGACCGTAGTAGTTGCTCTTCTCCATGGTGTATGGCATCTGCAGCAACATACCGAAACGGAACATATCGCTTACCTTAGCACCCTCTGTAGCCTTGAAGTCTTCTGTTACCTTTACGGCACCAGTATTGGCGAATACTACGTAGGTGATATCCATCTGACCCTGAACCTCCGGCATATCGAATGATGTGAGGATTATTACTGAGTTGGTCTTCTTGTCCTTCTTCACCTCGATGTTCTTCAGGTTCATCTGAGGGTTCTTCCAAGCCTGGAACTTCTTCTGAAGACCTGCACCCATATCGTTGTCGGTAGGAGCACGCCAGAAGTTTGGCTTCAAGGTACCACCCTCACCGAGCAATGACTTGCCATTGTAAGCATACTCAGAGATAAGACCTGTTGAACGGTCGATCTTGAAGGTAAGGTTAGGTGTGGTAACAGCTACCACATTGTTCTTCTTGGCAGCCAGCTTCATCTTCTTCTTGCCATGTCCCTGAGCCAGCATCTTGCTGCAGTCACCACAGCAAGCCTGCTTGGCAACTACCGGCAGCTGGGCATAAGCCATCACCTGACCGGCTGTGAGCAATGGTTCAGCCTCCTTCAGACGGAAGTCGATGTTGAGGAATACCTCCTTGCCCTTGATCTTGCTCTTGTCGTAAGGGATGGTGAAGTTTCTGGTCTGCTGTGCAGGAACATCGATATCTGCGATGGTACCATTCTGAGTCTCTACGCCATCCTCTTCCAGGCTCCATGCCAGGGCATAGTTGCTCAGGTCGCGGAAGAAGTTCTCATTATATACACTTACCTCGCCTGTCTCGGCATTCACCATCTTGGCCCAGATGTTCTGATACTGATAAGCCACCTCGTAAGCATGAGGGTTCATCTGACGGTCTGGACCGATGATACCATTACAGTTGAAGTTATTGTCGCTAGGATCATACTTATTGTAATCACCACCATAGCAATATTCTATCTTGCGGAGCTCCTCATTGTTCATCTTGTAAGGCAGGATGCTCATAGGCTTCACGATATTGCGGTGCAATGCCTGATCTACGAAGTCCCAGTCGAAACCACCCTGGAGGATAGGATACTTGCGGATCAGATTCCAGTAATCGCTCAGGTTACCGCCAGAGTTACCCATAGTGTGGTTGTACTCACACTGGATGAGTGGCATCGGACTGTTAGAATCCTTGGCATACTTCTCGGAAGCAGCCACTGAGTAGTACATAGGGCAGAAGATATCTGTACCCTCGCCACGGCGAGCCTGCTCGTACTGAACAGGGCGGGTCTTGTCCTGGCTCTTGATCCACTTGTAAGCCTGCAGGAAGTTGTCGCCCATTACGGTCTCGTTACCCAAGCTCCATGTTACGATGGAAGGATGGTTGAAGAACATAGACACATTGTGCTGGTTGCGCTCCATGATTTGCTTGGCAAACTCAGGCTTCTTGGCAGCCGCATCGTCGCCATACTGGAAACCATGGCTCTCCTGGTTAGCCTCAGCCACAACATACAATCCGTACTTGTCGCAGAGATCATACCAGCGTGGATCGTCTGGATAGTGGCAGGTACGAACGGCATTGATGTTCATGCGCTTCATCATCATGATGTCCTGAATCATGCGCTCCTCACTTACGTTGTAGCCCTCGTCCGGATCAATCTCATGACGGTTGGCACCCTTCAGGAGAACAGGCTGACCATTGACCAGGAACTGCTTGTTCTTGATCTCCACCTTGCGGAAACCTACCTTTACCTGTACAATCTCGTATGGCAAGTACATACCGCCATTCTGGATAGGAGATACAACGAGGGTATAGAGGTTAGGAGTCTCAGCACTCCACTTGCGAACATTCTTCACACGGAGCTGATACTTAGCCACACCATTCTTTACATTATCGGTACCTGTAACGATTACCTCCTTGCCATCCGGGTCGTAAAGACCGAAGTATGCCAGGGTATTACCCTGCACCTTGGCTGTGATGTTGAGGTAACCATCCTTATAGTTGTTCTTCAACTCTGTCTCTACACGGACATCGAGCAGACGATGATCCTTAGAGCGGGCATAGAGATAGTTCTCACGTGCCGGACCGCTCAGACGCCAGAAGTCCTGATCCTCACACCATGAACCGTCACACCAGCGGAATGTCTGGAAGGCGATGAGGTTCTTGCCCTTCTTCAGGAAAGGAGTGATATCAAACTCAGCGGCAACCTTGCTATCCTCTGCATAACCGGCAAACTGTCCGTTGACATAGAGATAGATGTTGGATGTTACACTACCGAAGTGAGCGATGACGCGCTTGCCATCCCAGTTGGCTGGGATATTGATTTCACGACGATAGGAACCTACGTGGTTGTCCTTGGTAGGAACAGCAGGTGGCTGCTGGTCGAAGTGGCCGCGCCATCCGAAGCCCACGTTTACATACTCAGGCTGGCCATAGCCCAACATCTCCCAGTTTCCTGGCATTTGGATGTTGTTCCATTTTGAATCATCAAGGTCGGTCTTGTAGAAATCCGTAGGGCGCTCATCTGCATTGGCTACCCAGTTGAACTTCCATGTGCCCTCAAGCGACAGGTAGTTCATACTCTTCTTCTTGTCAAGATACTCTGCACCTGTTCCAGGGAAGTCGTTAGGATCGTAAGCGAAGTGCATTGTGTGCAGAGGCAAACGATTGATTTCATTCACTTGGAGGTCGTGCCACTCTGTGAAAGTTGGCTGCTGGATGGCTACCGTCTTTACAGACGACTTAATGGCAGCCTTCGGTTTTCTTGCACCAAAGGCCACCATTGCCAATCCTGCCATACTCAATGTTACGAACAGTCTTTTATTCATTACTATTAAAGTTTTGTGTTTAGATATTTATCATATTCACAAGCGGTAAGAAGCATCGCTCCCACACCGAAGTTTGCCTGGGAATTGGCATCTACGGTCTGTCCAGGGATGGCTCTCTCTCCGATAGGCTGGACATAGCCCACCTTGCCGTCTTCCTGAACGGCTGTTTCCGTGAGGTAAGTCCAGGCTCTGTCTATCACCTTCTTATATTCTTTCTTGTTGAGATAACCATTGTTTACTCCCCAGAGCATTCCATAGGTGAAGAAGGCGGTACCGCTGGTCTCTGGTCCCGGTGCATGCTCAGGATCCATCATCGAGCGGGTCCAGTAACCTTCCGGCTGCTGGATTTCAGCCACAGCCTTAGCCAGCTTCTGGAACTTATCTACGAAGAACTGATAGTGCTTGTAGTCCTTTGGCATATCCTGGAGCACCTTTGCCAGACCTGCGAGAACCCAGCCATCGCCGCGAGCCCAGAAATCCTTCTTGCCGTTGGCACTCTTGTGCTTCGGATAGATGTACTTTCCATCACGGAAGTAGAGGTTGGTCTCCTTGTCGAGCATAATCTCATCGGTGGTGAGGAGGTTATCGTAAAGCTTGTCGAGATACTTCACGTCTCCGGTAAGCTTGTACATCTTGGTCATCACAGGCATCACCATGTAGAGGGCATCACTCCACCACCAGTAGTCTGTTGGCTCAGAGTAAGCCTCGTAATGCATCACCTCCTTGGCACGCTTCACCATGAATTCAGAGGCTGCGGCATTGCCCTTGGCTGCCTCGATATTGTAGAGGTCGATGTAGGTCTGGAAGCAGATCTGCCAGTCACCGAAGAGTACGTGATCCTTACCCTCGCCGTATGGCTTGTACTTCCACTTGGCTGGATTAGCCTCTGTGGCACCGGTCCAGTCGTTATGCTCTGCCCAACGGATGGTGTAATCCAGCATCTTCTGGTCCTTCAACATCTTATATACCTCCATGTTGCCGGTATGATAAGCGGCGTTGTCCCAGAAGGCACGCACCTCAGGCTTGTTGTTAGCCTGCCAGTAATTGTTTACCTTCGTGATGAGTGCTACCACCTGCTCGTGGTCCCACTTTCTGGAAGCCTTCACCTCCTTCTTGTTCTGTTTCTTGACCTTGGCGGTCTTCTTGGCTGGCTGCGCTGCGCTCAAAGGCAAAGCCAGGGCTGCAGCTGCCAGCATCATCAATATCTTGCGCATTATATTAACTCTTAACTCTAAACTTTTAATAGTAAACTCTAAACAGTAAACTCTAAACTGAAAATTACCACTTGTCCTTGGTGACAATCTCGTCGTTCCAGTGATGGTCCTTAGGGAACTGCTGATTGTTCCATGCCTTCACCTGGGTCCAAGGCTGTGCTGCATCGGTCCAGAATGGATGATCGGCAGGCAGGCCGAGAGGCATGAAGGCAAGCGTGGTCATATAGAGCGAACCGTTGTTGGTGTACCAGTCGGCTACGTTCTTCTGGGTATTTCCACAGAAACCGATAGAGAGATAACCCTTCTCATTGAAGTTGTTCTCCTGGTCGAACATGCGATGGAGCACCTTGGTCAGGGCTGCACGCACCTGTCCGTTACTCAAATCCTTAGGCAACTTCTGATACCATGCCATCAGAGCAAGCGGCTGCATGGTTGCCATACGGTAAGGAATGCTTCTGCCGAAAGCCGGGAAGGTTCCTTCCGGAGAGATGAATCTCTCGAGGATGATGCTGTACTTCTGGCAGCGCTTCAACTCCCGGTCGTAGTACTTCTGATAGTCGAGGCGGGAATTCACCTTGGCATCCACCATCGCCTGGAGTGTTTCCAGATACATCGGATGGAACACATAGCTGCTGTAGTAATCGAATGCGAACGAAGGACCATCCGCATACCAGCCATCACCCACATACCACTCCTCTACCTTGCGGCAAGCCGAATTCACGCGATATTCATCAAAATCGCCACCCGCCTTTGCCATGAAGCTCTCGATGGTAGAAGAGAAGAGAAGCCAGTTGGTATAAGGAGGATCGATGTGGCGGAGCTTGGCAAATTCCTTCAGGTATCGCTGCTTGGTCACCTCATCGAGAGGCTTC
Organism: uncultured Prevotella sp.; assembly: GCA_900551985.1. Classification (GTDB taxonomy): domain Bacteria; phylum Bacteroidota; class Bacteroidia; order Bacteroidales; family Bacteroidaceae; genus Prevotella. The sequence goes on along the minus strand of URYG01000062.1, from coordinate 1,487 downwards.
CAGAGTGTATCGTAAGCACGTAGGAAGCTCTCGGCGATGTAAGCGGCATCTACCAGGTTCTGACCGCCGATGCCCCAGCAGAGATAGTCAGGGCTCTGAGGATCTACGGCATTCTTGTAGGAAGCCAAAGCCCATTCACGCAGCTGCTTGCGCTGCTTGCCTTCGGCTGTGGCATCATCAGGAAGGGTGAGCCAGGGAGCCACACCAGCCATCAGTCTGCCGAAGCACTCCATATAGAGCACCTTCCTGTTGCGGTTGTCGAAGCTTGGACTGAACTCCGTCTGCATATTCTTCTGCAGCTCGCCCTTTGCCATATTCTCCAGCACGGGCTGAGCCATCTTATAGGCAAGCGAGCACCAATATTGGCGGTCGCTCTGCTGTTGTGCCTTCTTCTTTGCTGCACTGATTCCCATGAACGGAACCAAAGCCAGAAGAAGGGTGATCATGATATTCTTATATATATGAATCATAGATAGTTGCAATTTTATGAGTTTGTTGAATTCTGTTAAACGATGATTGCAGTATTATCATTTCATGCTGCAAATGTAATTAAAATAATTTAGAAACGAGCAGAGCGACCGTGTTTTTTATCATTTTTTCAACACTGGAGCACCATTTTCCCAGGAAATAGGCACCCAGAGATGACGACTGTCGCTCAAATGCTTCGGATTCCACATATCTGCCATGAATACATAGTCGGCGCCATGGAACATCTTCTTCTGTGCTGCAGTTTCCACCTTATATATATAGGTACCCTGTGCACCGAAGGTCTTGTCGGCACCCTCGCCACGGCAAGGATTAGGCAACTGTTCCCAAGGACCGTAGATATTCTTAGCCTTGAACATACGGGCTGCATTTGGAGCCCAACCGGTACATCCGCTGGTAATCATCCAGTAGGTGCCATCCTGCTTGAAGATGGTTGGAGCCTCGTTCTGTCCGCCGGCAGCTACTCGTACGTAGCAACCGTTGTGCTGCATGTAGTCATCTGTCAACTGTGCAATCTGGAGTGTCAGGTTTTCCTCTGAAGAATAGATGTGGTAAGCCTTGCCATCATCATCGATGAAGATGGTCATATCTCTCGACATCTGTCCTCCCTGGAAGTCTCTCATCCAGAACATACCCCGTTCTATCTGAACGCGCCAAGCTGGAGTCCACCACTCTTTCAGTTCAGGGAAGAGGAGCTGATGCTTGAGGTCGGTGGTATCAGGTTTGGAGAATCCGATAGGATAGATTCCCGGATTCACTCTTCCTGAGCGAACGAACTTGAATGGTCCGAAAGGAGTATCGCTGGTTGCCACACCATAACGGGCAGCCCCATATCCCCTTCCCTTCAATTCGAGATGGAACCACATGACGAACTTCCTGGTCTTCTGATTGTAGAGAACCTTAGGGCGCTCGATGATGCAGCCACCCTCGATGTCGCTGCCCGGTTCATTAGATACAGGGAGTACCAATCCATGGTTGGTCCATTTCTTGAGATCCTTCGA
>URYG01000061.1 GCA_900551985.1 uncultured Prevotella sp. | reverse complement strand
GGCCTTAACGGGCATACTATAATAAGCGGCAGAAGCACCACGCTGCTTGGTAACAGAATAATCACTATTATAAGAACCCTTCAACTTGAACGACAAACCCTTGGTAATCATGTCGAGTTTCTGGTTCAACACGACGTCGGCGTTCAAGGTATTGGTGTTTTTTGACATGTAACCCAAACCATAGTAAGCACCGAGACCACTGGCACCGATGAATGGCATGTTGTCGCTATCATAGTCGGTAGATGCCATCACATACTTACCGTTCACGATACCCGGGCTAGAGAATGGGGTTGCCCAATAAAGATGACGGAACAACTGGTTGTTGTCCTCACCAGAGTATGGGGTATTCTTCGTATCAACACGCCCCCCCAGGTTTACACTGATGGTAGTGGTCTTGGTAACATCGAAGTCCAAGTTGGCACGATAGTTGAAGCGCTTGTACTTGAAGTTGAAGTCGTAAGGCAAAGCCTGCTGCTTGAAGAGACCATCCTGTGTGAAAGCACCTACAGAAACGAAGTAGCGCATACGCTCAGTACCACCAGAGATATTCACATTATGCTGTGTCTGGATGGCATGATCCTTGAAACAGTAGTCTATCCAGTCGGTATCAGGATACTTGATAGGATCAGAGTGATCCTTAAGTTTCTGAAGAACAGTAGGAGAGAAGAATGCGCTCTCATCGGTTACGCCATCATTCTTCTTCATCTGGTTATAATAAGTAGCATACTCATAGGCGTTAGCCAACTTAATCATATTAGTAGGCATTACCACGCTCATAGAAGTTGTGGCAGAGATGTGAGCCTTACCCTCCTTACCACGCTTGGTAGTAACGAGGATTACACCATTGGCACCACGCACACCGAACACAGCTGTAGCAGAAGCATCCTTCAATACGGTGATGCTCTCGATTTCGCTAGGGTCGATGTCGTTGAAGTCACGCTCTACACCATCCACCTGAATCAATGGAGCTGAATTGTTGGTTGTTGCCTGACCACGCACCAAGATGGTAGCAGCATCAGCACCAGGCTCACCAGAATACTGTACAGAAGAAAGACCTGGAACTACACCAGAAAGCATGTTGTTGATGGAACCGGTAGGAACCTTAGTCAACTCTCCACCCTTGATATTAGAGATTGCACCCGTTACAGTTACCTTCTTCTGTACACCGTAAGCCACAACCTGTACATCTTTCAACACCTGAGAATCGTCCTCAAGTGTGACAGCGATGGAACCACGACCCACCTTTACAGTCTTTGGCTTGCAGCCTACATAAGTAATCTGCAGGGATTGCCCACTTTTGGCATTAATCTTGAAGTTACCATCAAAGTCAGTAACTGTCGCAATTTTAGTGCCAACTACACGTACGGTAGCACCTATGATAGGTTCTCCCGATGCGTCTTTTACTACACCTTCCACTTCATTGCCCTGCTGAACAGCCTGGATGCTGTTCTCAACAGCCAGCAACTCCTGTGGCAGCAAAGTCAGCCCAGCCGACATTGCCATCATGAAAAAGAGGCTTCTTGACGAAGTTTTCAGATCGACTTTTTTCATTAGTTGCAAAAATTCGTTAGTTATATACGTTTTGTTCATTTTGGCTGCAAAATTCGTTCTTTTTTGTTAATATAAGGAGAAAAATTCGCTATTCATAGGGAACATATCGTTAAAAACTACTTATTTTTTCCCTTTTTACTAAATTCTTTATATCTTTGCAGCAAAAATTAAGAATCTAGAATTAACAGGTAAAAGACATGAAAACAACCATCTTTCACATTCTTATCGGCCTGATATGCTTTGGCACCCAAGTCAAAGCACAGGATTTTCCATATCGTTATCTCCCTCCTATCACCATTGCACCTACCGAAGAGGCAAGCTGTATGTTCTTCGACAAGGAAGGCATGATGTGGGTGGGAACCAATGCCGGAGTGAAATCATACGATGGCTATCAGGTGAGAACCTACAAGACGAATGCTTATCAGCCAGGCATCCTGCCCAACAACACCATCCGTTCCATAGCCGAAGATCATCAGGATAATCTCTGGCTGGGAACACGCAACGGTCTGGTAAGGATGAACAAGCGCACCGGAAAGTTCAAGACTTTCTTCCTGCCAGATGAATCTCAGCGCATCATCTATACCCTCTTCGTATCGAAAGATGGAACTTTATGGATTGGTACTGATGGCGGACTCTCCTACTTCAATTCCAAGACAGAGACTTTCTATACCTATAATAATAAGAATGCTTGGCTCATTGACGCAGATGGAAGCAAAAACAATATTGGCAACTATAGCGTGAAAGCCATCATAGAAGACAGAAACGGCGACCTGCTCATCGGCACCTGGTCGGCAGGACTCATGCGCTTCCGCCGTGGAGGCAACACCTTCTATCGCTATCCACGACTCAACGCCACCAATTCCGCCTATTCCCTCTTTCTCGACAAGCACCAGCGTCTCTGGGTAGGAACCTGGGGATATGGCGTTGTGCGTATGGACAATCCGAGAAATGTACGACAACCGGAAATACATCAATATTCATATAGTACTAACCATTTTGATACCTTCTATAAAATCATACAAGACCCTGTGACGAAAACGCTCTGGGCATGTACAAGAGAAGGTGCGTGCTATCTCGAAGAAGATATGCCTAATGCTGAATGGAAAGGATATACTTCCATCGGCAACAACCCTCTCAACTTCAACAACGACATCGCTACCGATGGCAAGGGAAACATCTGGCTCTGCACGCAGAACAACGGCATTCTGCAGGTCAACACCCAGCCTTCACTGTTCAAGCTCTGGAACCTCGATACCAGTCATACCCAGCTCACCATCAACTACGTATATTCCATACTCACTACCGATGGCGAGAATTTCTGGCTGGGACTGAATCCATACGGCATAGCCCTGCACAACCGCAAGACTGGCAAAACGCTCTTCAACCAGGAAATTCCGGGCTTTGACGGCATCCCGTCAAGAGTCTTCACCACGAGCATCTCGGATATTGCCAGGAGAAGCAATGGAGAAATCTGGTTTGCCCTCAACAGCTATGGCATCATCGTCAAGCCTTTGGGTAAGCCAGCCTACCAGATCAAGCACGAAACCCATCCATCGGTAATCAGGGAAGATTTTGTCAACACCTTCTTCGAATCGGGAGATAAAACTCTGTGGATAGGACAGCGCAATGGTCTGAGCATCGTTACCCCTGATAATCAGAGCCATCTGATTACGATGAAGGATGGAAAGAAAGACTTGACTTCATGCGATATCCGCCATATCTCGCAAGACAAGAAGGGAAATATCTGGCTTGCTACCGATAATGAAGGCATCATCTGTATATCTGGCAATGCCAGGAACCCAAAGACGTTGAAATACAAGCAATATAACCCAGACCATCACAATTTCGCCATCGACGATGCCACTGCCTGTCTCGAAGACTCCAGAGGGAGACTCTGGGCTATCTCAAACAGTGGCGGACTCTTTCTATATAATAAGGTGGAAGACCGTTTTGAACCGAAGAACCATGAATATCATCTGCCGGGCGACCGTGTGCTCACCATCAAGGAAGATGAAAATGGCAATCTCTGGCTCACCACCGACTATGCCCTTGTGAACATCATCTGGGGGAAGGACAGCGAGAAACCGCAGGACATCACCTACTTTACCAGCGAGGACGGCATAGGAAATGTGCTCTTCTCGCCAAACACAGCATGCCGGTATGGCAAGGAACTCTTCTTCGGAAGCCGGACCAGCTTCTTCTCGTTCATGCCATCCATGAAGACTAAGCTAAAAGATAATAGAAGCCCCAAGCTGGTGATAACAGACATCATCATCGATGACCAGTCTTTCGCTCTACTCGACTCTATCGACAAGGAAGAGATTTCGAAAGAAACGCCAGACTATACCCGCAAAATCACGATACCGGCAAGGGTGAAGAAATTCTCTGTAGAATTTTCTCTCCTCACCTACGGCAATACAGAGAAAAACGTATATGCCTACCAGCTGGAAGGTTATGACGAAGACTGGCAATACTGCGCCAAAGGTGTACATAGGGCTGCCTTCCAGAACCTTCCTTCAGGCACCTATCATCTGAAGGTGAAGGCTACCGACGGCTACGGCAAATGGCAGGAACTGCCATACGCCATCACCATCCAGGTGCTGCCGCCATGGTATGCTTCCCGAATAGCCTTCATGTTCTATATTCTGATGCTGATAGGCGGCATCTTTGCTGCGGCACGCTGGTACAAGGAAAGAGTGAAGACCAGAAACAGCCTACAGATGGGCGTCATCCTTACCAATATCACCCACGAGCTACTCACCCCTCTTACCGTCATCTCTGCTACCATCTACAAGCTCAAGGAGGTGGCACCACAGTATGAGGAAGACTATCTGGTGATGGACAGCAACATCAACCGCACCACCCGACTCCTGCGACAGATCCTGGAAGTAAGAAAGTCGCAGGCAGGACAGCTGCATCTGCTCGTGAGCCGCAGAAACCTGATTTCGTTCATAGAAGAAGCTTGCGAGAATATCCGTCCGATGGCTGAACACCAGAAGATTACGCTATCCCTGGAGAAGCCGAAGACTGAAGGCATGGCATGGTTTGATGCCGACAAGATGGATAAGATCATCTACAACCTGCTCTCCAACGCCATTAAATATAATAAGGTGGGAGGCAAGATTGAGGTATCGCTCAGCCTCGGCAAGGAAAAGGCGGTCATCACCATCAAGGATAATGGCATCGGTATGTCGAAGGAGAAGATGAAGCATCTCTACACCCGATTCTTCGATGGCGACTACCGCAAGCAGAACATGCCGGGAACCGGTATCGGACTGTCGCTGACCCACGACCTGGTGAAACTGCATCATGGCGACATCCAATGTGAGAGTCAGGAAGGCGAAGGCACTACCTTCACTCTTACCCTGCCTATCAGGAAGAGTGCGTATGCACCTGACGAGATAGACAACACAGACAGACCAAATGCAATAAATCAGGAAGCTATCAGACAGGCTAGCCAGGAAACGAAGCTGGATTCCCAACCAGCTTCCGATGACAAGCCTAGGCTGGCACCTGTCCGCCAGAGCATCTTCATCCGTAAGAATGCGAGCAAGATTCTGGTAGTCGAGGACAACGAGGAGCTGCTAGCCCTGATGCTGCAGGTATTGAGCAAGAACTATCATGTGTTTACGGCAAAGAACGGCAAGCAGGCGATGAACATCATCGTGAAGGAGAAACTCGACCTGGTGGTGAGCGATGTGATGATGCCGATTATGGATGGTATCGAACTGACCAAGCAGCTCAAGTCTGACAAGAGTTTCTGGCAGTTGCCGATCATCCTGCTCACCGCCAAGAACAAGGAAGAGGACAAGACGGAGGCTTACTCTATCGGAGCCGATGCCTACATCACCAAGCCTTTCAAGTTTGAGGAGCTGGAAGTCCGCATCAATGCCCTTCTTGCCAACCGCAAGAAGATGATAGAGAAGATAGAGTCTGAGGTTTCGCTTCAGGCAAGTTCTGAGACGGAAGCCCAGCAGGAAGTTCATCTGAGCAATCCAGAACAGGCATTCGTAACCCGCGCCAAAGAGACAATCATGCAGCATCTGTCTGATGCTGATTACGACCGCGAGGCATTCGCCAAGGATATGGCGATGGGCGAATCCACCCTATATAATAAGGTGAAAGCCACCACGGGTCAGACTGTCATTGCCTTCATCACCAGCATCCGCCTGAAGGAGGCTCAGCGCATCATCCAGTCGAACCCTAACATTCTGATCAGCGAAGTGGCAACCCAGGTGGGCTTCAACACGCCGAAGTATTTCTCCAAATGCTTCAAGAAGGAGTTCGGCGTCTTCCCGAAGGAGTATGCAGAGAAACTGAAAAACGACTAATAGCAACTATTTTCCGTCACTATTCAGCACGAAATCCATAGAAACCTGTCGTAATCTCGCTTTTTTATTGAGATTACGACAGTTTTTCCGTTTAAAAGTTGTCGTAATCTCATATTTTTTGTAACTTTGCGACAGGTTTCACCAATATGAGATTAATATGAAGGAGAATATTATAGGCAGAGAACAAGAGATTGAAAAGCTTGAAAACTATATTTCAAGCCGTAAATCTGAATTTATAGCCATCTATGGCAGACGACGTGTAGGCAAGACTTTTCTGGTAAAAGAACTGTTTGAAAACCGGTTTGCATTCCGCATCACGGGCAAAGACAATGTTTCAACCAAGGAGCAGCTAACAAGTTTCAGCTTCGCACTCAACGACCAGTTAGGCATAGAGACAGATGCCGCTAATTGGCCGGAAGCCTTCCGACTTCTTCAGAAAGCATTGGAAAAGATGCCAGAAGGAATAAAGATTATCTTCTTCGATGAACTTCCATGGTTCGACACGTATGCTTCCCATTTCATCAGCGCTCTGGAACATTTCTGGAACGACTGGGCTTCCTACCGCAACGACATCAAACTGATAGCCTGCGGAAGTGCTACCACCTGGATGCTCAACCAAGTTGTCAATTCACGAGGAGGGCTCCACAATCGCATCACCCACAATATTCTGCTATCACCATTCAAGCTGCATGAAGTAGAAGAGTATTTCAGAACGCAGGGCTTCTATTATGAACGTCCGGAAATCGTCGAATGCTATATGGCAATGGGCGGCGTGGCTTATTACCTATCTCTTTTCGAGAACAACAAAAGCGTAGCTCAGAATATCCAGCAACTTTGCTTCACTCGTGGCGGAGAACTCACCGAAGAGTTTGACCGACTGTTCAATTCGCTCTTCAAGAAAGCCGACAATCATCTTGTCATCGTCACAGCCTTGAAGAACAAGGGCAAAGGCATGACCCGACTTGACCTGCTGGATGCTACGGGATTGGCTAACAACGGAAGATTCAGTCTGATACTCAAGGAACTGGAGCAATGTGATTTCATCCGCAGCTACATCCCGTTCGGCAAGTCAAAGAAAGATATGATGTATCAGCTGATAGACCCCTTCTGCCTGTTTTACTTCAAATTCATGCATAACAAGGGTTCATATCTCGACAACTATTGGGTAAAGATACAGACCACACCAGAGTATGAATCATGGTGCGGCCATGCCTTTGAAATCGTATGTCTTCACCACATCAACGAAATAGTCAAGGCGCTGGGCATAGACGGCAGCATCAACACCCCTTGTTCATGGTCTTACCGACCTACCTCCAAAGTCATGGCAGACGAGGAGGCTGATGAAGACCTGAAGCATGGAACACAGATAGACCTGCTGATAGACCGTTCTGACAGATCGATTTCTATTTGCGAAATGAAGTATTGCAATGGGGAATATGAAATCAGCAAGGCATACGATGAACATCTGGCACACCGCCTAAAGATATTCAAGAAGGTGACGAAAACGACCAAAACGCTCATTCCAACCTTTGTCACGCCACATGGCCTATATAATAATATGTATGCAAGAAAGATCAACAGGCAGGTAACTGGAAACGATCTGTTTGAAAAATAAGGCATAAACTCTGCACATTTCAGGAAGAAACCCGATGCTAGTATCTGACAACTTCTAAAGCCTAGAGGAAAAAGTTGCAGAGACAAAGGAAAATCTCCGTTCAGCGACGTTGAACCGCCGTTCAAAAGCTTTGAACGCACGTTCAGCGACGTTGAACATACATTCAAAGCTTTTGAACGAAGATTTTCCCTAATGATAAAAACATGTTGCTCGTGCAGGAAATACTCTTTTCGTGGGTTTCCTTGACACTTTGATGTTATCAAACGTTAAATATAGCCGATTCAAAGACTTTTTCTACATAAAAATGCAAAAAGAACGAAAGTTTTGTGTATATTTGCCCCCACTTAAACAAAATTAAAAACCACGAAGGACAGACCTACATCTCTAAACGACTTGTTATGATCAGCCCTCACTGGTTCAAATTTTACCTATCTATAATATAACAATTTTGCAGTCCTAATAAAAAGGGGCTCTAAAAACTCTAAACTTTATGATATGAAGAACGAGAAGAAAAAACAGAAGGAGAATTTAAGGCTTCTCAGAAGCTATTCTCTGTGTGCGTGTATGCTCTTTTTGGGTGGAATCGCTTTTCCGATGCCTTCAAATGCATCTACTGCAACTGAACTGGCTACCCAGCAGAAAGGCAAGCAGATTTCGGGTACCATAACCGATAGCCATGGTGTGCCTGTGATTGGTGCAACCGTGCTCGAAGTGGGTACTACCAATGCTGCCATCACCGATCTGGACGGTCATTTCACTCTGAATGCACGTCCGGGTGTAAAACTCAAGATTTCCTATATCGGTTTCAAAGACATCCTGGTAACCGTAGGCTCTACCAATGAGTACAACATCGAATTGAAGGAAGATACCGAAGCTATCGAAGAAATCGTAGTTGTAGGTTATGGTACTCAGAAGAAGGTAAACCTCACAGGAGCCATTGCCACCATTTCATCAGACAAGCTGGTCAACCGTACCAGCGCCAACGTAACCAACATGCTGGCTGGTCAGATGCCGGGTGTTACCGTTATCCAGAACAGCGGTCAGCCGGGTGCTGACAGCGGTCTGCTGCGTGTCCGTGGTCTCGGAACCATGGGTAATGCCAGTGCGATGGTTGTCATCGACGGTGTGGAATCTACCATGAGCAGCGTGGATCCTAACGATATCGAGAACATCTCTATCCTGAAGGATGCTGCGGCTTCTGCCATCTATGGTGTGCGTGCGGCAAATGGTGTGATTCTGATTACCACCAAGAAGGGCTCACGTGGCCGCGCCATCGTTTCCTATGACGGATACGTAGGTTGGCAGAGTGCAACACGAATGCCTAAGTTCCTCGATTCATACGACTATGCCACCCTGATGAACGAAGCATACAGAAACGACGGATTGAACGAGCCTTACAGTCAGGAAGCCCTGAAGAAATTCAAGGATGGTTCTGACCCGGATCATTATGCCAACTCCGACTGGTTGGGTACCTTGCTGAGCGAGAACGGACTCTTCCACAACCATCACCTGAGCATCAAGGGCGGTAGCGACAAGATTACCTACTCTCTGGCTTTCAACTACCACGACAAGGATGGTTTGATTGAGAATACCAACTATAATAAGTTCAATGTACGTGCCAACCTGGAGGCTTACATCAACAAGCGTCTGAAGGTTACTACCAACATGGCAGTATATCGCAGCGAGATGACAGCTCCTGCCGAGGGCATCGACAACCTGATGCACTACGCATTCCGCGAGACTCCGGTTACTCCTATCCAGTTCAAGAACGGCAACTACGCCCTGTTCAAGAACGAGCATAACTCTGTAGCTTCTGCCCGAAACGGCGGAACCAGCAAGCAGATCAACAACAACTTCCAGGGTAGCCTGGGAATGGATCTCGACATCATCGACGGATTGAAGTTGCGTGGTATTGCTGCCACCACATTCAACCTGCTGGATAATCCTACCCATTTATATACCCAGAGTTTCTACACAGCAGATTCAGATACTCCTGTCAAGACTACCCAGAACCAGCTGACAGAGTATGATGCCAAGAAGGTGGAACTGAACCTCCAGGCATACCTGGACTACAACAAGACCTTCGGTAAGCATACCGTAGGCGCATTGCTGGGTTACTCTCAGATTTACAACCAGATGCGCTACCTGCAGGCTTCACGAAAGAACCTGCCTAACTCAAATACACTCGACCAGATCAATGCCGGTGAGGTGACCACTCAGACCACTTACGGTACAGAGACAGAATACTCTCTGCGTTCCGTATTCGGCCGCTTGAACTATTCATACGACGACCGTTACCTGTTCGAGGCAAACCTGCGCTATGACGGAACATCCCGTTTCCCAAAGAACAAGCGCTTCGGTGCCTTCCCATCATTCTCTGTAGGATGGAGAATCTCAGAGGAATCCTGGTTTAATGTTTCTTGGGTAGATAACCTGAAGCTCCGCGGTTCATGGGGTCTCCTGGGTAACCAGGACACCGTAAGCTCTAACTATCCTTACCAGACTACCTACGAGTATGGTTACGACTACAGCTTCGGCAACACCCTGTATCCAGGTATTTCCATCTCCAGCACGCTGGCTAACAGAGACTTGACCTGGGAGAAGACCAGCCAGTACGACTTCGGTATCGATGCCACCTTCCTGGGCAACAAGCTGACCTTCGGCTTCGACTATTTCCATAAGGAAACCCGCGACATCCTCCTGAAGTTGCCTATCCCTTATACACTGGGTGTAGGTGCTCCTATGCAGAATGCCGGAAAGGTTCGCAACTCCGGTTTCGAGGTGCAGGTGGGTCATAACAACCGCATCGGTGACTGGACCTATAATGTAGGCGCCAACTTCAGCCGTGTATCTACCAAGATTCTCGACCTGAAGGGTGGTGACACTCCAGGACAGTCGGTAGGTGATCCACTGTGGGCTTACTATGGCTACGTATGCGATGGCATCTTCAAGGATGAAGCCGACGTGAAGAATCATGTTCCTCAGTCAACCGGAACACCTCTGCCTGGCGACCTGAAGTATCGCGACCTGGATGATTCCGGATCAGTAGATAGCCGCGACCGTAAGGTATTGGGTTCTTACTTCCCAAAGATCAACTTCGGTCTGAACTTCTCTGTTCAGTATAAGGACTTCGACATGAGTGCCTTGCTCCAGGGTGCAGCCGACGTAAAGGGAATGCCTGTGTCAGAAATCAGATATGCATTCTACAATGGTGGTAAGGTGACCGATATTCACATGAACCGCTGGACCGAGAGCAATCCTAATCCGAATGCCGCTTATCCACGCTTGTCAATGAAGGATTCCAAGAACCGAGTAACTTCCAGCTTCTGGGTTCAGGATGCATCTTATGCCAAGTTGAGAAACCTGCAGGTGGGTTATACCCTTCCTAAGCAGCTGACATCCAAATATGGCATTAGCCGATTGAGAATATACAGTAGTATCGACAACCTGTTTACCATCACCAGCTTCGACGGCGTAGATCCAGAGGCAGTATCAGGCAACTACTATCCTCTTACAAGAAATTATTCATTCGGAGTTAATGTAACCTTTTAAAAACGAGTAGATTATGAAATTGAAATATCATTTTTTGAGTGGACTGATCCTTGCCTGCGGTCTGGGATTGAGTTCTTGCAACGATAGCTTCCTGGAGAGAAACCCAAAAGACCAGCTGTCTGACGTATCTTTCTGGAAGACTGCAGATGATGCAACCAAATATGCAACAGGTATCTACCTCTATCTGATAGAGCCGGAGAACCATACGATCATGACCGACTGCTATACAGACAATGCCATTCCTGTACACGTTGGTGCTGAGCAGGGAGTTTTGTCTGCCGGTACAGCCGTATCGAGCAACCCTCACTTCCTGCAGCTCTGGCAGGCAGCTTACGAGACCATCCGCCGCTGCCTGATCTTCTACGAGCACATCGGAGAAGTTTCCATGAACGAGAAGGAGAAGGCACAGCTTACTGCCGAGGTGCAGTTCCTCGAAGCTTTCGCTTACCACAACCTGTGGAAGTATATGGGCGGCGTGCCTATCCTGGATCATCCGCTGCAGTTGAACGAAAAGCTTCCGGCACGCAGTTCTGCTGAAGAGACCTACGAATATGTTGTGAAGCTGCTGGATAAGGCGGCTCCTAATCTGCCTGAAATCCGTACTGCTGCCGACCATGGTAAGGCTAGTGCCGGAGCTTGCTACGCCCTGAAGGCTCGTATGGCATTCTACAACCACAAGTATGATGTGGCTGAAGCTGCAGCCGAGCAGGTGATGCAGACCGGTAAGTTTGGTCTGTACCCTAACTATGGCGACTTGTTCCAGCCTGTAGCAGAAACCTGCAACGAGATTCTCTTCGACCGTGAGTATGTCGAGAATCCTAAGAATGGTAACGAGGGTAGTGTGATCGGCCTGTTCTTCTCGCCTTGCGACTTTGGTGGTTGGGAGGCATTGTCACCTACACAGGATATGGTGGATGCTTATCCATGTACCGATGGTAAGTCTATCGCAGAGTCACCACTCTACGACCCAGCCAAGCCATTCGAGAACCGCGATCCACGACTGGCTTACTCTATCTTCTGGCCAGGAACCACCTGCGGTCCGATGACTTTCAACAATAAGTATATGGGTGACGGTAGCCATACCCGTACCGGATACAGCATGCGCAAGTACATCAATCCAGACAACTATGGAATCCAGAATTACGACTGGACCAACTTCATCTACATCCGCTATGCTGAGGTGCTGCTCACTTATGCCGAGGCTCGCAATGAGAACCTTTCAGCTCCAGATGCCAAGGTTTATGATGCAGTGAACCAGGTTCGCCAGCGTGTGAACCTTCCTGGTTTGGAAGAGGGTCTCAGCAAGGATCAGATGCGCGATGCCATCCGCCTGGAGCGCCGTCTGGAATTGGCATTCGAGGGAATCCATCTCTTCGATACCCGCAGCTACAGAACTACGGAGAAGGATGTTACCAAGCCTGTTTATGGCATCGATCCTGACGGAAAGAAGATTCTGATAGAGACTCGCAAGTTCAATCCTAACCGCGATTACCTCTGGGCTATTCCTCTGAAGGAAATCGACTTGTCACAGGGTGTCTTGAAGCAGAATCCTGAATGGGATTAATGATTCCCGACAGATAAACTGAATATAAAAAACGCTCGCAACCTGGGTTGTGAGCGTTTTTTATATTCTTATACAAACGAATTTTATCGAATACCTACAAACCGGTATTTCATCTTTGCCATCGGGTAGTTATCGTTCAGACGCAGAATGATGCGATAGATGTTATCCTTCCACTGCGTCTTCATGATGCCATCCGTCATCTGCACCTTTTCTACAGATACCGAAAGATACTGCGCATCATATTCCAGACGAACCATACCGCCCTGAAGGAGGATTCTTCCAGCCTTCTGAACCACCGGCTTGCCATACGCCATCAGGATAATCTGGTTATCGAAAACCTGACCGTTCAGTCGGTCCTTCTCTATCTGCAGGGAATCGAGCTTGTACTGCTCGGTTACTTCTACCCAGTTGTACTCCCGGTCCAGGGCGATGGTACGCTGCCATTTCTCCACATGCGCTCCTTCGGTATAAGCCTTTTCGAGATTCAACGACAGGGAGGAAACGCCATCTGCAAAGACATGGCTCACCTTGTCGGCACGATATTTCTTGCCATCCTTCTGCTCCAGACCATTGATGATGGGAACGTTGTGATAAGCCGAACGGCAGTTCATCAGCTCAAAGCGCTGGTTGCTGAACGATTTCGAGGTATAGGTATCACGACCCAGGTCGATGACAACCGGCTGATTGTTGTGGTAGATGATGAAGTTGCCGATGTCATTGTGGTTATGGCTCTCGGCATTGTTTCCGCCTTTCGCTGCCACAAACCAGTTCTTGCTGCTCGCCACCATAATCTGGGAATTTACCAGATAGGCATCTTCCGTCTTTGGTTCCACAGCCGCTGTTGCCTGATACTTCGGGAGCATGGAGAGGAGCATCAGTTCCCTGCCCAGCTTCGGATAGTTGCCTGATTTCAGGAAGAGCGTTGTAGGCTTGATGGAATACTGATATTTCTTGCCCACGTAAGCCGCCAGCTGCATCATCTGCTCATTCTGGAGATAGGCTCCGTATGGGAAGAGGATGTTGATGTTCGGAACATTCTGAGCCTGGGCATCCGAGAAATTCACGAAGGTAAGGTCGTTGATATACATCGTAGTGATGAATTTGCCCATGTTCTCCACCTTCTTTTTCTGAGCATCAGTCAATGTCAGGACAGCCTGCTTAGGGGCAAACTGCATGAAATAGAGCGACTCGAAGAACGAGGCTCCGGCACAGTCCCAGTAGCTGACACCTTCCTCGCAACCGCCATCATCCGGATAACCCTTCATAAAGGTTCGCAGGCATTGCTGCACTCCCTTGAAGGCTGCATCGCGCTGCTTGGCATCCTGCTCGCAGATGAGCACAGTTTCCAACCAATTACTCGTAATCCAGGTATTCCAGTTGTTGGCATTGTTCTTCCAGCCCTGCGGCTGATTCAACACCGGCTTCAGGAATCGGCGATCTATCTCACTTTTCACCTGGTCGCAAAGTCCCTTTTCCTTTCTGTTGATTTCATCTTCCAGCATATAGAGGGTCCAGGCAAGCATGCCTGCCGTCTCAGCATTGAAGAGATCTACCGGCTGGATATCCTTTTCAGGATGGTCTTTCGGATAATGTGCCGGGATTCCCCACCAGGCTTCCTTCTCTATAAAATAATGCAAGCCCTTGCGGATAGAAGGCAGGAACCGTCCCCTGCCCTGCATGATTTCCGCCATGACCAGACAGACAAACTGCTTCCTGATGCCAAAGCTAGCCTCCTCGTATCGGGTGCGGTTACCATTGGTTCGGAACTCGGCAAAAGTTTCGGTAGGGATGGCATTCCAAGGTTTCTTCTGATAGAGATTGCCCAACCGGATATAGTCGTTGCGCATCGCCACCGGCACCTGTTTCTGCCAATACTTATCACCAGCCTTCGGGAAAGGCGAAAAAAAAGCCTGGGCTTTCATCAACATGGATGAAAGCACCAAGCCTATTATCATTATCAATTTCTTAGTCATATCGTTTATTTTTTGCGTACAAAGTTACGAAAATATGACAAGACCGAAGTCTAAAAAATGATAATTTTAGAGAAAATATCGCTTATAAGCGATATTTTAAGAGAGAGTGTTTCACATTTTCCTCAGTTTATACCTCCAAAACTTACTACTTTCTCAAAGAATTAGCTGTCAGTCCCAGAAGATTCTGCAGATATTCATCGTCTGTATCCATCTTCATCATATTCAGCGAAGTGACGCAGAATTTCTTCTCGTCAGCATTCAGCAACTTAGCATGATGATACGACAAAGCATTATTTATGGGTCAAACATTTGGGGGATTTGGAACATTTTAACAAAAAACATTTGGGGGATTTGGAAC
>URYG01000060.1 GCA_900551985.1 uncultured Prevotella sp. | reverse complement strand
CCTATCGTCACCGCATGATCAGCCGCAGCGCCTGCAGCACACTGTGGGGATGACGTAGCTTGCCGTATCGACAAGAATCGTATCGCCCGGAAGCTTCTCTATCCTGCCTATGAAATAGGCCTCTGAGACGAATTTCCGGGGTTGGCTCCAGCCTTGATTTCCTGCCTGGCTCCTGCCTTGATTTCCTGCCTGGCTTCTGCCTTGATTCTTATACGGAGCTAACACGGAATCCCGGAACACCACCACTTCGCCACGATTGAAAAAATCGCAGTCAATCCTATTCACTATCACCCGGTTGCCTGCTTTCAGTTGCGGAGGAAGACCTCCCGCTGGCACCGTGAAGACAGTGAAGGCAAAGGTTCGCACCACCCACACCAGGAGCAGCGACAAGCCTAAAGCTATTAGGAATTTAACTGCGATTTTCAATCTATCTACTTTATTTACTTTACTGAAGGTTCGCAAGTGAGCTCCACACGCCCTTTCAGGGCGTGCTGCTCCTGGAGCTTTTGGACCTTCAGCCCATACTTGAACCACATACGAAACTTCAGTACTTGATATTATCTACAAGTTTACTTGATATTATCTACGAAGTTTACTTGATATTATCTACGAAGTTGAACAGGCGGTTCCAGCGGATGCCTGAGAAGCCCGGATGATCAGGACTGTGACTCCACCAGATGAAGATAGGCTTGCCCACGATGTGATCCTCTGGCACGAAGCCCCAGTAGCGGCTGTCGGCTGAGTTGTGGCGGTTGTCGCCCATCATCCAGTAATAGTCGAGCTTGAAGGTGTAGCTCTTCGCCAGCTTGCCATTGATGAAGATGTTGCCCTGGCTATCTACCTTCAGGTCGTTGCCCTCGTAAACCTTGATGCAACGCTCGTAAACCGGCAGATTCTTCAGCGTCAGGGCAATGCTCTTGCCCTTCTTCGGAATCCATACCGGACCGTAGTTATCGCATGTCCAGCCGGTATAGGCGTTGAGCGGATACAGGTCGCCGTATCTTGCATCGGTATTGATGGAGATGCTCTCCACGAGGTTCTTGTTCGCCTTCAGCGCCAAGTAAGCCTTCTTGGTGAGAGGAATCACGCCGCTCTGATTGTACATCAGGAGGTCTTCGTTGGTGATTCCCAGCTCATCAGCCAGGTCGATAGGAAACTCGCCCTTGAGCTTCATCTTGTAGGTATATTGCACATTATCAGGCTCCTTGTTCGCCTTGCCGTTCAGGTAAACGATGCGGTTCTTGATCTGCAGGGTCTGTCCCGGCAAACCTACGCAGCGCTTCACGTAGTTCTCGCGGCGGTCGGTAGGACGGCTGATGATGTCGCCATATTCGCCCGGCATGCTGGCGATGTAGTTGCGTCCGGCAGCATACACCTTTTCGAAGTAGCTGCGCTGCTGCAGAGGGTTCAATACGCGAACATCCTGCTGCTGGCCGTTCTGCTCCAGTATCTGGTCGCCGATGGAGTAAACCATCTGATAGTAATCGTTAGCCTGATAGCGCTCCTCGTTGCAGAGGGTGTCGCCGGCAGGATAGTTGAACACTACGATGTCGTTGAGCTTCACGTTGCCCAAGCCCTTCACGCGGCGGTAATCCCAGTGAGGCCACTCCACGTAGCTCTTCACGTTGACCAGCGGCATGGTGTGCTGGGTGAGCGGCATGGTGAGCGGAGTTTCAGGGATGCGAGGACCGTAGCTTACCTTGCTCACGAAGAGATAGTCGCCCGTGAGGAGACTCTTTTCGAGAGAGGAAGATGGAATCACGTAGTTCTGGAAGAAGAAGAGGTTGATGAAATATACTGCCACGAGGGCGAATACGAGCGCATCAACCCAGCTCATGATGAAGCGCACTGGGCCTTCTTCATCCTTCCACCACTGCCAGTGAATCTTCTTGGTGATATAGACGTCGAAGATGAATGGAACCACGATGAGTCCCAGCCAGCTCTCTACCCAAACCAGGAAGAGAAGATACAGGGCGAGAACCACTGCGAACTTCGCCCACTGCACCTTCATATTGAGGTTTTGTTTCTGTTTGTCGATCATATTTTTTCTTCATTTCAATTTTCGCAGATGGGGGAATTAACAGAAGTTAAAGAAGTTATCACTCCCTACGGTCGTTCGGGAAGTTAAGAGACAATAGTCTTCTAGCATAAACGTAGGACATTTGTCCCTTAACTTCCCTCTAACTTCCCTTAACTTCCCTTAACTTTCCCACATACGAAAGCTCAGTAAAATTAGAACTTAAACAAATCTGATGTGGTGAGCAAACCGGAATGGTTGGCTGTGAACTCAGCTGCGAGAACGGCTCCGAGAGCGAAGCCCTTGCGTGAGTGGGCACTGTGCTCGATGGTAATCATATCAGCATCAGAATCATACATCACGGCGTGGATTCCAGGAACCTCGCCATCGCGTACGCAGTTGATGA
This sequence comes from uncultured Prevotella sp., assembly GCA_900551985.1. Taxonomy (GTDB): domain Bacteria; phylum Bacteroidota; class Bacteroidia; order Bacteroidales; family Bacteroidaceae; genus Prevotella. The sequence continues at coordinate 12,625 of URYG01000060.1, read as the reverse complement.
CTAAATCCTCATCGGTGATGTTTGCATCGCCCTCATCGTGATGACCATCCTCTGTCCAGTAGGTAACGCCACGCTTCCAGTCCTTCTTTCTGTCGATATTGTCGATGATTTCCTCGGCAAGGGTGATGGCTGTGCCTGATGGAGCATCAAGCTTGTGAACGTGGTGGGTTTCCTGCATGCATACAGAATACTGTGGGAAACCGTTCATGATCTTAGCCAGATAGCGGTTTACGGCAGAGAAGATGGCTACTCCGATACTGAAGTTAGACGCCCAGAAGAGAGTCTGCTTACCGTCGGCGCAGAGTTTCTCCACGTCTTCCTTATGGTCTTTCATCCAACCGGTAGAACCTGAAACCACCTTCACATTGTGAGAGAATGCCTTCAGATAGTTGCCGTAAGCGGCAGTTGGGTTGGTAAACTCGATGGCAACATCGGCAGAGCAGAACTCCGGACTGTCGATATCCTCAGGGTTATTCACGTCAATCTTACATACGATTTCGTGGCCACGCTGCAGGGCGATCTCCTCGATCATGTGTCCCATCTTTCCGTAGCCGATCAAAGCAATTTTCATCTTTATCTAAATTTTATTTGTTTTACTCTAACTGATATTTATTCTTATCTGGTCGTGAGAAAGGCTTTGCCGTCGCATTTTGTGAGGCCAAACTTTCCCCTTTCAAACCAAAATTTCGGCAAAGAAATCGCAAACGAGCGCAATGAAAGCTTGCTTTCAAATTGCCGAGTGCAGCATTTCTTATGCAAAAATACATATTTTTCTCCGAAAAACCTTGAAAATTCTTTGTTATTATAATAATAAATAGAAAAATTTGGTTATTTTTGCAGTGATTTAGGGCTTTTAGCCTCATTTAGTAACTAAAAAAGAGAAAATGATGAGCAAATACATATTCGAGACAAAGATGGAAGTGAGGGATTATGAGTGCGATATTGAGGGCATTGTGAACAACGCCAACTATCTGCACTATATGGAGCATACCCGCCATCTCTTCCTGAAGGAATGCGGCCTCAGCTTTGCCGAAATGCACAACAAGGGCGTGGATGCTGTGGTGGCGAGAATGAACCTGCAGTACAAGGTTCCGCTGCAATGCGATGATGAATTCTTCTCGCGTCTGTGGCTGGAGAAGCAGGGCGTGAGATATGTTTTCCATCAGGACATCTTCCGTGCCAGCGACGAGAAGCTCTGCCTCAAGGCAACCGTAGAACTCGTCTGCCTCATCAACGGCAAGCTGGGCAACAGCGAGGATTACGACAAGGCATTCGAGAAATACCTTGGGGATAGTTAATAGAAGTTTCGCATGTGGTTCAAGTACGGGCTGAAGGCCCAAAAGCTCCTAGCCCTGGGCTTGGAGCTTCTGCCCTTTCAGGGCGTATGGAGCTTACTTGCGAAAGTTGAGAGTTAACAGGTTAACAGTTAACAGCTGATTTTTCAATACCCCTTCCGCACACGAGCGAAAAAACTTGCACCATCAAGGACAAGCATCAAGCCTGCATCCATCAAAGGACAAGCATCAGAACTTGCGATCCGAAAGAGGCAATCCTATAAACCATAAAAGCCGAAACAATATGGAGCAACTACTTCACTACGTGTGGAAGCACAAACTCTTCCCACTCTCCCCTCTTTCCACCACCGACCACAGGCAGGTGGAAGTCATCGACCCCGGATTGCACAACCGCAATGCAGGGTCCGATTTCTTCAACGCTAAAATCAAGATTGCCGGAACCCTTTGGGTGGGCAACGTGGAGATTCACGACAAGGCGAGCGACTGGTATCTTCACGCCCACGACAAGGATGAGAGATACGACAACGTAATCCTGCACGTCTGCGGCACCATCGATACGGAAGCCCGAAACTCCAAGGGTGCCCTGCTGACACAGATGCAGCTCGACATCCCCGAGAATGTCTTCAAGCACTATCAGGAGCTGCTCACCATCGACCAGTATCCTCCTTGTTATCAGATTATTCCATCGCTCACCAAGCTCACCGTCCACTCGTGGATGAGCGCCCTGCAAACCGAGCGCCTCTCGCAGAAGACGGAGGCGATAGAGGAGCGTGTGCGCCGCTGCAACGGCGACTGGGAGAACGCCTACTTCGTGACTCTCGCCAGAAACTATGGTTTCGGAATCAATGGAGACGCCTTCGAGCAGTGGGCGCTGAACCTGCCGCTGAGAGCCGTAGATCATCACAGAGATGACCTCTTCCAGATAGAGGCCATCTTCATGGGTCAGGCGGGATTGCTGGAGCTGAACACCATCCCCGAAAGATATCAGAAAGACGCCCTGAATGATGGGTATTTTGCAAGATTGAGAAACGAATATCTCTATCTCTCGCATAAGTTCTCGCTGCAGCCGATGGATTACAAGCTGTGGCGATTCCTGAGACTCCGTCCGCAGAACTTCCCCCATATCCGCATCTCGCAGCTTGCGAATCTTTACTATAACCGCCGTGCGGGGCTCAGCCAGCTGCTGGAGGCTTCTACGGTGAAGGAGGCGAAGAAGGTGCTCTCTACCAGCGTTACGGAGTATTGGGAAACCCATTATACCTTCGGCAGCACGAGCATCAGAAACGAGAAGCACCTCTCTCCTTTCTCGCTCAATCTTCTCATCATCAACACCGTGGTTCCTATTCTCTTTGCCTACGGCAGGCACCGTGGAGAGGAGAAATACTGCGACCGCGCCTTCGATTTCCTGGAGGAGCTGAAGGCCGAGAATAACCACATAGTAAGGATGTGGCAGCAGTGCGGATTAGAGGTGGAGAACGCCGGGGATAGCCAGGCGCTCATCCAGCTGAAGAAGGAATACTGCGACAGGAAGGAATGCCTGAGGTGCAGGATTGGGTATGAATACTTGAAGAGATAAAGGGGGACGAGCGATGGAATCGCTCGGAACGGGGGCAAGAGGGAGCTAGGCTTGCTGCTTGATTGATGCTTGATTGATGCTTGATTGATGCTTGATTGATGCTTGATTGATGCTTGCTTGCAGCTTGCAGCTTGCTTCTTGCTTGCTTCTTTTATTACTAATTATTTTTTAAAGATTATGGGTGACCAACAGGAAATATTAAATACTATTCTATTAACGAGGCTGAACTACTTCAGCCTTGCAGGAATGCTGGAGCTATATAGAAAGGTGGGCTCCGCTACGCTCATCCTTGAGCATAAGAACAACCTCAGAGACATCCTACCCGATGCCTCGGATAAACTCGTGAACGCTATCCAAAACTGCGACGAGGCTCGAAAACGGGCGGAAGAGGAACTGGAATACGATATTAGATATGGTATCGAACCGATAACGATGAACGATGAACGCTACCCGCAGCGACTCAAGGATTGCGATGATGCGCCGCTCATGCTCTTCTACAAAGGCAACGCCAACCTCAACCAGCAGCGCATCATCAACATCGTGGGAACACGCCACTGCACTCCTTACGGCGAAGACCTTATCCGCCGCTTTATTACGGATTTAAAGCAGCTCTCTCCTCGTGTATTGATAATGAGCGGTTTGGCTTATGGCGTGGACATCGTGGCGCATCGACAGGCGCTCGCCAGCGGCTATGAAACCGTGGGCGTTCTGGCGCATGGCTTGGATGATCTCTATCCCCGTCAGCACCGGGAAACAGCGGCGAAGATGATAGAACAGGGCGGTTTGCTCACCGAATTCCTTACCCGTACGAATGCGGATAAGATTAACTTCGTGCGCCGCAACCGAATTGTGGCGGGAATGTCGGATGCCTGTATTCTGATAGAGAGTGCAGCCCATGGCGGAGGTCTCATCACCTGCGATATTTCGCAATCCTACGGCAGGGACGTCTTCGCCTTCCCGGGCAGGATTGGCGACCACTACAGCGAGGGCTGCAACAACCTGATACGCAACAATGGCGCCACCCTCATCACCAGTGCCGAGGATTTCGTGAAGGATATGCGCTGGCAGGATGACGCCACCTTGATGCGAGCCAAGCAGCAGGGCATCGAGCGCAGCCTCTTCCCGGAACTATCGCCCGAAGAGGAGCTCATCGTCCAAATCCTCTCCAAGACCAACGATCTGCAGATTAATCTCATCAGCGTGAAATCGAACATCGACATCGGTCGCCTCACCTCTCTCCTATTTACGCTGGAGATGAAGGGAATCATCCGCACCCTGGCAGGAGGAATGTATCATCTGCTGAAGTGAAGAAATTAAGGGATGAGAAAGACTAATAGTGCCTTTCTCATCCTTCTATCTAACATTTACCTCTTTCCTTCTTGAATGATGGCCAATTCAGCTCCTTTAAACCTTCCACGGAACGAGACTACAATGATTCGAGGATGCTTTGAAGGATTTGCCTTAACCGTACAATACAATCTCTTTGACATCTTACTCATCTCATAATACTCATTATTCTGATGCGTAAAAAAATAGTATAATGAATCAGAACATTCCAACACCTCATCTTTTAAATATACTGTACCATACATACAGTGAATTCCTTTTATATCTTCTATCTTTATAAATCTTACAGCAAAATCATAGTTAAACTTCAGTTTAAAAGTACTATCTTGGGCTGGCAAATGTATAACTCCCCAATAATCCCGATCAGGCCGAATCTTCACCTGTTTAGAAGAACCCTTAAGTTGTGGAAGTTTTATCTTAGGTTGCATTTCTGCGGTTAGCCAATAAGAATGATCTCTCCGATATTCCCACCGCATTTTTGCCAATACAACAACACTAAGAGCCAACACTACGACTATGAGAAGCAGGTATAGCAAGTTTTTAATCTTCATATTTCAATTCCCCCCCCTGATATACTTTGTATCTTTTCTAAAATTAGTCATATATAATAGACCTTTATACCAACTCGGATCTTTCACTTTATTCCCCCCAGTATCTTCAGCATTAAAGTATCCAGCAATGCCACCTAATTGATTTTTTTCGTTAAAATAAAAGTAACCATTATTTAGACCATTATTATACCCCCATACACAATGATATAGTATTACTTTCCATGTTGCCCCATCTGGAGCTACCGGATTTTTCACATAGCCATCTATTACCCAGATATGCGCACCGCCATCTACACAAGAAGCAGAAATCAGAACAGGGCCATGACCACTATTATCCGTTATTCCTCTCTGTGCATCATCCAGAATCTCACAAATATCACCACTATCAAAGAGATTAAATTTCTTAGGCACCAAATATCCCATCTTTAGAAAAGTAGGAGCAATACTATCAATATTAGACCTACTACCAACTTCCACATTACTACTGTACTTGGTATTCAATAACTTTTGTGTCCCCAATTCAGAAAACAAGAATGCGACCTTATCATTTGCACCTCCATTCTTCATTGAACGCCAAGGGAGATTCATATCATAGAAACCGGAAGAGAAATCTGTAATTTTCTTGGGCCACATATAATAAGACATAATTATAGCACAAGCAACAGGAGCACAGCCAACAAAGGAACGTTCCCCAGAAACTAAAGGACAATACTTATTATATGGATTCTTTTGTCCCCATTTTCGAGTATTAGAACTTATCAATGGAGACACTTGTGCACCATATACATAGTTTTTATTATCGGAACCGACAGAGATAATTGGAGAATTAGAAGAAGCACGAGCCATCTCATATTGTACTCCGGAAAAGAACAATGCCAATCCTTTATTGTCTATCGTATCTCTTATATTTAAAGAACCACTATCAGAAACTGCATAAATTGGCTGCAAGCGTTTGTCGCTAGATACAACCGCAAAGCCTTTATCATCCTCGTAGTTTACAATGTAAAGAGACTTGCTTATCCCATTATCAGAAGCAGAACGGCTCTTTAGAACATCGTTAACAATACTCACATTTTTAACTTTTCTACCATCTATGCCTCTAGTTGCATCGCAAGAAACACCAGATATTGAAGCAACCGCTTTGTTTGCAAGAATAATGGCTGAATCTTGTGTTATAAAATACGAGTTAGCCATTGAAGCCTCTTCACTCACAATTCTTGTAGAATCAGAACAGGCCATCAACACAGATACACCTAATAGTAAAGTAAATAAATATTTCATATCAATAATATAATTAAGTTATTACTACTATCTTGCAAAAATACACAAACTTCCTTATATAAGCAATACCTAAAAATAATGATTTCAAAAACTTACCATGTCTTTTACATCATCTTTTAAGATGACCTTTGGTAATGTCACAAAAAAAACGTAACTTTGCAGCCGCAAAAAGAACAAGGGAAATATGTTTTCCCATAAAATCAAAAAGAGAACAAAGATGAAAATAGGTAATATAGAATTTGGGCCTCAGCCCCTCTTCCTCGCTCCGATGGAAGACGTAACGGATATTGGTTTTCGCATGCTCTGCAAGCGATTCGGAGCCGCCATGGTTTATACTGAGTTTGTATCGGCGGAAGCCTTGGTGCGAAGCATCAAGAGCACTGTCAGCAAACTGACGATAAGCGATGAGGAGCGCCCAGTGGGCATTCAGATTTACGGCAGAACCACCGAGGATATGGTGGAAGCCGCAAAAATCGTAGAACAGGCGAAGCCGGATGTGATTGATATTAACTTCGGCTGTCCGGTGAAGAAGGTTGCCGGAAAGGGTGCGGGAGCCGGAATGCTCCGCAATATTCCACTGATGCTGGATATTACAAGAGAGGTGGTGAAGGCGGTAAACGTGCCCGTAACCGTGAAGACCCGACTGGGTTGGGATTGCGAGAACCTCATCATCACCGAGCTTGCTGAGCAGTTGCAGGATTGCGGAATCCAGGCGCTCACCATCCACGGCAGAACCCGAAGCCAGATGTATACGGGCGAAGCTGACTGGAGCCTCATAGGTGAGGTGAAGAACAACCCCCGCATCCATATTCCGATTATCGGCAACGGCGATATTACGACCCCAGAGGAAGCCAAGCTTGCTTTTGAAAGATATGGTGTAGATGCAGTGATGATTGGCAGAGCCACCTTCGGAAGGCCTTGGATTTTCAAGGAAATCCGTGATTATCTGGACAATACAGGTGCTGCCCCATTAACCGTGGATGAGAAGATTGACCTTCTGGAGGAGCAGCTTCGCATCAACGTGGAGCGCATCGACGAGTACAGAGGCATTCTCCACACCCGTCGCCACCTTGCCGCCTCCCCTATCTTCAAAGGCATTCCCGATTTCCGCCAAACGAGAATCGCCATGCTGAGAGCCACGACCGTGGAGGAACTGAAAGAGATATTGAAAGAATGCCGCGAGAGAATCAAGGCGATAGAAATCTAGACTTGCTTGCGGCGGATGGTAAACCCGCCGAAACCATAAGATAAGTAAAGGGAAACTCCAACAATGATGGTTGGAATCTCCCTTTTATTTATTCGCAGTTAACAGTTAACAGGTTAACAGTTAACAGCTGTTTTTTCTATACTTCCACCGCTTTCGCTTATAGAACGAAAATGGTTTCATCCCCGCAAATATTACGAATTTTCAAGCGCAAAGGCTTATCGTCTGATACAATGCTAGCATCCCAATAATCCTGGGTTTTCTTTCCGTTGATGGTTACGGTTCCCATCTTCTCTATCTTCACCTCCATATCACTGTGCCAAGGAGCATTTTTCTCAGCATTGACGCAATCTACAGAAGCCCATTCGATGGTTTCCAGCCCTTCATCGCTAAGTTTTATTTTCGAGAAGTTGGCACTCTTACCGCTTGCTCGTTTCTTGTTTGTCTGCAGAACACCTTTTTCGTTGAAATCATGAACTTTCTTTGCTACCCGGTCGCTATGGAATGATTTCAGTTGAAGTTTCCATCCCATCGACAAGCCCAGCGAATCCTTGGCTTCTTGCAAATCCCATTCAGCCTCATCTTCCATTATCACCTCGTCGAGCACCTGCTTCAAGTCTCTCAACTCAAATTCTATCAGCGTCTGCTGGTTTTCGGCTTCTATGAATTGGCGCAACTCGTTTATCTCTTCCACATCCACGTAATAGATGATGACACGCTTCACCTCATCAGGCAAATCAGGCAGCGCCTTATGGATGATGTTCATCATCTCACTCTTATCCAGCACTCGCTTGCTTCCATCGAGTAGATTAGGCAGATATACGGGCATCATACCATACTTGCTGTCCATGATAGAGCCTGCCCAATATTGGCTGTCCAGCTTGGCGTTGGCTGTTAAACCCGGTATCAGGTTGTCGCGTAGCTTATCCATCGTCTGTACAGGATTTCTGAAGAGACGCACGCCATCTTTCACTTCCTTTATCTCAAACTCTGCTCCGGCATTAACCAGTCGGTCGCGAGCCGTCTGAAGGCTATTGATATTCACGTCGCCATGAATAAAGCGGCGGTTGAGCTTATGAGCCACGGCTGCGGTTACCCCGCTTCCGCCAAAGAAATCAGCCACGAGCATTCCTTCGTTGGATGAAGCCTTGATAATACGCTCCAAAAGGGCTTCCGGCTTCTGAGTGGCGTAATCTAAGGGTTCTTCTTTATCGGCCGGTTGAAGCATAGACATACGCCAAACATCATCAATTGATTTTTCGTCTGTCTCAATATAGATGATTCTACCATTATCATCCTTAGCATTTACTAATCTTTGAGTTTCTTTATTCCAAACACGTTTTATTTGCTTTGCTGTTTGATCACGCTTTTCTTTTATTGGCGTAAACTCATACTTATCTGATTTACTATAAAAATAAATTGAATCATGATTTGAAGCAAAACGATTTACGTTACCTTGCATTTTATTATAATAATGCCACACAATCTCATTTCTGAAGTTCTCCTCTCCGAAAATCTCGTCCATAAGAATCTTCACATAGTGTCCGATGTGATAATCCAGATGCACATAGATGCTTGCATTCTCGCTCATCACGCTCTTGATTGCCATCAGATTCTCGTACATCCAGTTGAGGTATCTTTCCTTGTCCCAGATGTCTCCGTACATTTTCTCCTCAAACTCTTTCATTTCCTCATTGTCGAGATTCTGCTCCGCTTCTTTCATTACCTTTTGCACAAGCGGATTGCGGCGGATATAGATTTTCTTGGCATAATCGGCTCCGCTGGCAAAGGGCGGGTCGATATAAACCAGATCCACCTCTACGCCCTGCTCCTTGAGATAGGCACAGGTAGAAAGGCACTCACCATGCATCATCAGGTTATGCTTCTCGTTGGCGCCTCTCTTTTCGAGAGATTCCACCTCATAGAGCGGCATTCCTCGCTTAATATGCTCCACGATGCGATCGTTGTCACGATAGCGGAGAATGCGGCGGGTGCGCACAAAATTATCCAGGAGGGCTTGCCCCTCCAGAGTATTGGGATAATATGAAATATATTTTATAGCCATTGTCTTTATTCTATTTTATATGAAAAATTCCTTAATCATCTGTAGGGTCTTTGCCATTCTCTCTTCAGCAGAAATGGTGTCCTCCAGATAAAGGAACTGGAATCGCTTGCGATGGAAAGCCTCATTGTTCTTTGGCACAAACACATCTCGCATAAACTCCAGGCGCTCCTTGAACTTGGCAGCATATACCTCGCCCTTCGTCTCTATGATGCAAATGCGGTCGATCTTGCCCTCTGCATCACGGCTGAGTACCAGGAAGTCGGGATAATAAAGTCCATCATACTGCCAGTGCTTGCCCACCCTGCGATAGCAGCGAATCTTGAACTCTGTAAGCGTATCATCGCCATTGAAGTAATACTCCAGCTGCTTATCCTTCATCAGCGGAATCAATCCGTTGGCAAAGTATTCCTTCTCCAGGTTACTGTCGAAGCGGTAAGGCAGATAATGGTAAGTCTGATTGCGCTCAGGATATTCATCCTTAGGCAGCTTGTCTTTCACCATCATCTGGATGTCAGTATCAGAGAATCCGGCAGCCTTCATCTTTTCCACAACAGCCTTCACTTCTGGCGGGAGTTCCATCTTGCCCGGGTCATTGTCCCATGCCAGGATTTCCTTCACCACTTTCTCGCTTGGATAGAAACGGCTGTCGTCTTCCACATCAAGAGGCATAGGTTGCTCCACCGAGAGGATGGTTGCCGTATCAGGAACCACCTCTTCTGAGATGCGGAAATCACGCTTAGGCACAAAAGCCTTCCGGATGTTGGCACGTATCTGATAATGATCATACTCCATATTCTCTGTACGATATTCCCCATCTTGCTCATCAGCAATCGTAATCTCATCGAACAGTTTATGCAGCTGAGCCTCATACTGTTTCAATTCTTTCATACTCAGCGCCCCCATACTTTCCTTGGCTATTTTCTGCAACCACCAGTGAAAAGTGAAGCTCTCTCCATTCTCTTTTCTCAGCTCCTCATAGTCGAGCATATTTCCTTCGAAGTCTTGAATATAAACCAGAGATTGGTTAGCCTTCTGCTTCAACCTTTCGTCAGCAAGCAGCGTGGCAGTATCTGGCTGCTCTTCAATCACCTGAGTTTCATATTCCACTTTCAGCTGGAAGAAATCAATGGGTGGCACCTGCTGCTTATCCATACGTGAGAATCGCTCTATGCGCTTCTTGCAGAGTTCCGGCTTCTTGCTGAATTCCTGGAGTGTGATGTTCTGCTGCTGCTTCAACTCCTTGTTGAGTTTGTCGGCATTCCACCTGTTCATCCAAACCAAGGCTTTTTCCTGTTCGCCCCGAACCACCTGTCGCAGGCAGCGGCAGGAAGTTTGCAGCACCATGTTCTTAGGGCACGCCCCTTCATGAGGCAGCACCACGCCCGTAAGGCTCTTGCAATCCCATCCCTCCTTTCCTATCTGCACCAGCAGCACGATACGGATTTTAGAGGTAGGCGAATCGAGCATGGCGAAAGCCGCCTCTGAACCTTCGGGCTCTGCATATTTTCTGGCACCTGCCTTAGAGGAATTACTACCCTTATGGCGCTTCAGAATCACCTCTGCAGGGTTCAATCGATATTCCGTTACAATCTCGGATACGAGAGGATAGATTTCTTCTTCGAGAGTTGGAATCTGACCGCAATATACGGCAAGCTTCGCACAGGTTCCATCAGCATAGGTTGTATCCTTATATTTATCGAGAAACTCATGCACTCCGCTTCTCACAATGGTCAGCATATCATGGTCCGTAAACTTTACTTCGGGACGCTTCAGGAAGTTGTCGATACCCTCCATCAACGGATAGAAATACACCACATTAGTGATATTGGTATTCTTGATATTGAAACTTCCGCCCAATGTCACCTTCTCTGCTTTTTCCAAATAAGGAGTGCCCGTAAAACCAAGCACATTGCAGAAATTACAACCTTGAGTAGCCCATCCTGTAACCACCTGACGGAGTTTGATTTCACCATCAGAAGCATGATGCACCTCATCGATAAAAATAGAAAGAGAAGGTATTTTACCTATCATATTGCGCAGCTCATTAGCCACATCCACCAGCCGGCGTTCATCATCCGAAAGAAGACTCTGGTCTTTCCCGTTCTCCTCCCATCTGTCTAAGATAACCTTCTCTGCATTTGTAATAGCCACCAATCCCATCATCGTACCTCCATCCCAATGCTGGTTAATCTTAAACGCATTGGGATTTCTGATTACATTGCTTTTCCTGGCACTCTTTTGCTCATCAAGGATTTCAAATTTTACGAGCCTCTTCAGCTGCATGGCTGTAGCTGCCGGGAAAAGCCAGGTAACGTCAAAGTTCTGAATACTACGAAGACTAGGAACGATGCTTGACTTCAAGCCGGATGGTGCCAATATCAGGAAATTATGTGCCCATATCGGATTATGCGGCTCATTCTGAGCAAAGTACAAATCTATATAAATGAATGCGGCCATCAGATAGGTTTTTCCCGCACCCATAGGAAGACTGAAAAGATAATCCGAATAAGTTACCTGGTAAAAGATATCCTTCAACACTTTCTCGTAATCAATCTCCCTGGCATGATGACGGATAAACTGCTCCAGCTCTGGAGCTATCTGCTTGCCGTTGCGGTCTTTCTGTCTGCTATACTGATACAAGGCCAACGCAGCAGGATTCTTTGTCATCACATCCCGTGCCTCTGCATTGATTTCCTCTGCATCAACGTCAGTTTCATTAAATTCGCCTTCTGCAAAAAGTTGCCAAAGCGGCTTGCCCTGACAGGCTATTTTCAAAAACAGATAAGTCTTGATAGCATCAATCTGGGCATCACGCAACATACCTCGCTGATAAATATAATCAACGAGGTATAAAACCGTACAATCAGAAGATTGAAACCATAAATCTCTTTTCTTTTGTATAAGTTGATAGAACATCTTTCTTCTTTTGTATTAACCATCAACCACATTCAGAAGTTAACAGGTTAACAGTTAACAGTTGTTTTTTCTATACTTCTACCGTAAAATCGAAGAAACCTAGCTTCTTTAAACTATAGAAGGGCTTTACTTCTTCAATATAGAAGCACCTTCGAGCAGGGCGAGTGCCTTGTTCTCGTTCTCCTCCATGATTTCACGCTCTCCCGGGCCTTTATCATTGATGCCGCAGAGGTGCAGGATGCCGTGGATGATGACGCGATGAAGCTCATCATCGTAGGTCTTGCCAAACTGCTCGGCATTGGTGCGGACGGTATCGAGCGAAATCACGATGTCGCCGTTAATCACATCATCCTCATCGTAATCGAAGGTGATGACATCGGTATAGTAATC
>URYG01000059.1 GCA_900551985.1 uncultured Prevotella sp. | reverse complement strand
CCTGATGCGTGATGCATCAGGGGCTTTTCTATTTATTCTGCTGCCAGCTCCTTCATGGCATCATTCAATGTATTGAACAGAACATTGATGTTTTCCTCCTGGTTCTTGCACGCCTCCTTGAAGAGAGCGACAGGATCTTCTGAATCGCCCTTCAGCGGAGCCTCGTTCAGAAGGATATTCACATTGTTCAGCAGCATACCGTGCAGGGTAGGCATGTGGAGCTGATGCTGTGTGCCCTCCTTGCTGCCACACTTCAGTCCGGCAGCGTATGCCTTCACGATGATGCGCACCAGCAGATGGATAGCCATCGGTTCGTCGGCAAGACTGATGAGCACACCATGGGTATAATCGCGTACGTGCTCCTCTATGCTTGTAAACTTACCCTGCAGGAGCCAGGTGAAGTTGCGCTTGTATTCAGCTTCCATTGCCTTGTACAGCTGGTTCGATTTGCAGGCGATGCGCAGATAGTCGAGCATGGTTGGCTCGAAGGTAGGATCGGTCTTCTTCATACTCTCGAAGTTCTTCTGCATGCGCTCGTTAGCCTCTTCCGCACTCTTGTAGTTGAGTCGTACGAGGGTAGAGAACATGATGTCGAAGAAGTACTGGTTCACTTCTCCATAGTGTTCCAGCATCATCTGCTTCACCTCTTTCGGGTCGTTCTTCTTCTGGAAGTCATCGCCGCCAACTACAGCATCCATGATGCCGCGTGCGTATGCCTCGAAGAATCCTCTTACGAAAGAGGCTACAGCCTGATAACTATTGATTCTCTTGCTCATTGTCTTTTGAATGTTTTAATCAAAGATGATTTAATCAAAAATCTTAAATTCATATCCCTGTTCCATCAGCCATTCTATGGATTGTGGAAGTGCCGTCTTCAGCTTGTCGATGCTCTTCAGCGAGTCATGGAAGGTGATGATGCTGCCGTTGCGGGCATATTTCTTCACATTGTTCACCACATCTTCTGCCGTCATCCACTTGGAATAATCTCGGGTCACCACATCCCACATGATTACCTTGTAGGTGCGGTGCAGCCACCAGTACTCGCTCTGTCGCATCCAGCCGTGAGGTGGACGGAAGAGATGGGCGTGGATGATGTCATTCGCCTTGTTGGTGTTGAGCACGTAGGAGATGACACGATGCTTGAAGGCACCGATATGATTGAAGGTATGGTTACCTATCTGATGACCCTCTGCTACAATCTGGTTGTAGAGATCGTGGTTGCGCAATACGTTTTCGCCCACCATGAAGAAGGTAGCCTTGATATTGTACTTTCTCAAGGTTTCCAGGATGAATGGGGTGGATTCGGGAATCGGACCATCATCGAATGTGAGATATACCGAATGGTCGTTCTTGTCCATTCTCCATATTGCTTTCGGATATAACCATCTGAGCCATTTGGCTGGTTGCTCTATGAACATAGGAATAACTTGATTAGGGGATGATACAAAAAGGGAGACCTAGCAAAAACGCCAGGTCTTCCTTGATATTCTTTATTTTACTGATTGCCCTGTGGCATGCTTTATTGCCTGCCTTGTGGCAATGCTTCAGTCTTTACTGATTGCCCTGTGGCATGCTGCCGCCTCTGCCGCGATAGAGTGTGTAGAGGGCATTGAGCTGCTTCTCATAACTCTTCTGCAACTGAGGGCTTACCATACCAGCCACATCGCAGACGCTCTGCATAATCATGATCTGACGGATGCAGTCGTTCTGGCTCTGCAGGAAGCGGTCGTTGCTCAATGAGAGGTAATAGTCGAGATACTGGCGAGCATTCTTCCAGATAGCCTCTACATATTCCTTACCCTTTGCCTTCTGACCGGTGAGCAGCCAGCCGCGAGCCATATCCAGACCACCGCTCATGTAATCGAGGGTGACATTGTATGCAGGAATCTCCACATCAGCCTTCTTCAGAATGTTGATAGCCTTCTGGTTCTTGCCGTCGGCGATGAGCTGGAGGGCTGTCTGGGCGAGCAGGCGACGGTGGGTATAGCACATACGCATGGTAGTCTCGTCGATATAGAGTCCCTTCTGCTTCAGGTTACCGAACTTGAATCGGGTCATGATGTTGTGGTAGGTCTTCTCTGCATCGAAGTTCTTCGCACCTGGCTTGTTGGTGGTGAATGGAGTGATACGGTTGGCAAGACCCTCCTGTACGAAGTTGTCGCCAAGGTTCATATAGTTCTCCTGTCCCACGGTAAGAGCCACGTAGATAGGACGTGTCCAGTTGCACTGTGACAGCATTTCGAGCATCATCAGGTCGCCCTTGTAGAGAGCATTCTTGCCTGCGAGCGAAATCACCATCTTGTCTGGGATGGTATCAGAAGCCATCATCATGCCGCTCTTCTTCACTGCCTCCTTGTCGATGGTTACATAGACGGTGTCTGTAGGGATGAAGTGCATGTCTGAGTTCTTGCTGCGTACCCAGTACTTCAGGATGTTCTTCAGCTCGAAAGGCTCATCGCCAAACTGCTTCTTGGCATTCTCAGGATCCTGCTTGTAGAAGTCGAGAACCTGCTGCTTAGCCTCTGGCTGGATAGAAACATACTCGTTGGTACCCGAACAGAAGTCGAGACGTGGCCAGGTGATTGGTACGGATGGTGAGTTGTATGCCGGACGCATCATCTGGTCGATATACCAGTCGGTCTGCAGATAGCTCAGGTTACATACGCGGGCATCTGTACCTACGCCTTCTACCTCCTGGTTGTACCAGAGTGGGAAGGTATCGTTATCACCATTGGTGAAGATGATAGGGTTGCCCTTCTCCTGGAGCGACATCAGATAGTTCTGACCGAAGTCGCGGCAGGTGTAACGTCCTGAACGGTCGTGGTCATCCCAGGTCTGTGATGCCATCTGGATAGGAACGAGCAGGGTTACCACAGCCACGATAGCTGTTACGGCAGTACCGCTGAGCTTCATCTTCTGCTTCAGAAGGTCGATGATGGCGAGAACGCCAAGACCGCACCAGATAGCGTATGCATAGAATGAACCGGCGTAGGCATAGTCACGCTCACGTGGCTGCATAGGAGTCTGGTTCAGATAGAGCACGATGGCAAGACCTGTCATGAAGAACAGGAAGAATACCACCCAGAACTGCTGGATACCTACAGGGAGAATCTCCTCTGTCTCCACGCCGTTCTTGATGACCTTGCGCTTGCGGGTGTACCAAGCCTGCCAGAAGAGACCGATGAGACCGAGAATCAGCGGCATGCAGTAGAACACGTTGTGTCCCTTGTTTGCCTTCAGGTCGTCTGGCATTTTGCTCTGGTCGCCATAGAGTGCGTCATCGATGAATGAGAAACCGGTAATCCAGTTACCGTGCTCAGGTTCGCCGTTGCCCTGGATATCGTTCTGGCGTCCGGCAAAGTTCCACATGAAGTAGCGCCAGTACATGAAGTTGCACTGATAGGAGAGGAAGAAACGGATGTTCTCCATCTGTGTAGGAACCTTCACCATCATGTTCTCGCCACAACGGTCGTAAGGCACCTGGTTGCCCTCTACGCCACCCATCCAGTCTTCATATGCCTGGGCATGAGCCGAACTATGCATACGTGGGAAGAGCATATTCTGTGCATATACATACTTGTTCTTATGGCTTACTACGAAGTAAGAGTCCTTCTCATCGGCAGAAGCCTTCTCCTTGCGCTGATAAACAGGTGCACCTTCCTTCATCACAGGCTTGCACATGTTGCCGTCAGCCTCGAGAGCCACCTGGGAAGTGTAAGCCTGACCATAGAGCAATGGAGTATCGCCATACTGGTCGCGGCTCAGATAACTGCCCAGGGTGAAGATATCCTCAGGAGAGTTCTGGTCCATTGGAGGGTTGGCAGATGAACGGATCACGATGAGCGCATAGCTTGAGTAACCGATCATCAGCATCAGCATGCAGAGCAATGCCGTGTTCTTGATGCGAGCAGAGATGAGAGGCAGCAGCTGCATCTTCTTCTTCTCGATGCCTGTAGCCTGGTCAACGCCGGTTACTACTTCCTTCTTGCGCTTGTAGTTGAGTACAAACCAGAGGATAGCCAGGATGATGATGCCGGTGATGACTGCGCTCCATCCATATCCGAAGAATGGGATGCCGAGCATGCCGAAACCGAGAACGAAGGCGATGTTCTGCTTCTTCTCGTTCTTCTCTGATGCATTGTAGGTCTCGTAGATACCCCAGATAACGGAGGCTACGAGGCAGATGATATATACGATTTCACCGGTATTGAATGGGCAGCCGAGTGTGTTGACGAAGAACAGCTCAAACCATCCGCCTACGGTGATGATGCCTGGAACCACACCATAAAGTACGGCTACTACCACCAGGAATGAAAGGAAGAGCGCCATGAGCGAACCCTTCAGGTTGGCATGAGGCACCTTTTTGTAGTAATATACCAGTACGATGGCTGGGATGCAGAGCAGGTTGAGCAGGTGCACACCGATACTCAGACCGGTCATATAGGCGATGAGCACGAGCCATCGGTCGCTATGAGGTTCGTCGGCATGGTCTTCCCACTTCAGGATTAGCCAGAATACCACAGCGGTGAAGGCAGAAGAGAAGGCGTAAACCTCACCCTCTACAGCAGAGAACCAGAAGGTATCGCTGAAGGTGTAGATGAGTGCGCCCACCATACCTGATGCCTCGATGGCAATCAGCTTGCTGGTGGTCATCTCCTTCCAGTCGCCGATGATGAGCTTGCGTGCCAGATGGGTGATGGTCCAGAAGAGGAACATGATGCAGACGGCACTGAGGAGTGCGCTCATCGTATTCACCATCTTGGCTACCTGCGTGGTATCGCTGGCGAAATGTGTGAAGAAATTGCCCATGAGCATGAAGAATGGTGCCCCAGGTGGGTGACCGATCTCCTGCTTGTAGGCAGTTGTAATAAACTCAGGACAGTCCCAGAAGCTGGCTGTCGGTTCAATTGTGGAGCAATATACGAATGCCGCAATGATGAATGCGACCCATCCGAAGATATTGTCCACTAATCTGTACTGTTTCATTATTGTTTAAACTTTAATGTATTATATTTCTATGTTTCCTATTTATATAATGTGTATAAAACGTTGCAAAGATACTAAAAAGTAAAGAGATAGCGTAGGATTGCTTCTCTTTTTTAGGTTATATTAAATTTAAATAGGTGATGTTTTATAAAAAACACATTAAACATTCAGGAAATGCTCTTCCAGCTTTTCTCTTGGCATATCTGCCGTATCGTGATAATGCAGGTGCTGGTTTACACAGGCGATATGCTTCACGTTGTTGAGCACTTCGGCTACATCGTGACTTACGATGATGATGGCGCATTCCTTGTTGATCTGTTCCAGCATCTCGTACATCTGCTTTTGGAATCGGCGGTCGATGTAGGTGTTAGGCTCATCGAGAATCACGACATCGGGCTTTGATACGATGGCACGGGCGAGGAGCACTCGCTGAAGCTGACCACCGCTGAGGGCAGCGATGTGTCGGTCTTTGAATTCCGTCAGCTGCATGCGCTCCAGGGTATCGAGCACCTGCTGGTGCTGTGCCTGGGTGTATCGTGAAAAGAGACCTTTGGTCTTGCTGAGTCCGGCAAGTACAACTTCATATACAGAGATAGGAAACTGCTTGTCGAGCTGGTTGTATTGTGGGAGATAGCCCATCGAGATATCCTTTACTTCCTCAACTTTTGCTTCGCCGTTTTCATCAAGAACCATATTTCCGTTCTCATCTTTAACTTTTCGGAAGTATCTGATGGTTCCTTCCGTAGGTTTCATCAGTCCCAGAATGAGGCGCATGAGGGTAGTCTTGCCACCACCATTTGGTCCGATGATGCCAAGATAATCGTCTTGATATACAGTGAGATTTATGTCATGGAGCACCTGCTTGCCGTCATATCCGGCAGATAGGTGCTCGATCTCTATTAACTTTGAACTTTGAACTTTGAACATTGAACTTTATGATTAGTTATTGTTCTTGATGCTTTACTTCCCAACAACGATTTTCTTGCCCTGTACCGCTGCTGCCGCTTCCTGCATCGCCCAGTTCCAGTCGCCCTGCAATGGATTGATATCCATTGGTTTGGTGTGGCTTTCGTTGATGAAAGTTGTGGTGTTGCGGTTGGCAAATTCTGCTTGTATCAGGCAGAACTTGATCTTTTCTTTTCGGGCTCTCTCTATGAGGCTCTTCAGCTGGGCTGCACTAGGCTCCCTGCCTTCTTCCTCTATGGCAAGCTGCTCCAGCTGGTAATCGCGGGCAAAGTAGGTGAGGATAGGGTGATAGATCACAAACTTGCGAACCAGGTCTGGGTTCTTGTTGAAGCCCTCCTTGATGATGCTGTCTCTCTTGTCGATGATGCTGAGCAGCGACAGATAGTTCTTCTCGAAGAAAGCCTTGTTCTTCGGCTCCAGTTCGCTCAGCGCCTTGAGGATGTTGCTGGCTATGATGCGAGCGTTGCTGCAACTCATCCATACATGCGGGTCGATGTTGCCACCCGGAGTCTTGGCTGGCTTGATACCCACGGAAGTATCTATCACCTTCATATCCGGAGCGTTGTCCTGCAACTTCTTCATCCAGGTCTGCTCAAAACCGATGCTGCCCACTTTCAGATAGAGGGCACTCTTCGAAAGTTCCATCATCTGCTGGGCGTATGGCTCGTAAGTTTCCGGGTTGTTGCCATTCGATACCATCACGTTGACATCCACCTTGCCTTTGGCAATTTGATCTACGAAATACTTGTAGGGTGAAATCGTAACTGTAACCGTAACCGCAGGCTTCTCTGTTCTGGAAGTCTTTCCCGAATCTGCCTGTTTCTGAGGTGTACCCTTACATCCGGCAAGAATAACACATAATATAATAAGGTATAGAAATCTCTTCATATATTAAAATCTTCTTAGGTTATAAATCTGCTTATATGTTTATACGATGAAGCTGAGACCATAAACCAATAGGATATATCTCAGCACTTTTCCGATGGTGATGCTGATGGTAGAGATGATGATATTGGCTCTTGTCAGTCCCAGCACGATGGTGATGGCGCTTCCCAATATCGGGATGAAGGCGAAGAAGCCCATCCAGGCACCTCTATCAGCCATGAATCTTTCTGCCTGATCCAGTTTCTCCTTCTTCACGTGCAGATATTTCTCTATCCATTCCATCTTGCCCAGTCTGCCCACGCCATAGTTGAACAGCGAGCCCAATACATTTCCTATGCTGCCATATATCACCAGAGGGATGGGATCCAGTCCTGCTGCCTGCAAGCCCGACATCACTACCTCGCTGCTGAAAGGGAAGAAGCTGCCGGCAAGAAAGGCGGAAACAAGCATGCCCCAATAGCCCCAGTTGATTAAAAAGTCTATTATGTAACCCATTGAATATTATTTGTTTAACCGACATGATGCAGTGAAACGCTGCATCATGTCTATCTCTGAAAATCTTATCTCAGAATAATTTAAGCAAAAATCTTATCTCTGAATAAAACTTATCCCAGAATCAACCTTATCCCTGAATAGCCTGCAGCAATACCGTTTCCGGAATGAAGATATGATACAGCAGGATCAGTACCATGATGACCAGTGCCGAGATAAAGACGATGTTCGCCACCTTTCCCTTGGTATAGGTGATGAAGTGAGCGGTGAGTGGCGCCGTATTTACAATCATGATGCTGCTCAACTCCTTGAGATGCTGAGGCTGCAGGATGATGAAGGCGAGACTCACATAGTTGATCAGAATGAATGAATTGTAGATCATTCGGGTACGGATCTTATCCGCATAAGAGGTATGCAGGAAGTGGATGCTGCCCAATGTGCTCAGGATGATGAGGAACAGGAGATTCACCACCTCGTGGTCGGTAACCTGCGAATAAACGAACAGATCCAGATAGTTGATGAATTCCGCAAAATGACTGATCAGTCCATCGATATTATTGGTATAGGCGAAGTAACCCGCTGAGAACCAATACGGCATGATGAGGCCGATGATAGATGCAAAGAAGTTGCGGATGCTGAAGGAATTGGTGAATACCATCATCATCAGCCACAGGAAGGGCAGGAAATATCCCACCTGGATGAACACCAGTGAGGCGAGTCCTACGCAGAAGAAGGCATAGAAGGTCCATCCTGCCGCCCGCCTGTCCTGGTAACTGTTCCAGATGATGAGGTAGAAGGCGATGGAGCACATCGTCACGATGCTTGCCTTGAAGGAGGGTGCAGGCAGGGAGGTCATGGTGATGAACACCAGGAAACTGCAGGACACCATTCGGCTGTAGGTTCGCATCAGGGAATTATGGTTGTTGAGTTCCACCATCAGCAGGGTAGAGAGAATGGTGAAGGCGAACTGCACCCAAATGTTAGCTACTAAAAAACCTACAGCAACCCATACCAAGGCGGCAAGGGTTGCTGTTACAGGTAGAGCGTAGCGGCTGGCCGCTACTTTATTTTGAAAAGTTTTCTTTCTTAACATCTAAATTAATGTTGAATGCTTAAAACAATGTTGAATGTTGAATGTTGAATGTTGAATTAGGCTAGCGCCCTTGAGTCCGTTAGGCAATTCAACATTCAACATTCAACATTCAACATTAAAAACTAAAGATCCTGTCCGATATCAGAGCGGAAGTACTTGTCGGTGAACTGGATCTTCTGAGCCTCGGCAAAGCTCTTCTTCAGAGCCTCTTCCTTATCCTTGCCGTAGCTGCTTACGCAGATTACACGGCCGCCATTGGTTACAACCTCTCCATCCTTCATGGCTGTACCAGAGTGGAAAACTACAGAACCTTCCACATCATCGATACCCTGGATAGGATAACCCTTCTTGTAAGCCTCTGGATAACCACCGCTTACGAGCATCACGCAGACTGCTGCACGCTCATCAAACTCGATGCTGCGCTTGTCAAGATCGCCGGCAGCTACACCCTCGAAGAGATCCACGATGTCGCTCTTCAGGCGGAGCATCACGCTCTCTGTCTCTGGGTCACCCATACGGCAGTTGTACTCGATAACCATAGGCTCGCCTTCTACATTGATCAAACCGAAGAAGATGAAGCCCTTGTAGTCGATGTTCTCCTCAGCCAGACCCTCTACGGTAGGACGGATGATGCGCTCATCCACCTTCTGCATCCACTCCTTGGTTGCGAAAGGCACAGGGGTTACGCTACCCATACCGCCGGTGTTCAGACCGGTATCGTGCTCGCCGATGCGCTTGTAGTCCTTAGCCTCAGGCAGAATCTTGTAGTTCTTGCCATCGGTCAATACGAATACGGAGCACTCGATACCGCTGAGGAATTCCTCGATAACTACGCGTGCAGAAGCGTTGCCGAACATACCGCCGAGCATCTCCTTGAACTCCTTCTTAGCCTCTTCCAGGGTAGGGAGGATGAGAACGCCCTTACCGGCGCACAAGCCGTCAGCCTTCAATACGTAAGGAGCCTTCAGAGTCTCCAGGAACTTCAAGCCTTCTTCTACGTGCTCGCCGTCGAAAGTCTCATACTGAGCTGTAGGAATGTTGTGGCGCTTCATAAACTGCTTGGCGAAGTCCTTGCTTCCTTCCAGCACGGCACCAGCCTTTGATGGACCAATCACAGGGATGTTCTGGGTGCGTGGGTCAGCCTTGAAGTCATCATAGACACCCTTTACCAGTGGGTCTTCCGGACCTACTACCACCATATCAACACCGTTCTCGACAGCGAAGTTCTTGAGCGCCTCGAAGTCGTCAGCCTTGATATTCACATTTTCGCCGACATTCTGTGTACCGGCATTACCAGGAGCGATAAAGAGTTTCTCACACTTCTCGCTCTGAGCGATTTTCCAAGCTAAGGCGTGCTCGCGGCCACCGCCTCCTAACAATAATATTTTCATCGTAGTTACGTTTAATAATTCTTCTGTTATATGTAGCAATCAGGCAGTTTATCATCTCCTTCTTTTACAATACGGATAGATATTCCCTCCTTTTTGCATCCAATTTTCTAATTTGCTGCAAAATTACTAAATTTCAGCGAACTATACAAGCAAAATGCCTAAAATCTTTATTGCATATAGTTCTTGTAGATGCTATAGTAGATTTCTGGCCATCCGTAGATGGCTATCATCTCCAGCTCATTGTAGAGTTCCGGAACGTCGTCTATCAGCTTCACCAGGTCGGGATTGTATCGGGTTCCTGCTCCTTCTCTCAGCTCTTCCATCACCTTTTCGAAGCTCTTCTCCTGCTTGTAGTTTCTGCCTACCCGTTCGGTGGCAGCCTGCATGCAGTCGCACAGGGTCACGATGTCTATCATGAAGCGGTAAGGCGATTGGGTGTTGTCGAAGTCGCTTGGATAGCCTCCCTTGCCGTTGTACCATTTATGATGTCCCAGCGTGGTATCGTAGTAGTGTTTCAGCTCCTGCGATATCTTCAGGTATTTCAGTCCCATCCGGGGATGCATTCTGATGATTCTTCGCTCCTCATCACTCAGCTGGCGATAGTCGTTGTTCACCACGCTTACGATGCTGTTCTTGCCAATATCGTGTAAGAGGGCAGCACGGGTGATGTAGTAGATGATCTGTTTCTGATGGAGCCTTGCCTGCCATTTGCTGCTGATGCCCAGACTTCCTATCAATAGTTCCCTCCGGTGCTTGATGATGCCCTTCATCAATGCCTCGGCGAGTCGAGCCACGTGGGTAGAGTGGGCATAGGTGGTAACCTGGGTAGCCACGTTCAGCTCCATCACGAATCCTATTCTTTCTTCATCGCTCAGGTATTTGATGAGTCGGGGATAGGTGCTCACATGTTCCAGCGTCTGATTATACTGCGTGGAGTTCTGCTGGTCTTTGCGATGTCTGAACATTCTGATAATATCTTCACAGAATGACCTAATGTGCATTTTCTTGTGATTGGTAGAAACCCTTGCCGTATCTACGATAAACGCCAGATTGGTGTAGTGATTCATCAGCGAATTGAAGGAACCTTCTCCCAGGCTTTTCTGCTTGGTGAGCGGTTTGATCAACGTTTTGTATATTTCGTCAGCTTCTCTCAAGGCAGTTCTTGTCCGGATTTCTCCCATTTTCAGCTTCAGGACGATGAGGTTGAGTTTCGAGGTGATGCTGAGTCCTACGGTATCCGGATACTGACTTATCACCCGTTTTACCATAGCCTCTCCTTCCGTTTTTTCTATCAGTTCTGGATTGGTGAGATAGATTCCTCTTACTATCTCTAAGTCTCTGCCTTTTATGCGGTTAATCCATTGCAGCCTTCTCTTTTCTGGTACTTCCAGCTCGTCTGCCGTATGATTTCTTGCCAGCTCTTCCAGCTTTTCGTATCTTTCCTTCAGTTTTTTCAGAGGTTGGATATGGTGGAGTGTCCATGCAGATAGGCACAGATCCTGTAGGGCATAACCGTACAGACCCAGTTCTTCTGGCTTATGGCAGTGCGCGCTGTCGGCTACGTATGCGATACAGTCGTATGCTTTTTTCAAAGTCTCATTGTCTCTGTTCAGTTTCCATATCTGGTAATAGGACGAACCCTTCCAGCTCATGGCTCTCAGATAATAGTAGTTTTGGTCTGGCCGGTTCTTGAAGTTTCTGATCAGAATGTCCGTAACCCTGTTCGTGATGAATGGATCCGTCAGGGCATAGGCATAGTTACGAAAGAAATGCACATTCAGACTGTCGTAGGCTGCATCTGGCAAGATGGTCTCCTTCGTCGTGTCTGCCATATCTGGCTCGAAATAATCTACAATGCTGTTCAGCAGCTTCTCGTTCTCGTGATAGATCTTATGGTTGTTCCGGCTTCTTGTCATAAAGAATCTTACCCATTCGTCGTGGTCGTGAATGCGGAAGATGCTGTCGTTGTAGCGATTGTAGGTGATGCGGTTCTGAGATAGCTTATCGAAGATAAATTTGAAGTCGGGGATGGTCTGTTCAGAAACAGAAAACTCTCTACCTGATTACCTGAAGTAAAAGAAAATTTTTTTATTGTATATGGCAGACCTGCCACTTGGAGGTGGCAGGCAAAGAGTATTATAGTTGTCAATAAAATTACTTTCCTCGTTTTGTTAATCATCTTTTCGTTCCGAAGATTAGTTATACTTCAGATAGGACTCTCTTATATGCTTTTATTATATGCTTTGTTTTCTGAATTTTCTTCAGATAGAGTCTCTTATACAATAAAAAAATTTTCTTTTACTTCAGGTAGTCGAAGAAGTAGTTGCTGATTCTTTCGTGCAGGTGAGTGCTCTGATGACCTCTCATATTGTGAGGCTCACCCGGATATACGAAGAAATCTGGCTGGGTACCTGCTGCGATACAAGCTTTCAGGAAGGTGAGGCAGTGCTGTGGCACTACGGTCACATCGTTCAAGCCCTGGATAATCTGCAGCTTACCCTTCAGGTTCTTTGCCTGATAGAGCAATGATGTCTTCTTGTAACCCTCTGGATTGGTCTGTGGGGTATCCATATAGCGCTCGCCATACATTACCTCGTACCAGTGCCAGTCAATTACCGGACCGCCTGCTACGCCTACCTTGAACACGTCAGGATAGTTGGTCATCAGCGAGATGGTCATGAATCCGCCGAAGCTCCATCCGTGAACACCAATCTTGTCGGCATCTACGTAAGGCAGGGTCTTCAGATATTCCACACCCTTCATCTGGTCCTTCATCTCCACCTGACCCAGCTGGCGGAAGGTAGCCTGCTCGAAAGCCTTGCCACGGTTCTCGCTTCCACGGTTGTCGAGAATGAAGAGCAGATAGCCCTTCTCTGCCATGTAGGTCTCCCAGCCACGGCTAGAGTAGTTCCAGCGGGCATCCACGTTGTGGGCGTGAGGACCGCCATATACATATATAATAGTAGGATACTTCTTGTTAGGGTCGAAGTTCACTGGCTTCACCATTCTCCAGTAGAGGTCGGTCTCGCCGTCATCAGCCTTGATGGAACCGCAGCTGTATTCAGGCACGTTGTAGCCCTTCCAAGGGTTCTCGGCTGTAAAGTAAGCGGTGCGCTTGCCGTTCTCGGTGTTCACGATGGCAATCTTGCGAGGCACGGTTGGAGTAGAGTAGTTATCATAGATAAACTGTCCGTTCTCGCTCAGGGTAGCGTTGTGCCATCCCTTGCCGCAATCGTCCATCATGGTGCGCTTGCCGGTCTTGGTATCTACGGTGAAGATGTTTCGCTGGATAGGAGAGCACTCGTTGGATGCGATGATGATGCTCTTGCGCTTGCTGTTGAAGCCGAGTACTTCCATTACTTCCCACTTTCCTGATGTCAACTGCTTGATTTCGAGCGATTCTGTGTTGCTTGCCATACGGCTGCCATGCTTGCCCAGGGTGCAGAGATAGAGGTGGTTGTAGCCATCCTTGCGGCTCTGCATGATGAAGCTGTTGCTGTCCCAAGGCAGGAACTGGATTGGGTGGCAAGGCTCTACATACTTCTCGTCGGTTTCGCGATAGAGTTCGCCGGTCTTCTCGCCGGTCTCTGCGCTGTAGGCTGTGAGGCGACAGTCGTTCTGGTCGCGGTTCAACTCAAACATGTAGATGGTCTTGTTGTCCGGACTCCATGCGATGTTGGTGAAGTAGCGGTCTGTAGGATCGCCTGCTTTCAGATAGATGGTCTTTCCGGTCATGCAGTCGAATACGCCCACAGTCACCTTGTGCGAAGTCTCGCCTGTCATCGGATATTTGTCTGGTGCAGGCTTGGCGCAGCAGGTCTCTGTCTCAGGATGATTGAAGTAATCAATCTCCGGAATATCCACCTGCGGATAATCTGTCACCATACTCTGGTCCATGCGATAGAAGGCGAGCAGTTCGCCGTTAGGGCTCCAGAAGGTACCCTTGCTGATGCCGAACTCATCGCGGTGAACACTCTGACCATATACGATAGAGCGGCTGCCGTCTGTAGAGATCTGGAAATCGTGCGACTTCTTCTCTCTTGTCATGGCATTGTTGGTTACGTCGAAGGTGCGCACATAGAGGTTGTTGCCCTTCAGATAGGCGAAAGCATTCTGCTGTGCGTTAGCCTCGAGGAGGTTCTCGCCATCTTCAAACTCCATCTCGCTCAGCAGCTTATGCTTCTTGAAGTCGATGGTGTAGGTCTTGCTGCCATTGCTTACCATCACGATGCTCTTGCCTGCGAAAGGGAACTGAGCGTTGTAGAGGGCTCTTACCTTGATGTCCTTGGTAGGAGCAATCCACTGGTTGATATCGTTGATACCGAAGAGCTTGGTTTCCTTTCCGGTAGTCTTGTTTACGAGATAGCATGCCTCGATGTCCTGATGGATGAGTTCATTTCCCCACCAGGTGCACCAGCGGTTCTTTGCCACCATGTTGCGGTAGTTGTTGCCGCCGAAGTTCAGATCTTCCAGTGTGAAGGCTTTCTCGCCCTTCTGTGCCGGAACCACGCCCTGCGCCTGCATCTCGGAAGCATTCATTGCCATCATGGAAATCATAGCTGCAAAAGATAATTTATAAATTGATTTCTTCAGATTCATGATTTTTTTTCTTGTTTCTTGTAATACCTTACACCACGTTTTGTGGTGTTATGTGGTTTATCCGTCTGATAACTAGGATTTTATCTTTAGTGATGCAGCGTTTCGCTGCATTGCTAGAATTCTTAGCAATACGGCGTTTCACCGCATTGCTAGAAATCTTAGTGACACCGCGTTTTACGGTGTCACTAGAAAATCTTAATCCTCGTCATCAAAGTCGGTGTCTTAGCGACGCACTGTCAAGACCGCAAGTCCGCTAGGCGTTCCGCCGGATTTGCAATCCGGCGTTAAAAAATGTCCTAACCTATTTAGGCTCTGCGGATTTGCAATCCGCAGCAAAGGAGTATGTCTTTCCTTTTGTTGGGGGATTGCAAATCCCCCGGTTTTAATAGGTCGAACCTTTTTTTACGGCGGATTTCAAATCCGCCGGGACGCCTGGCGGTATTTCTAGTGACATAGCGTTTTGCTATGTCGCTAGACTTATTGTCTTGATAACTAGTGCTTTATCTTTAGTGACGCAGCGTTTCGCTGCATCACTAGAAATTCTTAATCCTCGTCATCGAAGTCGGTGTCGAAGCTTGGCTTGCTGCCACGCTTTCCTCCGAAGTCACGTCCACCTCTGCGGTCAGCCTTGAAACCACCGCGCTTGTCGCCTTTCTCGAAACGCTTGCCGTCACGCTTGCCTCCGAAGTCTCTGCCACCCTTGCGGTCGCCCTTGAATCCGCCGCGCTTGTTGTCACGGTCTTCACGGTCGCCTCCGCGCTTGCCTCCGAAGCTGCGTCCGCCCTTGCGGTCATCATCG
>URYG01000058.1 GCA_900551985.1 uncultured Prevotella sp. | reverse complement strand
GCTCCACCTTTCTCACCAAGCCTCTCTTCAATGGTCTTTACGCCCCCTTCGGTTCCCCCAGTTCTGGGGGACAGAAACCTCAGGGAAGAAGAGGAAAACCGCCCTCCGGTGCTCAGAACCGCTACGCTATAAGGTTGGCGGACCAAAGCGGTCTTCGCCATCTTGTGCGGGCTGGGACCGCCTGGGGAAAGGTGGAGACAGTATGGGGTGGGCTTGCTATAATGGGATTATAGATTACTGATCTTGAGGCTAATTCGCTGATGAGTTACTGATTTCTTGTGATTTTCTTGGTAGTTTCGAAGAAAAAGCGTACTTTTGCGGAAAAGTTTAACGTTTAAAATTATGGTTATGGCAACATAAACTATACAAGTGGAAGATAATTGTAAACAGACCGATGTGAACGAGCGTTCATATCGGTCTGTTTCTTTTTATGCCCTTCTTGTCAAAACAGTTTGTAGGTGGTGCGGAGTACCTTGAACTCGGTACGGCGGTTCAGCTGGTTGCATATCTCCTGATGCTCCCTGGTCTGCTTGAGGATGAAATCCTGGGTGAGCACATCGTCTTCCTTCAGCCATGGATATTTCTCCGTGAGCTTCCTGCGGATTGTCTTCGGGCGTTCCTTGCCATATCCCACAGGGGTAAGGCGATCTTTTTCGATGCCATGAGCTATGAGGTAATCCACTACCGACTGGGCACGGCGCTGAGACAAGCGCTTGTTGTACTCGCTGTTGCCTTTGTAATCGCAATGGGCACTCAGTTCGATGGTTACGTGGGAATTCTCTTTCAACAAGGCTACGAGCTTATCCAATGCCTGGGTGCTGGCTGGCGTCAGGGTAGCTTTGTCAAAATCATAGAAGATGTTGTCGATGAGTACTGGGGCTGAGATGGAAGCCAGCGGGAACTGGAGCACGTACTCCTTGCTCTCCTTCGCCGAATCTATCCGCAACTCCTCCTTGTGGTTGAGGAATCCCTTGCAGGAAGCCATCACCAGATAATCTACCTTAGGATGGATAGGCATCGTAAACGAACCGTCGCCCTTGACCGGCAGCTTCCTGTAGGTTCCGTCGTTGCCTACTACCATCACCTGAGCGGCAGGAAGTTCGTAGCCGTCTTTTTCGTAAACCCATCCCTTCATCGTGGTGACAATCTCCGGATTATTGAAAGAATAGATATGATCGTAGCCGCGGCCATCCTTTCTGTTGGAAGAGAAGAAGCCACGGTTGTGCGGTCCCTCGAAGGTCATTCCGAAATCATCTGCTTCTGAATTGAGGGGATAGCCAGGGTGCTCTATCTTATACTGACGGGTCTTTTCATCTATTCGGGCGATGTAGATGTCGAGACCGCCCATTCCGATATGACCATTACTGCTGAAATAGAGGTCGCCATTGGGACGGAAGGTAGGGAACATCTCGTCGCCCGGCGTATTGATGGGGGCACCGAGGTTTTCCACACCTCCCAGACCTGAAGGAGTGAGGCGCACACGCCAGATATCGTAACCGCCCATTCCGCCCGGCATATCGGAAACGAAATAGAGCCATTCGCCGTCAGGACTGATGGCTGGGTGGGCATAGGTGCTCAAGGTATCCTGGGTGATTTCCAGCTTCTGAACCTTTCCCCAGGCTGCATCCGAACGGGAAGAGGTGACGATCTGGGCAAATCGGGGAGAGGCAGGATCGGTGACGCATTGGGTGAGATACATCTCCTTGCCATCGGGAGTGAAGCAGCAGGCTCCCTCATCATAGTCGGTATTCAGACCGGTGGCGATGGCTTCCGGTCTGCTCCATTTTCCCTTATCGTCTTTTTCTGAATAGAAGATATCGCCTGCCTTGGTTCCGGTGATTCCGCTGAGTTCATCGCCCTGTGACTCGTTGCGGGTGGAGGTGAAGTAGAGCTGTTCGTATTCATCGCCCTGGAGCATCGGTGAATAATCGGCTCTCCGGGAGGTGAAGACATCCATCTTCTTTACCTGATATCTGCTTCCGGCTTTTTTCCAGAGAGGAGCCATCTGGGCAGATTTCAATCCGTTCTGGGCAAGAATATTGTCGGGCAGGGAATCCACGAGGATTCTGAATTCCTTTTCTGCCTGTTTGTATTCACCGTTTTTCAGGAGCAGACGGGCGTAAGCCAGACGGTCATCGAGGGAAGCCTGGTTATAGCGGATGGCATTGCGGTAAGCATTCACAGCCTTGGGGGTAGCATTGATCTTGTTGTAGCAGCGAGCCATCTTCAAGGCTAGCTTTCCCCGGTTTTCACGCTCCTTGGGAGGTGTCTTGGTGTAGGCTTGCTTGAATTGGTCGGCAGCATCATAGTATTCGCCTAAAGAAAGGAACTTCTCTCCCTTCTTCAGGTTCTTGTCAATGCCGCAGCTTATCAGAAGGAGGCAGCAGAGGGATGTTATGATATGATGGAATCTGATATGCTTCATAATACCTCTATATTCGTGAATTTACATCTGTGAGAATGGCTGGCGATATTGGCAGCCGGATTTCCAGTTGCTGCAACCATAGGCGGTCTTGCCCTTGATGATGACGCCCTTGCCGCAGAGCGGACAAGGTTTGCCTACCATTGGGTCGGCTGGAGCCTGAGGAGCTGCATTCTGAGGAGCTGCATTCTGAGGAGCTGCATTCTGTTCTGTTGCTGCATCCTTCTTCTTGGCTGGTGTCTTTTTGGCTGTTGCTTTCTTGGTCGCTGGCTTTTTCTTGAGATCTTCCTCCGTCATGATGGTGACTCTTCGGCTGCTGTTATCCGATAGAACATCGATGACAATCTGGTTGATCTGCTCTTTCAAGCCGTTGATGAATTCGGCAGGATCGTAGGTCTTGTGCTCGATGTCTCGGAGCTTCTTCTCCCAGATACCGGTCAGCTCACAGCTCTTCAGAAGTTCCTCATGGATGGTGTCGATGAGTTCGATACCCGTTGGAGTTGCCATCAGATTCTTGCGCTGGCGGCGGATGTAGTGGCGCTTGAAGAGGGTTTCGATGATGCCGGCACGGGAGGATGGACGGCCGATTCCGTTCTCTTTTAAAGCTGCACGAAGTTCCTCGTCTTCTACGAATTTACCCGCAGTCTCCATTGCACGAAGCAGGGTTGCCTCGGTGTAATACTTAGGCGGCGTGGTCCATTTCTCCGTCAGGGTTGGCTGATGCTCTCCTGATTCGCCTTTTACGAAAGAGGGTAGGGTTCGCTCTTCTACCACTTCCTTCTTGGCGCCGTTTCCGTTTCCGTCGCCTGCATTTCCGCCGTCGTTTCCGTTGGCATTATCTGCATCGTCGTCATCTGCATTCTTTACATCCTTGGCATAGACTACTCGCCAGCCCGGTTCGAGAATCTCCTTACCGCTTACCTTGAACTCTATCTTCTCCGGCTTTGGTCCATCCTCGTTGATGACTTCTCCCAATACAGTGGTGGTAGAGAACTTACAATCGGGATAGAACACACTGATGAAGCGCTTGGCGATGAGGTCATAGACATTCGCCTCCATATCGGTGAGTCCCGTTGGCGGAACTCCGGTTGGGATGATGGCGTGGTGGTCGGTCACCTTGCTGTTATCGAAAACCTTCTTGCTCTTCGGCAACTTCTTGCCGGTGGCTGCGAGCTGCTGGATGAGCGGGAGGTATTTCTGCTGACTGGCTATCTTTGCCTGGCTCACTCCGTTCAGAATCTGCGGACATTTCGGATAGATATCGTCTGTGAGGAACTGGGTATCTACACGAGGATAAGTGGTGTACTTCTTCTCGTAGAGACTCTGGATGAGTTTCAGCGTGATGTCGGCAGAGTAGGCAAACTTCTTGTTGCAATCCACCTGCAGCGAGGTGAGGTCGTAGAGATGAGGGGGCGCCTCGTTTCCCTTCTTCTTGCTTACATCCGTAACGGTAAAGGGTTTGCCGGCGATGGTGCTGAAAGCCTTCTCGCCTTCCTCCTTGCTGGTAAACTTGCCGCTGGTAGCCGTAAACTGGGTGTCGCGATAGATGGTGGCGAGTACCCAGTAAGGTTCGGAAACGAAGTTATCGATTTCCTTCTGGCGGTTTACGATCAGGGCAAGGGTAGGGGTCTGCACTCGACCGATGCTGAGCACCTGTCGATTCTGACCGTATTTCAATGTGTAAAGTCGGGTGGCGTTCATACCGAGAATCCAGTCGCCGATGGCACGGGAAAGTCCGGCAAGATAGAGCGACTGGTATTCGGTCTGGTCTTTCAGCTCCTGAAAGCCCTGCTTGATGGCTTCATCGGTCATGGATGAAATCCACAGTCTCTTGACCGGGCATTTCGCCTGCGCCTTCTGCATCACCCATCTCTGGATGAGCTCTCCTTCCTGTCCGGCGTCACCGCAGTTGATGATGCTGTCGGCAGCCTGCATCAGTTTTTCGATGGTAGCAAACTGCTTCTTGATGCCTTCATCGTTGATGAGCTTGATGCCGAAGCGCTGTGGAATCATCGGCAACGCCGAAAGACTCCAATGCTTCCACATTGGAGTATAATCATCCGGTTCTTTCAGCTCACAAAGGTGGCCGAAAGTCCATGTTACTTGGTATCCATTACCTTCCATATAACCGTCGCGCGCCGTGGTTGCCCCGATGATTCGGGCGATGTCCTTAGCCACGCTCGGTTTCTCTGCTATACAAACTATCATTCTTTATTCTTATTTCTGTTTGCAAAGGTACAATAAAATAATGAGATAGCCATCATTTCGCCTCCTTTTTCTATTCAGTATGGATAAAATATTCCGCAACAAAGTCGCCCTGTAAGAGCAAAAGCTTCTTGAATTTAAAGCTTTTGCCCTTACAGGGCGACTTTGCTGATTGTTATCTAACCCAGGGTGTTGCCCTGGGCTAGGAGCTTCTGCCCTTTCAGGGCGTGCTGCCAGAAATTTGCTTCTGCCCTTTCCCTTCGGCCGGTGACCGTTGGTTCAGGGCATATTCGTATAAATTTGCGGAATCACAAATAAATCTGCGGAATCACAAAGCTTAAGCTTTGCCATACAGCAATAAAAAATCTGCGTAATCTGCGAAATCTGCGTGAGAAAAATTATTCCCGCGTGAGATTAAAATTATTCCTGCGTGAAATAAAAAATATTCCCGCGTGAGATTAAAATTATTCCCGCGTGCGATTACTCGTACTCCTGCCAGCTCTTGATCTGAAGCTGATCCTGGCTCAATGTGCAGAATGCCTCGATGAAGGCGGAAGCAAGACGGGCATTGGTGAACAGAGGAATGTTGTGGTCGATGGCGCCACGACGGATTCTGTAACCATTGGTGAGCTCACGCTTGGTGTGATTCTTAGGGATGTTGACGATGAGGTCGAACTTGTGATCGGCAATCATCTCCATCACGTTAGGGAGATCCTTGTGGTCCTCATCAGGCCATCCTACGGCTGTAGCCTTCACGTTGTTCTCGTTCAGGAACTTCGCTGTGCCGGCTGTAGCGTAGATGGTGTAACCGTTCTTCACCAGCGCCTGAGCACCGTCGAGCAGAGAAGCCTTCTCCTTCGCACCACCGCTTGAAAGCATGATGCCCTTCTCCTTAGAAGGAATCTTGTAGCCGGTGGCAATCAATGAGTTGAGCAATGCCTCCTCGAAAGTATCACCCATACAACCTACCTCACCGGTAGAACTCATATCCACACCCAAAACTGGGTCGGCGTTCTGCAGACGGGCGAATGAGAACTGTGAAGCCTTCACACCCATACGGTCGATATCGAAAGCAGACTTGTCTGGCTTCTGATATGGAGCATCGAGCATGATGCGGGTAGCTGTCTCGATGAAGTTGCGCTTCAATACCTTGCTCACGAATGGGAATGAACGGGATGCACGGAGGTTACACTCGATCACCTTTACATCACGACCCTTAGCCAAGTACTGGATATTGAAAGGACCAGAGATGTTGAGCTCCTTGGCGATGGCACGTGAAATCTTCTTGATCTGACGGGCTGTAGCGAAGGAAATCTGCTGAGCAGGGAAGGTCATGGTAGCGTCGCCAGAGTGAACACCCGCATACTCTACGTGCTCTGAAATACCATACTCTACAATCTCACCATTCTGAGCCACACCGTCGAACTCGATCTCGTTGGTCTCTGTCATAAACTGAGAGATAACCACTGGGTACTCCTTGGAAACCTCAGAAGCTGCCTCCAGGAAGCGACGCAACTCATCATCGTCGTGGCAAACGTTCATGGCTGCACCGGAAAGAACGTAAGATGGACGAACGAGAACAGGATAGCCTACCTCGTCGATGAACTTCTGAACATCCTCCATAGAGGTGAGGGCGCTCCACTTAGGCTGGTCGATGCCCAGCTTATCGAGCATGGCAGAGAACTTACCACGGTTCTCGGCACGGTCGATGTTGACAGGAGATGTACCCAGGATTGGCACAGACTGGCGATGGAGCTTCATAGCCAGGTTGTTTGGAATCTGACCACCTACAGAAACAATCACACCACGTGGTGACTCCAGGTCGATGACATCGAGTACACGCTCGAATGAAAGCTCATCGAAGTAGAGACGGTCGCACATATCGTAGTCGGTAGATACAGTCTCTGGGTTGTAGTTGATCATGATTGACTTGTAACCCAACTTGCGGGCTGTGTTGATGGCGTTTACTGAACACCAGTCGAACTCTACAGAAGAACCGATGCGGTAAGCACCCGAACCGAGAACGATGACAGACTTCTCGTTCTTGTAGTAGTTGATGTCGTAACCCTCTACGGCGTAAGTCATATAGAGATAGTTGGTGAGGTCAGGATGCTCGCTAGCTACCGTAGGGATGCGCTTCACGGCTGGCAGAATGTTCTGCTTCTTACGCAGATCACGAACTGCGAGCACCTCCTTCTCCATATTGGTATCCTTGGTCTTCAATACGAAGCGGCCAATCTGGAAGTCAGAGAAGCCCAATACCTTAGCCTCGCGCAATACCTCAGCAGGAATCTCCTCCAAAGTATTATATTCAGAAAGCTTATGCTTGTAATCTACGATATTCTTCATGCGCTCGATGAACCAAGGGTCAATCTTGGTCAACTCCTCGATGCGCTCGATGGTGTAGCCTTCCTCCAAAGCCTGGGCGATGGCGAAGATACGGAGGTCGGTAGGATTAGAAAGTTCCTCATCCAGGTTGTCGAACTTGGTGTGGTCGTTGCCAACGAAACCGTGCATTCCCTGACCAATCATACGGAGACCCTTCTGGAGCATTTCCTCGAATGAGCGGCCGATAGACATGATTTCGCCTACAGACTTCATGGAAGAACCAATCTTGCGGCTTACACCGGCAAACTTGGTAAGGTCCCAACGAGGAATCTTACAGATCATATAGTCGAGTGATGGAGCCACATAAGCTGAGTTAGGAGTACCCATCTCGCCAATCTGGTCGAGTGTATAACCGAGGGCAATCTTAGCTGCAACGAAGGCGAGCGGATAACCGGTAGCCTTAGAAGCGAGGGCAGAAGAACGGCTCAAGCGAGCGTTGATCTCGATGATACGGTAGTCGTTGGTCTCAGCGTTGAAAGCATACTGGATGTTGCACTCACCCACGATGTTGAGGTGACGCACGCACTTCACGGCGATGTCCTGCAACATCTTCACCTGCTCGTCGGTGAGAGAACAGGTAGGAGCCACTACGATAGACTCACCGGTGTGGATACCCAGTGGGTCGAAGTTTTCCATAGAGGCAACGGTGAAGCAACGGTCGTTCGCATCACGGATGCACTCGAACTCAATCTCCTTCCATCCCTTCAGGCTCTCCTCAACGAGCACCTGAGGTGCGAAAGTGAAGGCAGATTCAGCAATCTCCTTAAACTCCTCTTCAGTCTTGCAGACACCAGAACCGAGACCACCCAGCGCATAGGCAGAACGGATCATGATAGGGTAGCCGATGTTGCGTGCCGCAGCAACAGCCTCCTCCATGTTCTCGCAAGCGTGGCTTACTGGAACCTTGAGGTCAACCTTGTTAAGCTCCTTTACGAAGAGGTCGCGGTCTTCCGTGTTCATGATAGCCTCTACAGAGGTACCCAACACATCCACGCCGTACTCCTTGAGCACACCACTGAGGTAGAGTTCTGTACCAACGTTCAAACCCGTCTGTCCACCCCAGGCCAGCATAATGCCGTCAGGGCGCTCCTTCTTGATGATTTCAGTTACAAAAAAAGGTGTCACCGGCAAGAAATAAACCTTGTCAGCAATACCTTCACTCGTCTGAATTGTAGCAACATTTGGATTGATAAGGACGGAACTAATACCCTCCTCACGCAAAGCCTTGAGAGCCTGCGAACCGGAATAGTCAAACTCACCTGCCTGGCCGATCTTCAACGCACCGGAACCCAGAACTAGGACTTTCTTAAGCTGTTTCTTCATCTTTATATAACTATAAGTTTATTCTTAATAATAAAAAGTCTCTTCTGAAAATGTCTTGTTTAGTATCTATTTAGTTTCTTAGTCTGATTACTAAGGTAGATACACTATTTCGGGCAGCAAAGATACGTTAAATATCTGAATCATCCAAATTTTCTGCCATACTTTACAGTTAAATAACATCAATTATTAAAATTTCTTTTCGGGAATGTCTCATTTTTGCTGTTTTTTTGTTACTTTTGCAGCGGCTACAGAATATGTAGTAGAATGTTTCGAGAATAATAAAACAATAGCTAACAAGAGTATTATAAAACAATGAGAGTCGGATTATTCGTCCCTTGCTATGTGGATGCCTTATACCCTGAAGCGGGTGTGGCTACATACAAGTTACTAAAGCACTACGGACTGGATGTTGACTATCCCGAGAAGCAGACTTGCTGCGGTCAGCCGATGGCTAACGCAGGTTTTCAGGACAAGTCGGAGAAGGTCATAGAGACATTTGATGAGCTGTTCAAGGATTACGATTACATCGTAGCTCCTTCAGCTTCATGTGCCGCTTACGTAAAGGTGTATTACCCTAAGATTCTGGAGGGTAAGCACGAGTGTATTTCATCAAAGAAGATCATGGATGTTGTGGAGTTCCTTCACGATGTGCTGAAGGTGGATCATGTGCCGGGCAAATTCCCGCACGTGGTGAGTGTGCACAACAGTTGCCATGGTGTGCGAGAACTGGGCTTGTCATCGCCATCTGAACGTCACATCAAACCATTCAACAAGATTATCGACCTGTTGGATATGGTGGAAGGCATTACCATCCACGAGCCGGAGCGCAAGGATGAGTGCTGCGGATTTGGCGGTATGTTCTCTATCGAGGAGCCTGCCGTTTCTACCCGAATGGGAGAGGATAAGATCAAGCGCCACATGGCTACGGGTGCCGAATATGTCACCGGACCGGATTCTTCCTGTCTGATGCATATGGCTGGTATTGCCAAGAAGGAGAAGATGCCGATCAAGTTTATCCATGTTGTTCAAATTTTAGCTGCAGGACTATGAGTACAGAACATTCCAAGAGAGCTGCGAAGTTTACGCAGAACGTAGAGAAGACCACCTGGCACGATGCTACCTTCTGGTCTGTTCGTCAGAAGAGAGATAAGATGGCGCAGGGACTTCCTGAGTGGGAGGATCTCCGCGAGCATGCGTCTGAAATCAAGATGCACACCATCACCCATCTTGCCGATTACCTCGATATGTTTTCCAAGAACCTGGAGAGCCGTGGGGTGAAGGTGCACTGGGCAAAGGATGCGCAGGAATTCAATGAGATTGTGCTCGGAATCCTGAAGGATCATAACGTGAAGAAGATGGTGAAGTCGAAGTCGATGCTCACAGAGGAGTGCGAGATGAATCCGTATCTGGAGAAGCACGGAATCGATGTGGTAGAGACCGACCTGGGTGAGCGCATCATCCAGCTCTTGGGTCAGAAGCCTAGCCACATCGTAATGCCTGCCATCCACCTGAAGCGTGAGGAAGTGGGACAGATGTTCGAGGAAAAGGGAATCTCCAAGGAAATCGGAAACTACGACCCTACTTACCTGACCCGCTGCGCCCGTCATCATCTCCGCGACCAGTTTATGGAAGCAGGAGCAGGTATGACCGGCTGCAACTTCGGTGTGGCTGCCACGGGCGATTGCGTGGTCTGCACCAACGAGGGTAATGCCGATATGACCACTTCCATGCCTAAGCTCCACATCGTAGCGATGGGTATCGAGAAACTGGTTCCTGATTATAAGTCATTGGCTGTATTCCAGCGCCTGCTCTGCCGCTGCGGAACGGGTCAGCCTACCACTACCTATACTTCTCATTTCTGCCAGGCTCGTCCGGGTGCTGAGATGCATGTGGTATTGGTGGATAACGGCAGAAGCGATATTCTCGCCGACAAGGACCACTGGCAGACCTTGAAGTGCATGCGCTGCGGAGCCTGCATGAACACTTGTCCGGTTTATCGCCGTTCAGGCGGATACAGCTACACCTATTTCATTCCGGGTCCTGTAGGTGTGAACCTGGGTATGCTGAAGAATCCTCAGAAGTACAGCGACAATGTTTCAGCCTGCACCTTGTGCTTGTCATGCGACAATGTGTGTCCTTCCAAGGTAGGTCCTGGTTCGCAGATTTACGTATGGCGTCAGAATCTGGAGAAATTGGGCAAGGCAGATCCTGTGAAGAAGGCAATGTCGAATGGTATGAAGTATCTCTTCGAACGTCCTGCGCTTTACACCACCGCCTTGAAGTTTGCGCCACTCGCCAATCTGATTCCTGAGTGCTGCACGCACTTCAGCAACTGGAACGCCTGGGGTATCGGTCACGCCATGCCTGAGTTTGCCAAGAAGAGTTTCCATCAGCTTTGGAAAGAAGGAAAGGTGAAGTGATTTAAGTGAAGAGTGAAGAACGAAGAGTGAAGAATTCAACGGCTTTACTAATCATAAAGTTCAAAGTTCAAAGTTCAAATTTCAATGTTAAAAGAAGATTTCCTGAACAAGTTGCGTAAGAATACGCACGTTCAATTCGATATGCCTGCCGTAGATGTCAAGGGAATCCTGTATGAGGATACCTTGAAGCAGTTTATTGAGATGACTGAGTCGGTGGGTGGACACGTGATTGTGGCTGAGGAAGGCGAGAGCCTGGATGAGCTGGTGAAGAAGGCTTATCCGGAGGCAAAGGTCTTTGCTTCCAACCTGCTTGAGATTACCATTGCGCAGAAAAATCCAGATACCGTGGCTGAGGCCAACGACCTGAATGGTACCGATGTGGGTATTGTCCGTGGAGAAGTGGGGGTTGCTGAGAACGGCTGCGTCTGGATTCCTCAGACTATGAAGGAGAAGGCGGTGCTTTTCATCTCCGAATATCTCGTGATTTTCCTTCAGAAGGATAAGGTTGTCAACAATATGCACGAGGCTTATGCCCGTATCGAGATGGATCCGAAGTATAATTTCGGTACTTTCATCAGTGGTCCTTCCAAGACTGCCGATATTGAGCAGGCACTGGTAATGGGTGCGCAAGCTGCTCGTGGTGTGACAGTTGTGCTGTATTAAAAAATGGGCTGTTAACTGTTAACCTGTTAACTCCAATAACATAAATCCCGAAGTTCACAATCGTGTGAACTTCGGGATTTCTCTTTTTATACTGTCCATTCGTAGGTGTCGTAAACCACGCCTCTTCCTCCGTAACCTTCCTTGTGGGCGATGAGGCCCTCGTTGATCCAGGCTCCCTGCTGTTCCGTAGAACTGCCGAAATCCAGGTAGGGATAATCGGGGTAATCATGATACATAATCTGTTCGTAGATCGCCTCCATGGCTCCGAATTCCTTGCCCTCATCGTTGGTAGAACTATATTGTCCATGCACCACTTGCTGGGTAATATAAAAGGTGAGACCTCCTATGATGTGTCCGTTTCGATAAGCATTGTATTGGATGATATTCTCGGGGAATCGACTCTTCAGGAGTTCCATTTCCTGAAGCGTGTGAACCGGTTTGGCACCAAATCGCTTTTCCAGGTTCTCATTCAATACCTCCCAGAATTCCGACAGGCTTGCATCTCTCACTACGGTCACCCCATTCTGATGAGCCTTTCTCAATCGGCGCAGGTGGTCTTTTCGCCAGCGCAATTTCTGCTGCATGAAGATGGTTGTGCCGATATTGCGGAGCGAAAGCTGAGCCTTGCATTTCCAAAAAATGGCATAGAGATCTTCTTCTGAAGGATGGAGATGATAAATCCAGGGAATAGGACGATACTGTACCTTCTCGAAACCCTGAAGACGCAGATAGACATTCAGTTCCTCAAAGAGTTGGCAGACATCTGAAATCGTGACGTGGATGTTCATGATCAGTCCGCCATAGGTGAGTCCGAAATGCGAGCAGAGGGTCTTGTCCACCTGATGGGCGGGCAGGATGGAATGGAGCTTTCCCTTCTTGAAGAACAGGAGAGAATAGTCCTTGAACCTATCGGAATGGTAATCCATATAGTTGCGGTAAAAGAGAAACGTAGCGTTTCGGGCTTTTGCCACATACGCATCCCATTGCTGGCGATATTCGGGGGTGTATTTGATGATTTCAAACATGATGTCTTGCGTATTTGAGGAGTTTCTCAAATAGGATGTCTTGCGTATTTGAGAAACTCGTCGTAATCATAGATATAATCAGCTTCATCGTATAATTCCGAAGCCAGGACCAGACAGACCGAACCGGCTGAGAAATCCTCCAGGGTTCGCCAGATGCCCGTGTTGACAAGTAATCCCTGGTCGGGGCGGTTGAGAAGATAGGATTGCTTCCGGTTTCCATCATCCAGCGTTACCGTGAAGGAACCGCTGGCTGCGATGATCACTTCCTGGCATTCCTTATGGGCGTGACCTCCACGAGCTGCCCCCTCTGGAATATCGTAGGTCCAGTAAGTGCGCCTGATGTGGAAGGGCACATCCTTGAAATCCTCCACCTTGGTATGGAAGCCTTCAGATTGATGCGTGTTCTGGAAACGGATGATTTTTCCTATTTCTTTCATGAATCTTACTTCTTCATATATGGGTCGGTTCCCAAAACCGTCTTGGCAAGGCGCTTTGCCTTGTCGCGGAGCGCATTCAGGTCATCGCCCTTCTCACCGTAGCAGAGAACGACACCCATACGGCGACCTACGTGAGCCTCTGGCTTGCCGAAGATGCGGATGCGGGTATGATCCTCCTTCAGCGCATCGAGCATGTTGTAGTTCAATGGCTCTGTGCTTTCCTCAGGAGAGAGGATGACGGCAGAACAGCCTACGTGCTCCAGATGGATTCCGGCGATAGGCAAGCCCATTACGGCACGGAAGTGAAGCTCAAACTCGCTCAGGTTGGTGGTGTGACCGAGAGTTACCATACCAGTATCGTGTGGACGAGGACTCAGCTCAGAGAAGATGACCTCACCCTGCTTGCTCAGGAAGAACTCTACACCCCAGAGACCAGCACCGGTCAATGCCTTGGTCACTTCGCCGGCAATGTGCTCAGCCTTCTTCAAAGCCTCCTCAGGAAGCTGGAATGGCTGCCAGCTCTCACGGTAGTCACCGCCCTTCTGTACGTGTCCGATAGGTGGGCAGAAGAGGGTAGGACCATCCTTCTGGGTTACGGTGAGGAGGGTGAACTCTGAATCGAAGTCGATGAATTCCTCGATGATCACTTCCTTCACGTCGCCACGACCTTCTTCCATCGCCTCCTTGTAAGCCTCCATCAGCTCATCGTCGTTGTGAACATAGCTCTGGCCATGACCGCTGGAACTCATCAATGGCTTTACTACGCATGGGAAACCAATCTCATCGGCAGCGTTCTTGAACTCCTCGAAAGTCTTGGCGTAGAAATACTTGGCTGTGCGCAGACCCAGTTCCTTGGCAGCCAGGTCGCGGATGGCACGGCGGTTCATGGTGTAGTTCACGGCACGAGCTGAAGGCACAATCTGGATGCCCTCCTTCTCGAAGTCGAAGAGGCGCTCGGTGCGGATCGCTTCAATCTCAGGCACGATGATGTCTGGGTGATGTTTCTCTACCACAGCGGTCAATGCGTCGCCATCGAGCATTGAGAACACTTCTCGCTCGTCGGCAACCTGCATGGCTGGTGCATTGTCGTACTTGTCGCAAGCGATGACGTACTGTCCTGCGCGCTTTGCGGCGATGGTAAACTCCTTGCCCAGTTCGCCTGAGCCCAAAAGCATAATCTTCTTCATGATTATATTATAAGTTAAATTTCTTTCTGATAAATTCTGCAATAAACTTCTCTGTCTCCTCGATTCCCAGATGGCTGCTGTTGATGCAGAGGTCGTAGCTCTCGCTGTGTCCCCACTTCTTGCCGGTATAGTAATCGTAGTAGGAGGCGCGCTGTTCCTCGTGGCTTTCGATGAACTTGCGGGCGGTGGATCTGTCGATGTCCTTTCGCTTGCACACTGCCTTGATGCGGTCATCGAGATTGGCGGTGATGAAGATGTTGATCACGTTCTTGTAGTCACGCAGCACATAGTCGGCGGTTCTACCCACAAACACGCAGTTGCCCTGATCGGCAGCCTTCTTGATGGCGTCGCTCTGAAACTTGTACAAGCCTTCCTGTGAGAAATCGTTGTGATAGAAGTTGTTGTCGCTCAGGAAAGGCAGATGAGTATGGAAGAGAGACTTGAAGAATCCCTTCTGCTCATCGTTCTGCTCGAAGAATTTCTCCGAAAAACCGCTCTCCTTGGCGGCAAGGTTCAGCAGCTCGCGGTCGTAGCACTTGCAACCGAAATCCTCCGCCAGCTTCTCGGCGATGATATGGCCGCCGCTACCAATCTGGCGACCTACGTTTATGATAATCTTTTCCATTTACTTTGAACTTTGAGATTTGAACATTGAACTTTATGATTAGCTTTGAATGCCGTTGGATTGGCTTTCCCTTCGGCCGCCGAACGCAGTTTCTTCACTCTTCATTCTTCGTTCTTCACTTTCTTTATGTTGTTTCTTCAACTTGTTCATGTACCAAACCATTACGACTCCGGCAATGAGGGCTGCCGAGAAGTCGGAGATTGGCATACTGTACCATACGCCATCGATATCCCATATCATCGGCAGGAAAGCCAGGAGTGGCAGGAGAATGAGCAACTGTCTCGACAGCGAGAGGAAGATGCTGATCTTCACCTTTCCGATACACTGGAAGAAATTGGTGATAACCATCTGGAATCCGATGACCGGGAAGCAGAACATCACCACTCTGATTGCCTTGATTCCCAAGTCTATCAGCGTCTTATCCGTTGTAAAGAGTCGTGCGCAGTAGTAAGGCAGGAACATCGCTATCAGCCATCCTGTTACCATAATGGCGGTGGCAGCGATGATGCTCAGGTTCAGCACGCGCATCAGTCTGTCCAGCTTCTGGGCACCATAGTTGTAA
This sequence comes from uncultured Prevotella sp., assembly GCA_900551985.1. Taxonomy (GTDB): domain Bacteria; phylum Bacteroidota; class Bacteroidia; order Bacteroidales; family Bacteroidaceae; genus Prevotella. The sequence goes on along the minus strand of URYG01000058.1, from coordinate 50 downwards.
CCGGCGATAGGCTGCATTCCCTGGTTAATACCGACATCCTCGTCTTCAAA
>URYG01000057.1 GCA_900551985.1 uncultured Prevotella sp. | reverse complement strand
GTGATAGGTTGCGCCTTTACTCCTGATACCCAGAGGAAGGTGCGGGTAGGAATCTCCTGACCATCCTTCATCAGAACCTTGTGGTCCTTATAATCAGTTACCATTTTGCCAAACTGCACATCCACACCCATGCTGGTAAGGAAATCGTATGCTTTCTTGGAAGAATCCTGCGACATTCCGGCGAGCAGTCTGTCGCCAGCTTCCAGAAGATAGATGTGCATCAGAGATGAGTCCATATCCGGATAATCGTAAGGAATCACGTAGCGCTTCATCTCAGAGAGGGCTCCGGCAATCTCTACACCTGTGGCACCACCGCCTACAATGACCACGTTCAGGAGTTCCTGTCGCTCCTCTTCTGTAGCACAGGTCAGCGCACGTTCCAGGTTGCTCAACAGGGCGTTGCGCAATCCCATCGCCTCAGAAACGGTCTTCATCGGAATCGCCCACTTCTCAATGTTGGCATTGCCATAGAAATTGGTGGTGGTTCCTGCTGCGAACACCAGGTAATCGTACTCAATCTTACCGATGGAAGTCTGCAGAATCTTCATGTCTGGGAACACGGCTCTTGCTTCTGCCATGCGGAAGTAGAAGTTCTTGCGCTTACGGAAAATCTGGCGGAATGGGAAGGAGATGGAGCTTGGGTCGATTCCTGCTGAGGCAATCTGATAGATAAGTGGGGGGAACTGATGGAAGTTGTTCTTGTCGATCAACACTACCTGCAGGTTTGCCTTGCTCAAGTCTTCTGCCAAGCGAAGACCGCCGAGTCCACCACCTACAATCACAACTCTTTTCAACTGATTTCTCTTGATATTAATACTCATAACTACTGCTGTTTTTTATAATTGCTGAATACATATATTTGCTGAAAATTCTATTCTTGGAAGGCATATAGCCTAGTCATCGCTGAAAATTCGACTGCAAAGGTACAACTTTTTTATGAGGTGACAAAGGAAGAAGTGTAGAAAAATAGGATAGAAGCCAGTTGCAATCGTTCTCATTTTTGAAACAGAAAACGGATGTTACAAAATGTAATATGCAGATTGCATTTTGATGTGTTTTTCTATCTTTTTTTTGGAAATGTTTTCGGTTTTAAAGGAAAAGTTGTATTTTTGCATCGACAACATCAAAATACGAACGTTTATCTTATAAAAACATAATAATGAAACATGTAACTATCAAGGATATAGCCCGTTCGCTCTGCATCTCGGTCTCTACCGTTTCCAGAGCGTTGACGGATGACAAGAACATTCGCAAGGAGACGCGCGAGATGGTGGTTGAGGAAGCAAAGCGACTCGGCTACAAGCGCAATCCGGTGGCGATGAACCTGAAGATGGGGCGCACGAATACCATTGGCGTTATCGTGCCGGAGATGCACACTCCTTATGCTTCGCAGGTGATTAACGGAATACAGGAGGTGCTCTACAAGAAGAACCAGAAGGTGATGATTGCAGAGAGCGATGAGAAGCCGGAACGGGAGTTGGAGAACCTGAAGATGATGGAGCAGTTTATGGTGGATGGACTGATTGTAAGTCTCTGCAGCTACCGCAAGAATATCGAAATGTATCAGCAGTTGGCAGCAGACGGTATGGCGATAGTCTTCTACGACCGCATTCCATATGGTTTGAAGATGCCGCAGGTGCTGGTGGATGATAATGTAGATTCCTATTTTATGGTGGAGCATCTGATTCGTCTGGGCAGGAAGCGCATCGCCTATCTGCAGGGACCAGACGACATTTATAATGCCTATCAGCGAGGCTTGGGTTATCGCCAGGCGATGGAGAAATTCCATCTCTTCGATCCTTCGCTGATTGTGAAGACGGGAATGACCTTTAAGGATGGAGCTGATGCCATCGACCGCCTTATATATAATAAGGTGGAATTTGATGCCATCTTCGCCTTTACTGATACTTTGGCGATAGGAGCACAGAATCGACTCCGTGCCTTGGGCAGGCGAGTGCCGGAGGAGATATTCGTGGCAGGTTTTTCGGGCACCGAACTATCAACCATCGTATCTCCTCAGATTACTACCATGGAGCCTCCGTTGGAGGAGATGGGCAGGAAGGCGGCAGAACTGGTGATGGAGAAAATCAACGATCCGGAGATGGAGGACAGGCAGGTGGTGCTGAAGACCACGATGAGATGCAGGGAATCTACTGGAGAATAATCAAACTCCGTGCTTCCCGGAAAACGCTAGAACGTAGTTTTCGGAAATCGTCTGAAAGTTTTTAAAACGTTTGCAGAAATTGGGAACGTTTGCGGGAACGTTTGCAAGGTTTTTTCGAAAAAAATATCTTTTTATCTCGAAAAAACGAACTATCTTTGCCTACGAAAACGAGAGACAGGCTCGCTGAAGAGACACATCCAGGCGGCTTGGCTTTCGGAAAGAGTAAACAATTAATAATAACAGCTAACAATAAAAGAATTATGGCAAATTTAGTAAATGCAAACGCAGCAAATGCAGCTCAGGTAGTAAAAGGTTATGCTTATAACCGCAGTTTGGTAAAGGCAGGTATCCTGCACTTCGGAGTAGGTAACTTCCATCGTGCTCACCTGGAGTTTATGACCAACATGCTCCTCGAGAACAATACCCAGCAGAACTGGGGTATCTGTGGAGCAATGATTCTTCCAGGTGATGAGCGTCTCTACCATGCCCTGAAGAAGCAGGATGGTGAATACACCCTTACCGTATGTGGACGTGATGACAGCATCCAGGTTTATCTGTTGGGGGCGCTTGTAGAACTCTATTGGGGTATTGAGGAGCAGGAGCAGATTCTGAACAAGATTGCGTCTAAGGATATTAAGATTATCACCCTCACCATCACCGAGGGCGGATACAATATCTCTCGTCAGAGTGGCGAATTCATGCTCGACAATGCGCAGGTGGCTCACGATATCCAGAATCCTGCCAAGCCGGTTACAGCCTTCGGATATGTTGCCGAGGGATTGCGTCGCCGCAAGGCAGCAGGCAATGGTCCTATCACCATCCTCTCCTGCGATAATCTGCAGCACAACGGCAATACAGCCCGCAAGGCGTTCATGACTTTCATAGGTGCTCAGGACAAGGAACTCGCTGCCTGGATGGAAGAGAACGTTACCTTCCCTAACTCTATGGTTGACCGTATTACTCCAGCTACCCGTCCTGCTGATATCGAGCGATTGAATGCGCAGAACGGTACTTGCGATGAGGCTCCGGTATATTGCGAGGATTTCATCCAGTGGGTAGTAGAGGATAATTTTGCAGCCGGTCGCCCTGCTTGGGAAACCGTGGGTGCTCAGATGACTGATGATGTGACAGCCTTTGAGAACATGAAGCTTTCTCTCTTGAATGCTTCTCATACATTGCTCTCTTATCCGTCTTTCCTCGGCGGTTATCGCAAGGTAGATGCAGCCATGCACGATGAGAGAATCCGCAAGTTTGTACGTGCCTTCATGGATGAAGACATCACTCCTTATGTGCCGGCTCCAAAGGATACTGATCTGGAGGAATACAAGCAGTGCCTGGTAGAGCGTTTCGGCAACCGTATGGTCAGCGACCAGGTGGCTCGTCTCTGCTTCGATGGTGCCAGCAAGTTCCCGGTTTACGTGATGCCGAATCTGGAGAAGATGATTGCAGACGATGCTTCGGGCAAGCGCCAGGATGTGGAATTCAAGCGTGTGGCTTATCTTTTTGCTGCTTACCGTCATTATCTGAAGTATCAGGTAGATGACAATGGTGATGCTTTCGAGGTGGCTGACCCATGGCTCATTGTAGATGACCATAAGGCCATCGAAAGCGATGATGCGCTCGATTTCCTCGGCATCTCTGCCTTTACAAGTACTGATCTTAAGGCAGCTTCTCATTTCGTAGAGCTTTACCTGAAGATGGTGGAAGACATCAAGGCAAAGGGTGCCATGAAGGTTTTGGAAGAAGAAATCTTGTAATATAGAGAATAGTTTTTGGGAATAAAAAAGTCAGGTGTTTTGAATGGATTGTAAAATCCGTCGAAATACCTGACAATAATGTAACTTTCTCTAATTTAAACCTAGATAAACATGAAACAATCGATAACGCTCAAGAGTGCAGGACCATTCCTCCTCCTGACATTCATCTATTTTATTGTAGGTTTCCTCACCACCGTCAACGGTCAGTGCCAGGGGCCCTTGAAGATAGCTTTCCTTTCGGAGGTTACCACTACCAGGAACTCCCTGGCTACGCTCATCTCCTTCGCTTTCTTCCTGGGCTATCTGCTCAATAGCGCGAAGACGGGACGATTGCTCAATAAGGTGGGGTATAAGAAGACACTTATCCGTTCGATGATGGTAATGGTGCTGGGACTTGCCTTCTATCTTGCTTCGGCACTGATTGCTGAATATTGGGGTGGGGCAGGTGTACATCTCTCGCAGGATTTCGTACCATTCGGATATTTCGTTTTCCTTTTCGGTTCCTATCTGATGGGTACGGCTGCGGCTATGCTTCAGGTGGTTATCAATCCTTACATTGCTGCCTATCCTTTGCCGGGAACCCAACCTGTGCAGCGCATGAACTTCACTTGTGCGGTGAATTCTTTCGGTACCACTATCGCTCCTTTCTTCGTGACGGGCGTGATGTTTGCAGGTGTGTCTCTGGATAGTGTTTCTGCCGATCAGCTCACCATTCCTTTCCTGGTAATGATGTTCATCATCGCCTTTACCACATGGAGCACTTCCAAGGCGAATCTTCCTGATATTGAGGGAACAAGAGAGGAAAGTTATGATGCAGAATCTGAGGGAATGACAACTTCTTCGGTTGATTCCAGGAATACGAAGAAGCGCAGCATCTGGTCGTTCCGCCATTTGAAATATGGTGTGATTGCCATCTTCTTCTATGTGGGAACCGAGGTGGGAATCGGCAACAATATGAATCTCCATGCAATGGATTTGATGGGGCATGGTTACGATTTTTCTCCTGCTCTTCTTGCCACACTCTATTGGGGTGGATTCATGATAGGCAGAATGGTTTCTGCCGGTTTGAAGAATGTGGCGCCTCGCCCTATGCTCATTGCCGTTAGTGTGGTGGCAATTGTATTGATGTCAATCTCCATGTTTACTGAGAACCTGTGGTTGATGGCGGCTGTGGGATTGTTCCATAGTGTGATGTGGAGTTGCATCTTCACCCTGGCGGTGGATGGTTTGAAGGAATATACTTCCAAGGCTTCGGGCGTATTCATGATGGGAGTTTTCGGTGGTGCAGTATTCCCTGTACTCCAGGGATTGCTTGCCGATTATATCGGTTCATGGCAGTTTACCTGGCTCGTTCCGCTCTTCTGCGAGTTTCGTTATCCTTTGGTATGGACTTGTGGGGTATAAGAAGCAGGAGGTATAAAAACATCAGTACGACATAAATAAAAGAATATAAAAAACTCGGGATGCTTCTAATCAGCGAAGCATCCCGAGTTTTTTTGATGAGAGTGTTTATCTGAATTTATCAGCTATATCTGCTTAACATCTGTTTAATACCAATGCTTTCCTGGCTTCTGTTTCTTAGAGCTGTGGTTCAGGCGATAAACCACGCATGCCATCATATAGGATGGAATCACATTGGTACTCTTGCTGCTGATGTAGCTACTGCTCTGCGTATATTCCACATGCTTCAGCTGCTTGAGAATATCAAATCCTTCAAGCACTACCATCAGCTTATCGTTCAGGAATGTGCGAACCAGGCGGGCATCCCACACGAAATCGTTGGTATTCAACTCCTTGGTGGTGTATTTTCTGCGTGTATAGAGATTGAAGTTGTTCGCCAAATCCAGATTCCATGGCAGGTGGAGATGAGCCAGCAATCCTACCTCCCAGTCGATAGGGTGAGAGATGGTACCATTGTTGTTGGTATAGGATTGGCGGAATCGGGAGCGGAGGGTGAACACCTGTTCGCCCGTCTTCCATTTCAATCGCAGGTCGTCGTCGATGCTGCGCACGGTGGTCTTCTTCGTAAGAGTAGAGAGAATTTCGCCATCCTTGGTTTCCTCCAGGCTTACTTTCTGCTGTATGCCATACGTTACATCGTTGTGCAGGAAGAGGTTGGAACCTGATGTGAGCGGCATTCCGAGTACCCATTTCATCTTCGTGCTGCTGTTGCCGTTGGCATTATCGTAGGTATAGAGCTTTCTTCCCGAAGGACGGTCGTAAGAGAGCTTGTTAACGATGGCATTATAGGTATTCTCCCTAATTACCTGCATCTTCAACTCATAGCGCATATCCTTGCTCAGGAAGGAATATGTCAATCTGCCATTCAGCAGCCACTGCGCCTTCAGATTACTGTTTCCACGATAGTAATTCTGAGCATCGGTGGTGATGGTCACTTCTTCCGTCTGCTCAATCTCCGGTCTGGTGGATGTACTCTGGAAAAGCAGCGTCAGCTTGTGGCACAGATTATTGCTGCGCCATTGCAGATAGGTATTCTTCATGTCAAACGCCCAATAGCGGTCGGTATGGGTGCGGTCGAAATCGCTTCTTGTATAGGTGCGGCTGATGCTGTGAAGTCCCACCGGCAGGAAGAGATTCGCATTCCAGATACCCATTGGACTGGCGTAACCCCATTGTAGCTTGTAGGTAAACTCATGGTAGTTGTCGTTCTCCCGCTGCTGGTAACTGTTGTTGCCGTTCTGTGTTCCGGTTTCTGCCATCTCCTCGTGCTGACTGATGTGCTTATACTGATATTGCACGGTAGAAAGCGTGCGGGGAGTGAGCCAGAGATAGCTGACCTTGGCGTAATATTCTGTGTAGTCGATAGGGCGGGTAAAGAGGCGCTGACTGTTATAATAGGTGGAGTCGATGGACGCATCATAGTAATGGATGGTCTGCTCCGTGCGCTTGTCTTCTCTTCCGCCCTTGTTGGTGCCGCCGATGTCTGCCTTCAGCTGCTTGCGCTTGTTGTCAAACTTGATGCTGGCTGTGGCTGATATACCAGCCGTATAGCTGTGGCTCTGGGTGGAGGCTACGTTCCGGCTGTCGTTGATGAGCGAAGCTGCCGATGCTGCTGATTCAGAATCTTCAGATTTTCCCGTCTCCGAAGTTTCCTGTAATCTTGATTCCGAAGCATCTGTAGTGGTTACATTATCGCTGGAATTATATTGGAATTTCGGCTTGACGTGTACATCTACAGTGCCCAACATGGTATGAAAATCATGATAGGTGTCGATTTTCATCTTCTTGTTCTCGCCATAGGCGTGCGAGGTCTGTGCCGTATTTCCCGATTCGATGAAGTTGATCTTGTTGATATCGGTTACGCTCTCCGTGTTAGTACGATTAAAAGTCAGATAACCGGTAGCATCCCATTTCTTCTCTTTCTTACGGTAGTCGAAGCCGCCTGCCTGCGTGGTACGCTGGTTTTTCGCAGCTTCTGCAGGCGTCCATTCCGTCTCTTGACCAGGCTGGCGCGAGTCGTTGATGTCGTTCACGTTTCCATATACGGTCATACGGAGTTTCTTATCGTCGATCATCGCAAAGACCTTTTCTGAATATCTGTTGTCCGGACCGAGTGCTGCCGAGAATTCTGCCCACCATTTCTTCTTGTATTCCTTTTTCAGTTTGATAGACATACGCTTACCCTGGTCGTAGTCGTAGAACTTGACATATTGGATGGCGTAAGCTGGAATACGGGAAGTGATGCTGGAGATGGCATTTTTAAAGAAAGTTTTGGTTTCTACCGTCATTTCCTTGATGGTGATTCCGTCAAACTCTACTGATCCGCTGCTGTAGTAGGTTACTCCTGGGAGTTTGCGCAAGAGGCGGTCGAGGTTGGCGCCTTCGGGAAGAACGAAGTCGTTGGTATAGAATGTCAAGGTGTCGCCCTTGGCATTATTTTTCTTAATCTCGTCCTCGTCCTGTGCGTGGGCTGGGAGAGCAAAGGTCAGTGCTGCGATAGCTGCAAGTCCAATGCCCCCTTGTCTTTTCAATCTTTGATTCATCTGTTTTTTTCGATTAGTCTTATATCGTCGTTATGTTTTACTTTCTTTATACGTCACTTTCTGAATACGTTGCTTTCAGGCTTTCGCCTATTGGGGTACAAAATTACTGATTTTTATTGGATTATCCTATATAATCTATCAATTTTTTGTTGAAAGTTCCTGCTTTTTTTGATATTTTTTAGAGAATACGCCAAATGGAACATCTTATTCCTCAAATAGTATCATTCTGCAATCTGATGAATCACATAGGTAACTACGCCCCAGATCATGAAGCGGTTGGTTTCATCTACCCGGATAGGGGAGAAGTTCTTGTTCCATGGAATGAGCCATCCGAAGGCACCGCTCTCATCTATCTTGAATTGCTTGATGGTGAATTCGCCATCCACGAAGGCGATGACGAAATTGCCGTTTGATGGTTCTCGCTGTCTATCTACGATGGCAAGGTCGCCGTCGAGAATGCCTGCATCCTGCATGCTGTCGCCTGAAACACGCACATAGAAGGTGGCCTCACGATGGCGAACCAGAATATCGTTGAGGTCTATCTCTCCCTCCATATAGTCTTGTGCCGGCGAAGGGAAGCCAGCCTTTACGCTTTGCTCAGCCAGCGGAATCGGCATCTTGGCTCCGAATTCTGCTGGATGAAATGTCAGTTTTATCTTGTTATCGTTTTTCTTATTCATCTTGTTTTTCTTATTGATGGAGCCCTTTTTTAGAAAGGGCTTTTTCTGATTCTCATTGAGTTTTTACTTTCAGAATATCATGGATGTCTGTAGTAAATCGTTTCGACATATACTCCCGTTTTAAGTCGAATCGACAACTGTTTCCTTGAACGGCTTGGCGGATGGTGCCGTGACCGTTCTTTCGGTTGATGGCATCGATGGCTTCCATCAATGCCTTTTGCCTGCTCCGGTCGATAGGGTCGAAGAGGTCTTGCTGGCGGGGATGGTCGGGTGAAATCTGCCACAGGATAACGCCTGCTTTCTTGAAGTGAAACGACATGTCGGGGCGATCGGGCCTGCTATCAGCCATCGGTTTCGGGTATTTAGCCCGGAGAATGCTGAGGGCAGCACCTACTATCTCTTCCTGCGCATTGGTGGCGATGGGTAGGGTAAGAGAATCGTGGATGGTGTATTCCGGCACGTTCTCATTGAATCTGGAAGTCCAGGCAAACACCGTGATTCCCTGGCACATGCTGCCTTGTTTTCGTAATTTCTCGGCGCAGCGTACGGCGAAGTTTGCCACGGCTTCTTCTACCACATCCTTATCGCTGATGCCTTCACCGGCAAAGCTCCTGCTGGTGCAGATACTCTTTTTCTGCGGCAGTTCCTCGATGCTGATGCAGCTTTCGCCATTCAGTTCCTTCCACGTTCTCACGGTGGTGATGTTGAAATGGCTGCGCACCCAACTTTCTTTTTTATCGGCAAACTGGGCGGCGGTGCGGATGCCCATATAGTCGAGCTTTCGGGCAATCTGCCGTCCGATTCCCCATACATCTTCTATAGGAAACAGCGACAAGGCTTTGTGTCTTCGTTCATCCGTATCGATGAGGCAGCAGCCCTGGTAGCCCTTGTATTTCTTGGCGAATTTGGATCCGATTTTTGCCAGAGTCTTTGTTTCTGCGATACCGATGGAGATAGGGATTCCCACGGCTCGGAGCACATCGGCAGAAATCCTGGCGCCATATTGATGCAGCAGGGAATCATCTGTAGCTACAGTATCGTTTTCTTTCAGATTTTCTATAAAGAAAGGCTCAGTCATAGGCTTATTCATTTCGAAGAAACTCTTTGCCATAGACTGGTCCACCTCGAAGAAACTTTCGTCGATGGAGTACTGGTCGATGTGTGGCGAGTAGTGTGAGAGCATCGACATCACCCTGTTGGAGAGCGAGCCATAGAGCGTGTAGTTGCTGGAGAAGATAGCCACGCCTTCAGCCTCCAGTTTTTCCTTTACCTGATAGAACGGGTCGCCCATCTTATAGCCTAGAGCCTTGGCTTCTTCAGAGCGCGCGATGACGCACCCGTCGTTGTTGCTCAGAACAACCACGGGTTTTCCTATCAGGTCGGGACGAAACACTCGTTCGCACGAACAGTAGAAGTTATTGCAATCTGCCAATCCTATCATATCTTACTATAACCACTTTTTTAACTACCAATAATCCTTGTTCGATGTGCAAAAATACAAAAAATAATCTGAAAACGGTTATATTTCATCTAAGATTTTTGTCGTTCCATAATTTATTCTTACCTTTGTGCCATAAACTAGTTTAAAACATGATAAAGCAGAACAATATGAACAATAAGAATAATATGTTGGCATTGAGCCAGGAGCGTTTCTCGGCTCGCAAGTTTACCTCCGAGGCAGTAAGTCAGGAGGATGTGGATTACATCATGGAGTGTGTGCGATTGGCTCCATCGGCAGTGAACAGACAGCCTTGGCATTGGCTCATAGTTCGCTCGGATGAGGCTAAGGAGAAACTCCAGGAGTGCTACGACCGTGAGTGGTTCAAGACAGCCCCAATGTATATTGTGGGAATGAAGAACGTGAATGAGAACTGGGTTCGCAGATACGATGAGAAGCCTCATGGAGATATTGACGTGGCAATAGCTGCCGAGCACCTCTGTCTGGCTGCCACCGAAAGAGGTCTTGGCACCTGCTGGGTCTGCAATTATGATACAGACAAGATGCAGCAGTTTTTCCCTCGCGAAGGTTTTGAGGCAGTAGTGATCATCCCTCTCGGTCATATTGCCGAGGATTGTCCTCATGCTGAGAAGAAGCGCAAGGAAATGAATGAGATTGTGGAAGAAATCTAAAAAAATGAAGCTCATGGAAATGAACGAAGAATCCATCCTGGCATGGAACATCATAGAAAAGACCAGCGCTAACCTCTTCCTTACGGGCAAGGCAGGCACAGGTAAAACAACCTTCTTGAAACAGCTCAAGGAGAAGTCGCCTAAACGAATGGTAGTGCTTGCCCCAACAGGCATTGCCGCCATCAACGCCGGAGGAATGACCATTCATTCGTTCTTCCAGCTTCCTTTTTCGCCTTACATTCCGGGTACAACCTTCGGAAGCGGCGAACAGAAACGCTATCAGTTCAGCAAACTCAAGCGAAACATCATCCGAAGCATCGACCTGCTGGTCATCGATGAAATCAGTATGGTGCGCAGCGATTTGCTCGACGCCATCGACTCGGTGCTTCGCCAGTACCGCAAGCGCCACGACCTGCCTTTCGGCGGTGTGCAGCTCCTGATGATAGGCGATCTGCAGCAGTTGGCACCAGTGGTTACGGCACAAGAGGAACAGCTTCTGAAAGAGCATTACGATACTCCTTTCTTCTTCAGCAGCAATGCGCTGAAGCAGGTGGGCTATCTTACCGTAGAGCTCAAGAAGGTTTATCGCCAGCAGGACGAGCAGTTTATCTCCCTGCTCAACCAGATCAGGGAGAACCGGGCTTCGGATGCTACCTTGCAGGCATTGAACCAGCGTTTTATTCCCAATTTCGAACCGCCGAAGAACAGTAACTTCATCCGCCTGACCACTCATAATGCGCCAGCCCAGCAAATCAATGAGCAGCAGCTTGCCGCCTTGCCATCCAGGGCTTTTTCCTATACGGCAGAGGTGGAGGATAACTTCCCGGAAACATCTTATCCTGCTGATTTCATGCTCACCCTGAAGCCCGGAGCACAGGTGATGTTTATCAAGAACGATCCGCAGCACCGCTTTTATAATGGTATGATTGGTGAGGTGATCGGTGTGAAACCCGAAGAGGAAGGAGATAAGATCATCGTACGCAGTAAGGATTCTGATGAGGAGTTTGAGCTGGAGAAGATGGAGTGGGTGAATGCGAAATATACGATCAATGAGGAGACCAAGGAGATAGAGGAGACGGTAGAGGGAAAGTTCCGACAGTATCCTTTGCGCCTGGCTTGGGCGATTACCATCCACAAGAGTCAGGGCCTTACCTTCGAACACGCCATCATCGATGCTTCCCATTCCTTTACCCATGGTCAGACCTACGTGGCTCTGAGCCGCTGCAAGACCTTGGAGGGAATGGTGCTCAGTCAGCCTCTGTCTCGTGGAGCTATCATCAGCAGTCAGACGGTGGATGCTTTCAACAGTCAACTTGCTGCGCCTACCCAGGAGCAGATCAGCTATCTGGAGCAGCAATACGTGCTTCACTGCATTGGCGAACTCTTTGATTTCTATGCTATTAGCGGAAGTTACGAGCATCTGATGCGCTGTCTGGTAGAATTCTTCAACAGCAAATATCCTCGTGTGGTGAGCGAGTATCAGAAGTTGCAGGTAGTGCTGAAGAGTCTGATTGGTGTTTCTGATAAGTTCCGTCTGCAATATACCCGTATGCTTTCCCAGAATCCTGATGTACGTCAGGCAGAACTGCAGGAGCGTATTCACAAGGGTGCAGAGTATTTCTTTGATAAGATAGGTATTCTGAGCGATTTAATCAGAAAGTCGAATCTCGATACGGATAATAAGGTGGCTAAGAAGCAGTTTCAGGATCGCTTCTCTGTCTTTTCTGAGGATGTGAAGTTGAAGGAACGTCTTTTGAAATACGAGCGCAGCGCTGTTTTTACGGTGACTGATTATCTGAAGAAGAAGGCGCAGTTTATGCTGTTGGATGAAATGGGCGAAGGTGCGTCTTCAAGTGCCGGTTATGCTTCTGGTAGAAAAGCCAGAAAATCGAAGAAATCGAATGAGCCGAAGGAACCGAAGATTCCAACCAAGGAGGTGAGTTTCAATCTTTACCAGCAGGGAATGACTGTGGATCAGATTGCAGCAGAACGTGGCTTTACCAAAGGCACCATCATCGGCCATCTTACCTCATACGTAAAGGAGGGAAAGGTAGGATTGCGTGCGTTGATTTCTAGTGCCCACGAAAAGAAAATCCGTGAATTCATGGAGGCTCATCCCGAGATGGAGCATTTCAGCGAAATCAAGGAAGCACTGGGATCCGGTATTGATTATTACGAAATCAAACTGGTACGTGATTTAATGGAGGAGGAATAAAAATCTTCCTCCACCTTATTATAATATAATAGCCGTAACTATATTGAACTAGTTACGGCTATTATTGTCTTGCTGGTCTAGAGTTGGGCTACAGCCTTTTCCAGCTGCTGCAAAGCCTGCTTGAGAATGCTTCTAGGAGTTGCGACATTCAGTCGCATGAAGCCTTCGCCGCCAGGACCGAACATTTCACCATCATTCAGCGCCAGATGTGCCTTGTCGATGAATAAATCTAGAAGCGCATCGTGGGAGAGATGCAGGTCTCGGCAGTTGAGCCAGACCAGGAAGGAAGCCTGTGGACGCAACGGGCGAATGCCCGGAATATGTTTGCGGCAGTAGTCCTCGACGAATCGGATGTTATCCTCTATATAGGCAAGCATCTTCTTTCTCCATTCCTCACCCTTGCGGAAAGCGGCGATGGTGGCGATTGGAGCAAAGAGGGTTGGCTCATCCAGTTCGTTGGCGCTGAGCCAAGGATAGAATTTACTGCGGATTTCTTCGTTTGGAACGATAGCGTAACTGCTTACGATTCCTGCAATGTTGAAGGTCTTGGAAGGAGCCTGGAAGGTGATGCTGATGTTGCGCGCCTTGTCGGAAACCGAAGCAAATGGGATGTGCTTGTGTCCGAACAGAGCCATGTCCGCATGAATCTCATCGCTGATAACGAGCAGATGATGTTCGTAGCAGAAGTCAGCAAGTCGCTGCAGGGTTTCCTTGCTCCAGGTAATACCGCCCGGATTATGAGGATTGCAGAGAATCAGGATCTTGCACTTCTCATCATAGATTTTCTCCAGGTTTTCGAAGTCCATCTCGTAATATCCATCTTCATTCATCTTCAGCGGATTGAAGACCACCTCTCTGCCGTTGCCCTCTGGAGTGAGGCGGAATGGGTGATAAACGGGTGGCTGGATGATGACTTTCTCATCAGGACGGGTGAAGACATTCACCACGAGTCCGATACCTTTTACAATACCTGGAATGAAGCGGATCCACTCTCGCTTCACATCCCACTGGTGGTGGTCATGCACCCAGTCGATGATGCTGGGCAGATAATCTTCCGGCTCCATGGTGTAGCCGAAAAGAGAGTGTTCCAATCGTGCCTTGAGGGCATCTGTAATGAAAGATGGGGTCTCGAAATCCATATCGGCTACCCAGAGTGGCAGCAGATCATCTCGTCCCCAGCGGGGCAGCAGGGCGCCATGCTTCAGGTCGTCGCTGCCCGAACGGTCTATGATCTTATCGAAATCGTACATTTTTTACTTTGAACTTTGAGCTTTGAACATTGAACTTTATGATTAGCCCTTTTAATGCTAACTTTTAAAGTCTATTTTTGAATTCCTTCTACCGCCTGCTTGATGTCTTCGAAGAGATCATCCACATCCTCCAGACCTACGCTGAGGCGGATGGTGGTGTCTTTTACATCCATCGACTTGCGCATACTCTCGGAGAAAGCACCGAAGATGGTGCTTGCCGGATGGATGGCGAGCGAACGGTTGTCGAAGAGATTGGTGGCACGATGGATGAGCTTCAGATTGTTCAGGAAACTGAAGCAGGCTTCCTTGCTTTCCAAATCAATGCAGATCATGGCTCCCGCCGTCTTGCCAAACTGGCGCTGCGCCAATTCGTGGTAAGGATTATCCTCCAAACCTACATAGTTTACATACTGAATCTGAGGCAGGGTGCGCAGTTTTTTGGCAAGTTCCTGGGCATTGCCGCTCTGAACACGATAGCGCGCATCGAGCGTTTCGAGTCCGATGGTCTGCATATAAGCTACCTGTGGAGTCATGTAGGCGCCGAAGTTGAAGAGCATTTCTCCATAGAGACGCTTGGCGAAATCGCCGTTGTAAGGAGTTCCGTAGTCGATGACCAGACCGCCGAGCGAAGTAGCACCACCACTAACATATTTAGAGCTGGAAACCACCTCAATATCTACTCCCAGACTCTTAGCCGAGAACTGTGTGAAAGGAATCACGGTAGAATCCACCACCAGCGGAACATTCTTTTCGTGAGCCACCTCCGAAATGGCTTTCAGATCGGCAACCTCCAACTGTGGGTTGGTCAGGATTTCCAGGAAGACGCAGCAGGTGTCGTCGTCGATGGCTTCACGTACCTCCTCTATATTGGTCAGGTCGCGCAAACGTACCTTTACGCCAAATCGGCGCAGGGTTGCAACGAGCAGGGCGTAGGTGTTGCCGAAGAGATGCTTCGAGGTAACGATGTTCTTGCCTTGTGCAGCCAAGGACATGAAAGTATTGCTGATTGCCGCCATTCCTGAATTGAAGGCTGTGGCGTGGGCGGCATCGGTGAGGGCTGCCACTCGGCGCTCCAGGTTGGTTACCATGATGAAGAAACAAACGAAAGCC
>URYG01000056.1 GCA_900551985.1 uncultured Prevotella sp. | reverse complement strand
CGTTAATCACATCATCCTCATCGTAATCGAAGGTGATGACATCGGTATAGTAATCGTGACCCAGATACTCGTTGTTCACTTCGAGAATCTTCTCGTCATCTACAAACATATAGCCTATCTCTCCCACCTTGCGGCCATGAGAGGCAGCTACCTTGCGAATCCAGGCACTGGTGTCACGTTTCTTGATCTTTGGCATTTTCACGCCATCTACATTGTATGTAATCATACGCTTCTTCCTCCTATTATTATTCGTTTATACTTTGTTTTCTGATAGTTTCTATCCTATTTTCTTCTGTTTCTTCTGCTATTTCTTCGCCTTTGGCAGGAATTCATCTACTTCTCTTCCGAAGAATCTCAATTCCCTAACCAGCGTTGAGCTGATGCTGCTGTATCTTGGGTCGGAAAACAGCAGGATGGTTTCTACGCCGCCCAACTGCCTGTTGATATCCGCCTGCTCACGCTCGTACTCGAAATCCTTGGCTGAGCGGACACCGCGAACCAGGAACCTGGCTCCCAGGCGATGCGCCAGGTCGATGGTGAGGTCATCGTAGGCAACCACCTCCAGGCGATAACCCTTGGATGCATCTTTCGCATCTACCAGCTCTGCACATTCCTTCGGGAAAACAGCCTTGATATCCTCTACTCGCTTCGAAATTTCCTCGCTGGCGTGCTTCAGCTTACTCATCGCCACTGCAATCACGAGCTTGTCAAACATCGGCAGGGCACGCTCCGCAATATTCTGATGTCCTATCGTAAATGGGTCGAATGTACCCGTAAATATTCCAATCTTCATTACTTGAACTTTATGATTACTTTGAACTTTGAGATTCGAACTTTATTCAAACAGGTCTCCCTGCAAGATATTGCTTCCATACGGATTTCTGCCGAGATGATCGTAGGCAAGCTTCGTTGCCATTCTGCCTCGCGGCGTACGCTTGATGAAGCCCTCCATGATGAGGAATGGCTCGTAAACCTCCTCCACGGTGCCGCCATCCTCGCCGATAGCCGTGGCGATGGTGCTTACGCCCACCGGACCTCCACGGAACTTGTCGATGATGGTGGTGAGAATCTTGTTGTCTATCTCATCCAAGCCATACTGGTCGATGTTCAGCGCCTTGAGCGCCAACTGGGCAATCTCGAAGGTAATAGTTCCGTTGCCCTTCACCTGAGCGAAATCCCTGACTCTTCTGAGCAGAGAGTTGGCGATACGAGGGGTTCCGCGAGAGCGTCGGGAGATTTCCACAGCCGCCTCATCCTCTATCGGCACCTTCAGGAGCATGGCGCTTCGCTTGATAATCTTCTGAAGCGTCTCCGGGTCGTAGTATTCCAGATGCAGATTGATTCCGAAACGGGCACGGAGCGGAGCCGTGAGAAGTCCGCTTCTCGTTGTCGCTCCCACCAGGGTAAACGGATTCAGATCTATCTGAATGCTTCGTGCCGAAGGCCCCTTGTCTATCATGATGTCGATGCGGTAATCCTCCATCGCAGAATAGAGATACTCCTCTACCACTGGCGAAAGTCTGTGAATCTCGTCGATGAAGAGCACGTCATTAGGCTCCAGGGAGGTAAGGATTCCTGCCAGGTCGCCCGGCTTATCGAGCACAGGGCCTGATGTAATCTTGAATCCTACGCCCAGTTCGTTGGCGATGATGTTGCTCAGCGTGGTCTTACCCAGTCCCGGAGGACCGTGCAAGAGGGTATGGTCGAGCGGTTCGCCACGATACTTGGCAGCCTCAACAAAGACTTCGAGATTATCCACCACGCCATTCTGTCCGCTGAAGTCGGAGAACTTCAGTGGGCGCAGTGCCTTCTCGAATTCCTTTTCGGCAGGCGAAACCGTCTGTTGTCTTATATCAAAATCTTCGTTCATTCTATGACTATTATCGATAATATGGGTGCAAAGTTACACATTTGTTGCGGAATTAAAGAAGAAAAGCGGAATTATTTTGCTTTCTATTTTGCACAATCTAAGATAAATCGTGCAGATTCGTAAGCTCAGACCAACAAAAATGTTATAATTTGATATTTAATTATTAAATAATTTGTTTATTCGGAAGAAAAGACGTACTTTTGCACCCAATATTGAAAGCGAGGAAAGAAAGAAAAATAAGAGAGATCTTCAAAGAGGTCGTCAATAAGAGAGAAATATCAAGAGAGAAATATCAGGACTTTAAAAAGAAATAGAATTATGCTAAAGTTTTTTCAGGGGCTCAGCCGATGGCTGGCCAATTACACCTCTATTTTCGTAATAGGTGTAGCAGTATTCACATTCTTCTTCCCACATACCTTCGACTGGGTGCGCGGAACTACTCAAACCGTCATTCTCGGCATCATCATGCTCACCATGGGCTTGACCTTGACCACCAACGACTTCAAGATTCTGGCTCAGCGCCCGCTGGATGTGTTTATCGGAGCCTGCGCCCAGTTCATCATCATGCCGGGTGTGGCTTACACCCTGGTGCATGTGTGGCATCTTGATCCAGCCCTGGCGCTCGGAATCCTGCTGGTGGGCTGTTGTCCGGGCGGAGTATCAAGCAACATCATGAGTTATCTCTGCCATGGCGACGTGGCTTTCTCCGTAGGAATGACCTGCGCCTCCACCATTCTTGCGCCGGTAATGACTCCGCTGCTGATGAAGATTACGGCAGGCGAAATCATCCATATTGATGCTGTGGGAATGTTCATCAACATCCTCATCGTTACGATTATCCCTGTAGCCATCGGCTGCGCATTGAATTATATATATGGTAAGAAGGATTGCTTCCCTACCATTCAGAGTCTGATGCCGGGCATCAGCGTTACCTGTCTGGCGATTATCGTGGGAGGTGTGATTTCTACGGTTCACGATGACTTGGTAGCTCGTGGCTTGTCGCTTTTCCTCTGGACTTTCGCCGTGGTTTTCTGCCACAACACGCTGGGCTATCTTCTGGGTTGGCTTGCAGGAAAACTGGCGGGATTCAATACTGCCAAGAAGCGTACCATCAGTATTGAGGTGGGAATGCAGAATGCCGGTCTTGCCACGGTGCTTGCGGGCAACTTCTTCGCCGCCCAGCCTCTCGCCGTATTGCCTTGCGCCATCAGCTGCGCCTGGCACAGTATTTCCGGCACCATCCTCGCCGGAATCTATCTGAAATGGGATCATCTGCATGAGAAGAAGTAAATGATTTCGGAAAAAGCTAAATACACAAAAAGGTCGTGAAGTTTCTGATTGAACCTCACGACCTTTTCTTATATCATTACCTCACGGGTTAACAGGTTAACAGTTAACAGCCGTTTTTTCTATAGTTACTTCCCCGTAGTCAGCAGCTTCACGGCTCGCTGAACAATCTCGTTCGTCTCGTTCCAAACCTGGAAGTATTGGCTCATATCCCAGATATCTCTTGCTACAAGGGCTTTCAGCTGCAGGGCGAGGTATTTCTTCGTCTGAACCAATTCAGCCTCATCCTTAGGCTCTATTTTCTCCTTTTTACCCTCGTCGATAATCGCTTCGATGAGCGAAGACGGAACCTCGTAGGTTGCCAGGAACTTGTTGAAATCCTTATACTGACTCTTCAATTCCTTGCGATGAGCATCGATAAACTTCAGGCTGTGGTTGATGACGATGCTCTTGGCTGCCAGCTGACGGTGCATCTTGGTGTACTTGGTAGTATCCAGCGGAACGAAATAATCCGGCATGATTCCACCACCACCATAAACCACACGATGCTTGCGCAAAGTATAATACTTCAGGCTGTCGGAAAGGTGGATGCTGTCCTGGTTGGTAAACTCGCCATGCTTGTAACGGTTGTCGAGATCCATCGCATAATCCAATCTGTCTCCCTTCTTATATGGCTTCTGGATGCATCTGCCGCTAGGCGTATAATAATGGGCGATGGTGAGGCGAATCTCGCTGCCATCATCGAAGGTAAGCGGACGCTGCACCAATCCCTTGCCGAAGGTTCTGCGACCAACCACTACACCACGGTCCTGATCCTGGATGGCTCCGGAAACAATCTCGGCGGCAGAAGCTGTAAACTCATTGGTAAGCACTACCACCTTGCCCTTACGCCATCTTCCGTTAGCCTGCGCCTTGTACTCCTGGCGGGGAGCTGCACGACCGCTGGTATAAACGATGAGATCTCCCTTCTGCAGGAACTCGTTGGCTATCTGAGCCGCCGCCTGAAGGTAGCCGCCGCCATTATCCTCAAGGTCGAAGATCAGGTCTTTCATTCCCACTTTCTTGAGCGAATCCATCGCCGTAGTCACCTCCTTATAGCTGGTCAGACCGAAGCTTCCCAATCGGATGTATCCGATTCCCGGGCGAATCATATAAGCCGCATCCATCGTGGTTACAGGAATCTTATCACGCTTTACCTTGAAGATGAGCTTGTCCTTGATGCCCCGGCGCACGATGGTAAGGTTCACCGTGGTTCCCTTAGGACCGCGAAGGCGCTTCATGATTTCCTCCTTGCTCATCTTCACACCCGAAATAGCCGTATCATTCACCGCAACGATGCGGTCGCCGGCAATGATTCCCACCTTCTCGGAAGGACCATTCACTACGGGCTGGATAACGAGCAAGGTGTCATCTACCATATTAAACTGCACGCCAATGCCATCGAAACTGCCATTCAGCGGCTCATTCATCGCCTTGGTCTCCTTGGCTGTGGCGTAAGAGGAATGGGGATCGAGCTTCTCGAGCATACCTCGGATGGCGTCCTCTACGAGCTTGTTCTCATCCACACTATCCACATAGAGGTTGGTAATGGCGATTTCCGCCCTACCCAACTTCTCTATCGGGCTGTTCTTGCCCATCTTGATGCGCAGCTGGGCACTGGCAGAAGTTACTGCCAGGAATGCCAGGAGCGCTATAAATAGATATTTCTTCATTTCCTTATCTTTTAAGAAAGAGTTTATCTTCATTCATAGAGAGGAGTTAACAGGTTAACAGTTAACAGTTGATTTTCTCTACTTTCCCTCCCTATCAACTCCAGAATTAATCCAGCGGATCAGAATCTTCCTCCGGAATATCCTCCTCTATCACCAGGTTATCGATGATGAAGTTCTGACGTTCCATCGTATTCTTACCCATATAATACTCCAGGAGTTTCTGCACCTGGTCGGTCTTGTGGAGCGTAACCTGCTCCAATCGCATATCCGGACCGATGAAGTGGGCAAACTCCTCTGGCGAAATCTCTCCCAATCCCTTGAATCGGGTGATTTCCGGATCTGGACCGAGGTCTCTGATGGCCTGCTGGCGCTCCTCATCGCTGTAGCAGTAATGCGTGATGAAATCGCCCTTCTTCTCCTTTGGTCCCAACTTGGCATCGGCATCCGCTATCGCCTGCTTGTTCCTGATCTTGGTTCGCTTGTTGCGCACTCGGAACAATGGAGTCTGAAGCACATATACGTGGCCCTTCTTGATGAGATCTGGGAAGAACTGCAGGAAGAAGGTGATGATGAGCAATCGGATGTGCATTCCATCTACATCGGCATCGGTTGCCACAATCACCTTATTATATCGCAATCCATCCAGACCATCCTCGATGTCGAGGGCTGCCTGGAGCAGGTTGAACTCCTCGTTCTCGTAAACCACCTTCTTGGTCAGGCCATAGCAGTTCAACGGCTTGCCTCGCAAGGAGAATACCGCCTGGGTATTCACGTCGCGGCTCTTGGTGATGCTTCCGCTGGCAGAATCACCCTCGGTGATGAAGATGGAGCTTGCCTCCTTCTGCTCGTTCTTGGCGTCGCTGAAGTGGATGCGGCAATCGCGCAGCTTGCGGTTATGGAGGTTTGCCTTCTTGGCACGCTCACGCGCCAGCTTGGTTACACCAGCCATCGCCTTGCGCTCACGCTCACTCTCCTTGATCTTGTTCTCCAGAATCTCAGCCACATCCTTGTGGATATGAAGATAGTTATCCACCTCCTTCTTCAGGAAATCGCCCACATACTTGTTGATGGTTTCACCTCCGTTAGGAGACATCGTGGTACTTCCGAGCTTGATCTTCGTCTGACTCTCGAACACCGGTTCCTCTACGTTCAGGGCGATGGCAGCCACCAGTCCGTTTCGGATATCAGCATACTCATACTTGCCGTAGAACTCCTTGATGGTTCTGGCGATGTGCTCCTTGAAGGCACTCTGATGAGTACCGCCCTGGGTGGTGTGCTGGCCGTTTACGAAGGAATAGTACTCCTCGCCATACTGATTGGTATGAGTAAAGGCAATCTCGATGTCTTCGCCCTTCATGTGGACAATCTCATAGAGACCCTCGTTGGTCATGTTATCGGTCAGGAGATCCTTCAAGCCATGGCGGCTGAGGATGCGGCGACCATTGTGCATGATGGTGAGTCCGGTGTTGAGATAAGTATAGTTGCGAAGCATGGTTTCCACGAAATCATCGTGGAAAGAATAGTTCTTGAACAGGGTATTATCCGGTTCGAAGAAGATGAAGGTTCCGTTCTCGTCCTCGGTATCTTCGGTCTTGTCGCTTTTCAGAATACCTTTCTCAAACTTCAGATGGCGCACCTTGCCGTCGCGGAACGACTTTACCTCGAAGTGAGAGCTGAGGGCATTCACCGCCTTCACACCCACACCATTCAGGCCGACACTCTTCTTGAACGCCTTGCTGTCGTACTTACCGCCGGTATTCAGCACGCTTACCGCCTCAACGAGCTTTCCCTGAGGAATACCACGGCCATAGTCGCGCACGCTGACCCGCAGATGATCTTCGATATCAATCTCCAATCTGGCTCCAGCACCCATCTTGAACTCGTCGATAGAGTTATCTACCACCTCCTTCAGGAGCACATAGATACCATCCTCCGGCAAGTTACCGTCACCCAAACGACCGATATACATACCCGGACGGGTACGCACATGCTCCATATCGCTCAAGTGCCGGATATTGTCGTCGGTATATTCCACCGGCTGCTGCTCCTGGGGGGCTTTCAATTCATTATTATCTTCTGACATAAAATCCTCCTAGTTATAAAATTTAGGAGGAGTTAAGGAGCTATGATTCAAAAACATCTGTCTTAACTCCCTAACTCCTTCACTCCTTGTTATTTAATAATCTCCTTGATTACTATTTAATAATCTTCTTGTAGCACTTTCTGCGCTTGTGCATCACTGGGGTCAAAGCTCCCCACTGGCCCTGCACACCCGCATTGGTCTCCAGCTCTACCTGGGTTTCACCCCACTCAATGCCGTACTTCTGATACCAAGGAATCAAGTCGGCAAAGAGAAGCGCATTGGCTCCCTTGGCACGATACTCTGGAAGAATACCGATGAGAAGGAGGTCAACGATGTTAGTCTTGTGCATCTTGATGGCTCTCAACACGTGGAACCATCCAAACGGCAGCAGTCTGCCACGATGGCACTTGCGCAGGGCATGAGCCAGCGACGGCATGGTGATTCCTACGCCGATGAGCTTATGCTCTCCACCCGTCCAATCCTCGATACAGGTGATGAGGTTGAAGTCGAGGAAACCAAGATACGACTTGATAAGCTGGTCTATCTGCTTCTGCGAGAGTTCGGAATATCCATAGAGATCCTTGTAGGTATCGTTGATGAGATCAAAGATCTTCTGTCCCATTCCACCCTGGAAAATATCCTTCTTGGTAAGCTTGCGGACATGCAGATTGTAACGCTTCTCGATCATCATCGCAATCTTGGCGTACTTCTCAGGCACCTCATCCGGCACCATGATCTTGAACTCCACGTACTTGTTATCTACCTCAAAACCCTCCAGGGCCTCGATGTGCTCCGGATAGTAAGGGAAATTGTAGATGGTTGGCATGGTTCCAAGCTGGTCGAATCCCCAGGTAAGCATTCCCTCAGGGTCCATATCGGTAAATCCAAGCGGACCTACCACATCCTCCATGCCTTTCTCTCGGCCATATTTCTCCACAGCATCCAAAAGTGCCTTCGAAACCTCACGGTCGTCGATGAAATCAATCCATCCGAAGCGAACGGATTTCTTTCCCCACTTATTGTTT
Organism: uncultured Prevotella sp.; assembly: GCA_900551985.1. Lineage (GTDB taxonomy): Bacteria > Bacteroidota > Bacteroidia > Bacteroidales > Bacteroidaceae > Prevotella. The sequence goes on along the minus strand of URYG01000056.1, from coordinate 7,413 downwards.
GCCTTATGATTGATGATTGCAGCGACGCGACCTGCCAATTTCCCATCTTTGTAGGCAAGATAATACTCCGCCTCACAGAACTCGAACGCTGCGTTCTTATCCTGGCTCAGGGTATTCATTTCGTCGCTGAAAAGATTAGGCACATCATATTCGTTGCCTTCGTAGAGGTCGTAGTGGAAGTCGATGAACGTCTTCAAATCCTTCTTGCTTTCGACCTTTTTAATTTCAATTAATGACATGATTTCAAACTAGTTTGCAATATTATAGGATGCAAAAATAGCAATATTTCGCCAAACGACCAAATATTGCTATCTTTATTTTCATTTTTTAGGGGTTCGAGGTTGATTGCGAGCCCCAAACTAGCCTATATCACCCGATTAGTGGAGGTTTTGGCGGATTCATCACTTGATGAGAGTATCTTTAAAAGATGCGTCTTGATAGGATGCTTCTTTATTTAATGAGATGCTTCTTTATCCACTCCATCTGCTTGCGATTGGTGTCGGTGGTTGTCCAATGCTCGTTGATTGGTGTAAGCAGACTTTCCTTCTCGCATTTCAGCGTATTCCACACGGCGTAGCTGGTGGTTGGCGGACAGGTATCGTCATTGTATCCCCAGGTGAGATAAGTAGGCACCTTCACCTTCCGGGCAAAGTTCACCACGTCGTAATAAGCCAGGGTATGGATGCAATCCTTGTTCTGCAATATCCCATGGTATTTATTGAAGTGAGGATATCCGCCCGTTCTTCCCTTCTCAACGTATGCAGCCATATCGCTGAGCGCCGGATGATTGGCCACACACTGGGTTACCCTGCTATCCAAGCCTGCTGCGATAATCGCCAAGGCGCCGCCCTGGCTTCCGCCCTGCACAGCCACATTCTTTCCGTCCCATTCGGGGAGCGAGGTAAGGAAGTCGATGCAGCGCACCAATCCCTGATACACATGGCGCATGTAGTAACGGTCCTTATCTTCCAAGCCATTGGCAAGATAGCCCCCGTTTCTATCGTTGAATCCCTTGCTTATCTCCTGGAAGGTTTCGGCAGGAAGACGTGGGTCGAGGCCATGGATTTCTATCTCGAAGCGGATGAATCCGTTCTCGGCATAATACTTGTTGCGCAGGGGTTCCTTGATGGTCTTGATGCCGGCTCCCGGAGGAGTGAGAACCACGGGATGACTGCCCCGGCTGGCATTCTTGGGATAGAAGAGATAGCCATACATCGCATGTCCCATCTTGTCTATCTGAAGTTTTACGAGATAGCAATCTATCTTATCGGTGCAATACTCCTTGGCGAGTTCCTTGGTGTAGCTCAGGGGAACATTCTTCAGTTCATCCTTCGCCTTCTGCCAGAAGCTGTCGAAATCCTTAGGTTCCTGGGTATAAGGCTGAATCTTATCCACCGAGAATCCCACTTTTACGTGATGCTGATAGGTTTTGCCATCGAGCTGATAAGATAATCTCAGGTCTCGGAAGCCCGGAGTCTTTCGGGTTCCGATGTTCACGATGGCGCGCCCGTTCTTCAGCTTGAAGCTTCCCAGCTTATCAGCCTCGAGCAGGTCGTTGCCTATTTCATACTTCACCTCGCCATCACGGGGTATTCCATACTTGTAGAAGCTTATTTCCACCTTGGCCTGCTCTCCGGTGCGATAGAGCCAGTCGGCATGATCGGGCACGGTAAGCCAAAGATAATCACTGCGATAGGGATAGTTCTCCGCCATCGCATTCACTCCGCCCATCATATTCATCGCCAGGAAGAACAGGAGCGACAGATAGATAGTTTTTAATTTGTTCATTGCTGTATAGTTTGCTTTATGTTTATAATTGATGATATGTTTATTTGCCTTTTCTCGCAGACTTTGAAGTCGACTTGCCAGGCTTGGATTTGATCGGTCCAAAAAGTTCAACCTATTCTCTATTCTTCGTCCATGCTGCAAAAATAAGAAAAATATCAGTTACTTCCAAATATTCAGGAAGGAATTTGTTGCTTTTTTGCTCTTTTAGTATAAGAATACTAATTTGATATAGGCAAACGGCTTTTCAAAATGCTTCGTTGATTTTTGCTACAAGTTCCTCTGGCTTGAAGTCTTCCATCTTAGAAAAGGCAAACCATTTCTTTCCTAAGTCTTTGATGGAGGCTCCCACATGATAAACCGTATCATCAATACAAAGAAAACGATCGTGGGAACGACGGAAAACAGAGATTTCCATCGGAGGATGTTGGCTATTATGGCAATCAACAAATACAAATGCTCGCATGATGCGAATGTTTGCTTCAAGCGTAAGGCAGTTTTCTTACACCGCCCCAACTTGAAGTCGCAATATTGCGACTTCAAGTTATCAAATTCATTTGGGGTCAACTGAAACATAAAGTCTTCAGGGAAACGCTCTATATTACGTTTTACCTGCTCATTCAATCTTTTTGTTTCTACTCCATACAGCTCAGCCAAGTCGCGGTCAAGCATCACTTGTTGTCCTCTGATAACTCGTATCAGAGACTCCACTTTATATCGTTTTCAAACTTCTACATTCTGAAAAAATCTCGACGAGCCACAAAATGGCTTATTCCACCCGATTAGTGGTGGTTTTGGTGGATACTTAATATTGCTGATATCCCTTTACTCTGTTTCGGGCAGCAGTAAGACTAAATGACTTAGGATCAAATCTGCCTCCAAGCCATTCCGTCATCTCCTCATACTCCTCATCATCAGGATTCTTGAGCACATTGAGCAAATGGCGATAGCCGCCAACTCCACCACAATCCTCTGGAGGGCAGGCACCACTTCCCTTCAGCAACTGTACTTTCACCTTTTCGTCCTCTTCTACGGCTTGCTTCTCAACCAGAGTTATCTCATGAACCCAGCTGTCTCCGAAGTCATATTCCCATTTTATCTTACTTTTCACCCTGCTCAGCAAGCTACCTATCGTATATTTGCCAGCATCCTTCTGCATGTCCATCATCCAGTCATCATCGCTAGGCTCTGCATAATAAGTCTTACCGGCTATAAACTGGTTAAGATGATAGCCTTCCCAGCCCACTGCCCGAACCAGGATTTCGCCCAAGTGATTCAATGTCAAATCAGAAGGAACAACCAACTGGCGATAAACTTTGCGAGGAGAACCTTTCAAGGTAACATCCAGGGTGAGTGCATACTTACGCTTGCCTTTTCTCGCAGTTTTAGCTTTTGGTTTGGCTGGTTTGTAACCACACTCCTTAAAGAACAAGGCATCAGCGTCTCGCTCATCATCATCATCAATACACCAGTTATCGTCATCCTCATCATTAAACCAGTCGTCATCCACTTCAAAGTTGCAGGCTTCGCCTTCAAGCAAGAGATTCAAGAATTCCTTGCAATCTGCAAAACCGACAATTCGCTGATCAGTTCCCTTAGAAAGCAACTTGGTAATTTCCTTGATTCCACCCTTGATGATCATAGGCTGTATGTCAAATTTCTTATAGATGTCCTTAACCAGAGGCAACAAATCTACCGCCTTGATTTCAGCAAGAGCTTCTACCAGCCAATCCATCGCCATGGCCGGGAAAGTCACCTCTACACATGATTTCAACACATCCGCAGCCCATCCCAATACCTGCAGGCGGCAGAAAGGATCCTCCACGGCCATCTGTACCACAGCCTTGAAGATAATCGGATAAGCTTCAGGCAAGAATCCTTCGGTCTTCATCATCTCTTTCAGTTCCTCAAGATGTCCCACACCTACATGAGCCAAAATCAGGGTAATAGCCTCTTCGAATGCACCGAAATAAAACTCATAGAAGTCCATATTCTGCTTCAATAATTCGAGGATGACGTCTAAGAGACCTGTAAGCTTGAAATCATCTACCAGCTGGAAGCCGGCTATCATAGGCAAGGCGGTGGCGTTTGCCTCCTGTGCGAAACAATGAGTCAATCCGCCGGCAAGAATGTGCATAAAAAAGTTACGCATTGCATCTTCCTGCTCTTGATGCGAAAGGGGCTCCAACTCTTTATGAGCCACTTCATACGCATGAAGAACATCGCTAGGCAAGGCTGCACCCAATAAAGACTGCAGATAACCCGCCAGAGGCTTTACCTCCCTGGTATAGTCCGGGCACTGATAAGTGTACGAAGCCTCCAGGATATCATCCATAGGGCTTCCCGCCTGTGCGATGTTTTCGAGATTAGCCATCAGCTGCATCTTTTCTTCGGGCGACATTGCGCTCAACATTTCGGTTAGCGCATCCAGCACAGGATTGCCGCTACCTTTACCTTTTTTCTTTTTTGCCATTTTTTTATGAGTTCATTTTAAATAAGGACTATAAGCAGTAACCCTAGCCCTTTCTTATCACATAATTGGTTTAACCTACAACCAAAGAGAATTGCATACCTAAGGCATCAGCAATGCTCAGGAATGTAGAGAGTTGCATATCCGTCTGCCCCTTCTCTAAAGAAGAAACATATTCTCTTTTCTTTCCGATTTTCTCTGCAAGAGCTTTCTGAGTCATCTTCTGCTTCTTGCGTTCATCCCTTAATAACTCTGCATAATACCATGCCTTGGCTCTTGCATCAAACTCCTTGCGAGCCGCACTGCCAGGCTCGCCATATTTTTCTTGCAAAACATCATCAAATGTTCGCAATTTAGCTAATTTTTCTTCATTAAATTTTAACATAAGACTAATCCTCCAAATATTTCTTTAATAACCTTTCTGCTAATTTTATTTCTGCTTTGTATTGCTTTGTCCCTTTCTTTATAAAGGAATTCAGCAAAATAACTCTTTTACATTGTATAAAACTAGCATTGTCTATTGCAAACAATACCGTCCTATACTCATCAGAGGTGATAGATATACGCAGTTCATAAAAGTCTGTGTTTTCAAGATGTTTAACAAACTTCTTATTTACTACATACTGAGTCTTTATGAGCCGTAACCCATAATCAAACTTATCTTGTATCCTGGAATCTAAGCTATCATAAAAGTCATTAAATTCCTCAGAATATATAACCTGCCGTATGTTTTCTTCTTCCATGCTGCAAAAATAAGAAAAATATTAGTTACTTCCAAATATTTAGGAAGGAATTTGTTACTTTTCTGCTCTTTTATAATAAGAATACAGATTTGGCATATGCATCATATATCTGGTACCACCACGTTCTCTGTTTAAAGTTCCAATTGGCACCTTAAACAGAGGACGTGATTAATTGAAATATAAAATCTTCAGGAAGAATGTTTTAGTTTAAGATGAAATTTGGCACCTTAAAAGATAGGATAAGGTTTCAAAGTCGCAAAAATGCGACCTTAAAGAAGTCGCAAATTGCGACTTCCAATTTTCAAACTACACATTTTCGAGGTTTTCTAAGCTTTCTCCGTTATTACCAGCACATGGCTTTCGTCGCTCAATGTGGTAGCGAAAATATAGGTTTCTCCGCCATCCTTCAGCTTCAGGCGCTTGCGCAATTCTGCCACGGAAAGGGGGAAATTGCGGGTGGCGATGTTCGCCTTGGTGATTCCTGACAGATGACGCTTCAACTCCTTCTTATTAAAAGAAGAAACGGCGATGATGCGGAAACTTCTGCCGGGGAAAGCGGCGATAGGTTCACGGCTTACGAAAAGATGACTGTTCCTGGAAAGCATCTTTGCATCATATCGCTCGGAAAGAACGCCAAAACAGCCGGCTTTCATCAACGAGGCATTCGGCTCATAGAGATACTGCATCTCTTCAAGGGTGGATGGAGCAATCTTCACCGAAGAAGTCTCCATATCCGACTCATCACAGACAAAGGATTGGGTATCGTTGATGCAATAAATGCGGAGATTCCCGGCATGTTTTACTTCTCCATCTGCTGATGAAACCTCCATTCCGCCCATATTTCGCGCTGACAGCACTAAAAGGAGCTCCTTGCATTCATTGCTCACGGAGATGATATGAACCTCTCTTACGTGGCTTAATTCGCTTATGGCACGGTGCCAGTCGAGCATCGGAGAGAGTTTGAGGATGACGTAATCAGCCTTCGAAAGCATCTCTTCCTGCAAAACGGTAACATCGGGCGTGCAATCCTTTAAGGATACGACTTTGTTGCCTGCATCGTCTCTACGAGCAGGATCTATGAAGATTATCTTAAGACCAAGGTTGGTCTTAAGTAATGACCGAGGTTGGTCATAAGTTATGCCTGAAGAATCATCAGCTGATGCAGCATCATCTTTCTTTGGCTGAAAAGAATGAAGAATTTCTATTCCATCCCCATTCTTCACGATGGCGTTCTTCAACCCCAAACGCCCAAAGTTCTCCTTTGCCGCCTCGCAGAGATGAGCCTGACGCTCCACATACATCGACTTCACGCCCAACTGGGCAGCGATATAAGAGAAATCTACTCCAAATCCACCAGTCAGGTCAACAAACTCTATTTCTTCAGAAAAATCTTCCAGGCTAGGTTTCTTTTTCTCTTTATTAACATTATCTTCAGATTCTGTTAATATCTGTTTCTTTCCCAAAGAGCCTTCATTTTTGGCGAATTCTGAATCAACCGCCCATCCGCTCGAAAATTCGCAAATTTTAGAAAAGTGAGAATCTGAAGCGTTTCCTGCTGCTTTTTCATTGTCTGATGAAGAAGCTGACGAAGAAACCGGCAAGTCGAGCAATCTCGCAGCCAATTCTGCCTTGTAAAGCGCAGTAGATTCAGAGGAGCATTGCTCCATAGAAATATGAGGAGGATAGATGATGCCTTCGAGACTTGCCCAACGAGGCAACTTGACACGAGCCATCTTTCGCCCGCGAATCTGATCGAGAGCGAAAGGCATATCTACTTCCGGATACTTGCTACCTAGAAAAGCCAGCTGGCGGACGTCATCATCCTGGTGCTGGCGAATAAAGTCTTGAGTCGCTTGGTTCATCATTGATGCTCTTTTTATATCTTTATGGAATGGTACTTTATATTTTTATAGCTTAATACTTCTGTTCTTTTAAACCTCTCACGACATAAGGATTATTGCCTGGCTATGGCAATAAATTGCCCTCCCAAAGGGCAAAAAAATGCCATGGCAAGGCAAAAATTGAAACGAGGCTTCCGCAGTAAAAAAGCCTACTCTCGTTTTTACTCTTCACCCTTCACCTTTTCGCCTGACCCCCCGATAAACACAGGGGATTCGAGAGGTGAAGAGTGGCGCTGACCCTTCACCACTCTTCACCACTCTTCACCTATCCCCATAAAAAGGTGAAGGGTGGGTGAAGAGTCATTTCAACCCTTCACCCACCCAACTACCTATCCTTCAGCCGCTTACATCAAAAAGGTGAAGGGTGAAGGGTTTTTGAGAAAATTCTCTCGCATTCCTAAGAATGCGAAGAGAAATTCCGGTGTCTTAAGAGATACGGTGGATTAGTCAGCCAACTTAGCCTTCAAGAACTCACGGTTCAAGCGGGCGATGTTAGCGATAGACTCGTTCTTAG
>URYG01000055.1 GCA_900551985.1 uncultured Prevotella sp. | reverse complement strand
CGTTACGATATTCTCCAGCCCAGGGAAGTAGAGCAGTACTTCATCCAAGTCTATCTGTTCTGTTGGCTCTTCCTGTGCCTTGTTGTTGAAGAATTGCAGGATATTGAATCGGTGCCAGAAGTCTGTCCAGTCGGCTTTGTTGATTTCCGAAAGTCCTTCCTTGATGCCCCATTTATATCTCACGCTATCCTGGAAGTCTTCTTCGCAATCGTATGGATACCAAGCAGAACCAGCCACCAACGTGTTCCTTGGAATGAATGTGGTCTTCACGAAGAAATGGCAATCATATTTTTCTTTCTCAGAAACGTCTTCGTATTGTTTTCTTGCGTTTTCTTCCACAGCCTGGTCTATATGGCTATACGATGCTGCATACTGATTCTCATCTGTCCAGCATGATGCTAGATAAGAGAATGCTTCTTTTCTCAGATAGCACAGATCTGTGTGGGACAGCATGAAGACGAAACGCTTTACAGAGTCCTTCATTCTCCAGAGGTCATTTTTAAAAATGGACAACATTTCTCGGTCTGGAGAAGCGATGAACAGTTCATCTGCCGTTTCATCCATATCCTCATCGGGTGAGATATAAGGCTTGATGTCTTCCCAGGTCAATGTCCACGAGAGTTTTGGAAGTCCAGAAGAGTGACTGATGGCTTCTCGCTTCTGAACATCACTGTAGAAACGCAGGTTCTGCTTGCTGGCATGATAATCGTAACCGTCCATGAATACAGACCATTGCGGAATGCCTTGTACATCCTGTTCCTGACCTTTTACCTGAGCATAGGCACAGATAAACTGGAAATCCGGAACAGTGGTTTTCTCCACGCCCAGTGATGGACCCAGTTTATATTGTGGGATGACGATGTATTTTATCTCCCGTTCATCATCCTTGATGATGAGCTGATAGTTATATGTCTCGTCCACGGCATCCACCTCTTTCTTCCAACTCCAGTGCTTTTTCTTGCAGACATTCTCCATTGTCTTGACGAAGAGAATCTCCAACTCGCTATCCTCAATGACACCGCTGCTCGTGATGTTGCCCACAGAACCGTTGATGTCTTCCCAATGATCCAATTGGTCAACAATCTTCTTAAACAGTTCTTCAGCTCTTGCACGACTCAGGTTCTGGCGTTGCCATTGGTTTCCATAGCTCAGGATACAATGGTAGCAGCCGTCCTTGCCTTCTCGCTGACATTCACAGTTGCGGATATGCTCATAGCTGATTTCTATCAGTTTTGAGAACTCCACCTTATTATATAGCTTCGACAGATAGCCCGTACCACCCGGTATCGTATCGTAGATAACCAGATAGTTGTCGAAGTTCTGCGTAGCCTTGTTGTATTCCTGGTAGGTGTCTATGCGCAGGTGCTCCGGATTACTCTTGTAGTAATGGCGCATACCCAGTTCGATGCCAGCCTTGAACAGTTGTGATGAAGCCTCTGTTTCAAAGAGTTGTACAGGGAGCAATACCTTGATAGCCTCCGTATGCATGCTTCGGTAAAGATACAGACTGTCGAATGTATCTGCATGGGCAGTATCGGCAGGATAACCTATTTCTTTATGGTTGCAGTAAGGATGATGCATCTCCTTGGCGTCCATTGTGCCATAGAGCACAGGAGTCGATTTGCCGCAATACTGGCAGGTAACGAAGCCCAGTCCCGATATGTGCTGCTGCTTGTTGATGGTTACCTGGTCGGCAAGCTGCTTTCTGCTGCCATAGTTCACCTCTGTCAGGGTTACGTCCTTGCAGAACTCTATACCGAAGCCCACCTTTTTCAGACCATACGAATGAATGGCTCCATTGTGGTCGAAACGGAAATGCTTCATGGTCTTGTAGAACTCCTCCTCACGCTCTTCCTTGCTGTCGTTGATGGCAGCCTTGTCGCGGTAACAGCTGGATAGTGCAGCCGTAAACTTCAGAAACTTATGCTTGTTGGCGTGCCAGGAATCGCTGCCACATTTAGGACAGGTATTCAGGTTGTATTCTGGCATGTCTTCCGTGGCAAGTGCATCGCAGTCGCTGCAGTATCTCAGCATCTTTACTGAATCGGCTCTGTCTTTCAGCGACAAACCGTTGATTGGCAACTTCAGTTTCTGTGTATAGAACTTGTTGTCTGGAGCCAGCTCCCTGATTCCTTGCGAGGCTGGTCTTACCAGTTCCAGGGTAGTTGGTTCTGGCGTATTTTCTGCCTCATCGCCCAATGCCTTCTTGGAGAAGATGGTAGCGGTCAACTTGACGCCTGTTTCCGGGAAGGCGTAGTTTGGCAGCAGACCGGCATTGGTCATAAACTCCACAACAATCTCCTTGTTAATCATCTCTTCCTGAGCTCTCAAGCTTCTGTTCTGATCTAGCAGTTCTGTCCGGCGCATCGTATCGTTCATAGGAATCTCCTTGAGCATCTTTCCAATATGGGTCTTTTCTGTTCGTATCTGGTTGATGCGCTCTATCAGGTTTTCAAACTCTACGATTACGTGTTCATAGAATTTGGTGGAGTCGAGCGTAATAAAGAGTTCATCCAATACGGGTTGCGTATTCTGAGGATACTGCTCTCTGAATCTCTCTTCCAGCTGGATGAGATTTCCCTTGATGTATTCGAATATTCGGTTGATGAAGAAGTTCGGATCAGTCAGCAGAGTATGGTTGAGATGCAGTTCCCTGAGCACGTTTGGAATCTCGTTGTTACTGTCGGAGCTAACCCATGAATCAATGCAATAGGCTAGGAAGTGGCGGCGCAAGATGTCTCTAGCCTCCAGGAAACATCCCGGAGTGCTCACTTCTCCTTCCATCATCTCCAATGGGGAGGCAAAGTAGAACATGTCGTGCTTGCCTGCCTTGGCATAGTTGAGCACCAGAGCCGAACCTTCCTTACGGCCCGCACGACCGATGCGCTGCAGGAAGTTGCCTGGCTTGGGCGGAATGCCTGTATTGGCTACTACGTTCAGGTCACCGATGTCGATACCCATCTCCAGGGTAGAGGTGGCGGTCAGTACATTGATGGCATGCTGCAGGGGCTTGCCGTTTTCGTCGGTATGGTCTTTGAACTCATGCTCAATCCTTTCTCTTACCTCTCTGTCCAGAAGTCCTGTATGTTCGTGTGCATAGATTCGAGGAGAAGATTCTCTGTCATATACCTGGCGATAGTAATTGTCTGACATCGATTCTCCTTCTTCGTAAATTCCCTTATCGCACTTGAAGTCAAGGCAATGTGTGCCTTCGCTCAAAGTATCACTTTTGCCAACAAACAGGTGTGATTCGCATTCGTCACACTTCAGGTTTCTGACTCCTGCCTCCACATAGATGGCATCCGGGCGGATGGCATAGTTCACCATGCCATGAGCCTCCTTCTTATCCAGAATCATACAGTCGGTCATGGTGTTGAGCAGCATCACATAGAAGTCGTTGATCTGTTCTACGTTGGGCTGGAACATCATATCCTGTGGTATCAGGCTCTTGATGAAATAGTTGTAGAACCAGTTGCGGCGATTGTTTCTTACAGTCGTCACATCCAGTACTTCATCTTTGGTCTTCACTGGCTGATAGCCTATCATGTGTGGCACACGGGTAGAGCGGAAACCACGATACAGAAAGTGGATGTTGCTCTGGCGAGGCCAGTTGAGCATCACCGTTTTCAACTGCTGCGTGCGGTACAGACGCAGGAATTCATGGTCTATGCCACCACGCTGGCGCAGACGGTGCAATATGCCATTGGCAAAGTGAAGGAAGGCTTTTTCTTCCTTGCATATAAAGTCAAGATGGTTTTCGTTCAGCCATGTTTCCATTTTGTGGAATACCAGGCGCAGGTCGTTCTCTCTGAACAGGGTAGCACTGGAACCCATCTTTTCCAAAGTGCGGCCACGGGTTGACATCATACCAAACTCAGAGCAGATTTCCCAATCCACCCTCAGGTCAAACTCTTTCTTGAACTTATCGGTCAGCTCGCCTGTAGCAGGGTTGCGATAGTTCTTTTTCAAATCTATTTTCTCTATCTGGTCATCCGGTATGAAGCGATAGTAGTACTCATCGCTCTCCAGCCTTGCTTTCCAGTATTTCTTAAAACCCTCCTGCAACTCTTCCAGACTGACAGGCTTGTCTATCGTCTTGAGATATTGCTGGATGCTTTGGCGGAAGAGGAAGCGGTAGGTTCTGATTTCATAGTAACCTGCCAGATAGGCTGAATCCTGCACGGAGTTGCTGAAACTCAGCATCTTTCGCTTGCTCGCATCCTCGCTGTCCATGTCGCTTGCCATGATTTGGCTCACGCCCACCGACGATAGTGTGGTGGTTCTGCCGCCCACGATGGTGAGTGAATCGCTCATGCAGAGCGGGCACTTCTTGTCCAGAAACAGCGACTTGCCATTCTGGGCAAAAATCCTGCGGCTTAGTACTCTTACTCTGAGCACTTCCGGGTCGGTCTTGGCACCGATGGTCAGGTCGTCAGGATGGATATAGAGTGGTTTATTTACTCCGTTTTGGTTGATGTAATCCTCGATAGGCTCATTCTTCCTGTTTTCTGTATTCATGAGTATCACATCCTTATCCCCATCCATGAATGCAGTATTGATGGCTGATGCATCTGTAGCAAACTTCCGCTCGGTTGCCTTCTTGGTGGTAATCCAACCGCTGCTTCCGCAATCTCTGCAGAAGTAGATTGGCAGGGAGATGCGGTCGTCCATCGGGATGTTGTCTCTCCATGTGAATTCCGGTTCATTCTGTACAAACCGCTGAATGCCACTCAACTCTCTCTGCCACAGCTGCACCTGGAGATAGAGCAGCGGAAACCTTCCGCCTGGCATCTTAGCCTCTGATATCAGGGCAAGCATATTCTCCAGTGCTATGTTTGCATAGACTGGGTAGTTGAGGAGCATTCGCTGAAAACTTGCGTTCTTTCTTCCCAACTGTTTGCCCAGCTGTTCCATGGTGATAATGCCTTGGGTAGTAACGCTCAGCAGGTCCTTGAATATCTGCAGCTTTCTGAGTCTTGCGCCTATTTCTGCCCGGTCGGCTTTGCAGCCTGGCAACCAGATCTGTCGGATGGTGCGCAGGTAGGCTTCCACGGACTTGGTCTCTTTCAGGGTGCATCGCTTCAGGTCAAACTTCTCCGGCAGTCCATCTTCCGTGATGTCTGCAAAGAAATCTTCCACGCTGATACGGTGCTCCTCAATGATGCTTTCGGCTGTAAACTCTTCGCCGAATACGCTGCTGGCATATTCGCACAGCAGTTGCTTGGAGTCTTCCTTGTTACCGATGGTGGCACTCGTTCCTACTGGGGTAAGTTTGTGCTCTGGCAGATTCAGTTTTAGCTTCAGGCGTCGGATGAGGTTGGCTACATCTGTGCCCTGGGCGCCATCGTAGGTGTGTAACTCATCCAATACCAGGAATTTGAGCATCGGTTCTCTGGCTCCTAGGTTGCCTCGCCACAAGGGAGTATATTTCTGCTGCATCAGGGCATAGTCGAGCATCTTGAAGTTGGTAAGCAGGATGTCGGGTACTTCGCCATGTACGATGCTGTCTCGGTTTTCTATGATATGGTCTTTCCCCATCTGGGTAGGGTGCTCCTTGGGGTTCGTTCCTTCACCGATAAAGAGTCCGGCTGTTACCTTTCCTCTCAACGGGTGATCTTCCTCCGTTCCCCAGATGGCTTCGGCAAGACGCTTTGCCTGGTCGCTTGCCAGGGCGTTCATAGGGTAGAGGATGATGACTTTCACGCCCGGACAAACCTTCTCCCGGTTCATCTGATATACGTAGTCGAGTACCGGGAAGAGGAAACATTCGGTCTTACCCGAACCGGTTCCTGTGGTGAGCAGGGTAGGTTCCGGCTGATGCCCATCATGGGTGGTCAGACGGCGGAAAGCCTGAATCTGGTGCAGGTGAGGAGTGAACGGCGGACGGATATCCAAGGGAATCTGCTCCTCTTCCTTTGCCTTTACGAAGGGAGTTTTCAGGGAGACATAAGGTCCCTTGAAGAGTCCGTTTCTGGAATCCTCAATAAACTGGTAGAAAGCCTTTCCCACTTCATTGTCCTTGAAGTGGAAAGTGGCTTTGATATATTCGAGTACGGCGGAGCGTACTTCATAAGCTTGTTGTAATGGCAGCATAAGCGTTATTTCAAGTGTTGGAGTCTGAAGATTTCTTTTTGTCGTTCTATTTCTTTGGCGAGTTCTTCTTTTGAAGGAAGAAGTGTTAGATACTTGGCTTGAAAAATCTGTTCATTTCCATGCAAAACACTATATCGTGCCATATCTTCACTAGTTTCGGAACATAGAAGCAGACCGATAGTTGGATTGTCGCCTTCTGTACGTTGTAGTTGATCGTACATGCGAACATACATATCCATCTGTCCAACGTCTTGATGTGTTATCTGTGAAGTTTTCAGGTCAATCAGGAAAAAGCATTTAAGTATATAATTGTAAAACACCAAGTCAATGTAGAAATCGCCCATATCGGTACGGATATACTTTTGGCGTGCGACAAAAGCGAATCCTTTGCCCATTTCCATGACAAACTTTTGGATGTGGGTAATGATACTACTCTCTAAGTCTGATTCTGTAAAGTCTGTATTTTGTTCGAAACCAAGAAACTCAGCAACAACAGGATTTTTTATAAATTCAAGATTGTCCTGTTGGAAAGGTGCTGTAAGCTGATGCATTTCATTTCTTACTTTATCTTTGGCTTGTGTCTGAAGCATACGGAAATAGTATTGAGATGCAATGTTACGATGGAGTGTTCGTGAACTCCACATTTCGCGAGCCGCTTCTGTTGCATACCACTTGCGGGCATCATCATTTTCTACTCGTATCAACTCTCTATATAGAGACCATGGCAACAATGGCTTATTCGTATTGTCAAGGTCTTGAGATTGTGGTCGCACTGCGTCCACAATCTCAGGAAACATAGAATAGAACTTAACATATTTATATAATGAACTTTTATCAAACCCTTTTCCGTACTTGGCGGTAAGCATATTGGCGAGTGATTCCATGATATGTTTGCCATACTCTGCACGGCCATCTTCACCGAGATGCTCTCTGGCAATTCGTTCTCCGAGCTGCCAGTTGCGTACAGTCAATGCAGTATTAACTGCTCTAAAAGCTTTTTTGCGAGCCTCTTCTATGATAACGCAAGTGTCTCCAAAGACACTTTGTAGTACATCTTTGTCGTTTTTAATCATTTTGTCCATAATCATATATTTTATTATTATGACATATCAATTCTCTATTTTAACTTTCTTTCAAAGAATGCCCAGGCACGGCGATAGTCGGCGATGCGATCGCACTTATTATAGGGTGCATAATAGGTTACTTCTTCGCCGCCATACATCTCGCTCTTCTTTGGGTCGATGGTGTGGACGTAGGTTGGGGCTGTACCCTCATAGGTCATGCCGTCCTCGCTGAGGCTGCCACGGATGGCTTCCCATTCCTTGCGCTCACAGCCTACACCATTCAAACCCTTTGAGCAGGTAAAGACGATGTTGCCCTTGGCATCATACCAGGTGTCGTTCTCGTTCTGCTGGAGTACAGGGAACTGGATGGTATAGATAAGCTCCAGGTCTTTTAATGACAAGCCTAATGCCATCGCTGCCAACACATCGATTTCTACCAAAGCCTGGCGGCGCTCGAAGTAATTACGCAAAGGAGTATCCCATGTCCATTCCTCGGTTAAGCCAGTGAATGGCTTGAGGCGAGGGTCGGAGAGTGACCATTTTTCCTGAGCGTACTCTGGGCGCCAGCAACTCTGCCAGAGGTCGGCGTAGTGGACCGTGAGGCAGTTGAGGAGGAGAGTACGTGAGTACATGGCTGACTGGTACTTTTCGGCTACGCCAAGAGGGAATGACTGCATTCTAGAAGGCATTAAATTGTCAGACCCAATAGTTTTCATGTAGAAATCCATAACAATAGAAGCACAAAGTGCAGCAATATCCACGGTGTACGTTCTATTAAGGAACGAAATAGAACGTACACCGTGGATATGTGCTGTTTTGCGAGGCAAAACAGCACATATCAACGTTCTTTCACCACTTTGGCTCATCATATTTCTAAAGCCGACCTTATAATTGTCAAGATAATTGTCAAATATTTGTTTGCCATCTTTTTGTCCAAGGCTAAAGCCTCTAACATATGATTTAAAATCATTGATAGATATTAATCTACGATAATTTGAGCGTGACATAAAGTCCGCATCAATTGAATTCAAATCTAATGTGTCGTAGTCTCTATTTGCAACAGTACATTCTCGGCGAGGATTCTTGCAGAAAGGATTTGCTACATAGATATGTGGACCATTATAGACCATATCATACTCATCTACATTTGGGTAGTGAGTATCTCGTTTGATAATACCTGCATTAGGAGCACCTGTTTCATCAAAGCAAACTGTTATGATATGAGTAAAATCTCTAACATGTGAATTGAATGCTTCTATTTTTTCCAAAACTTTTAAAACTTCAGTAGAATGAATGTTAACTAATTTGGCGGAATCAGCAGTAGAACCATCTTCAAATATCTTTGATAGTAATTCAAGCTTGCTTGCATCATAAAGGATGACCCTATCTTTGTGAGACTTCGTATTCCAATTTCCGTCTATTGTTTTTAATCCACCGCATTGGCCTTCTCCGTTGTGTACAAAGCATCCATCAATAGTTGATGGATGGTAAAGGTTGTTTATGCTGTAAAAAGATGGCGTTGCCTTTTTACCACCTAATATGTTTGAACCATACGTTACCCAATGTAATATTTCACTGAAAAGTTTCAAAGTGTTAACATACTGGAAATGATAGCGCAAACGCTTGTATAATTCACGTCTAACTGGCTGTCCCTTAGGGTCATCATAGATACTTTCTGGAGTAAGCAAACCGATGAATCCTTTCTCTTCCGAAGCCAAATCCATTGTATTTTCGAGCACGCACTTATACAGGTTAGTCTGCTGACCAACCAGTAACGGATAGTTACAATAAGCGTTTAAGAACGCAGTACTTCCCACGTTCTCATATTGTTCTGAAGTATAAAGGTCTCTCATGGCTGGATTACCCAAGAAGTCGTTGATGCGCTGGCGCACGTCAGGTGCTGACACCTTTCGGATAGCAACCTCAGGGTATTTATCTGAAATGATGTTAGCCTCGTTAAACTCCAACTTAATCCAAGGCGGATTACCACAGATAATATCGAATCCATCTCTCAGCCAGAATACTTCGATAAACTCCAGCATCGGATGGAAGAAGTGGTAGCGGTCGGCATATTTCTTCACGGTCTTGAAGCGCATACTATCATCAAAGAAGGTGCGGACGACACCCTGGGTGTCGCCTAAGATTTCTTCCTTCGACTGAGTCTTCAGTTCGCTTACCTCGTCGTTGTCTTCCAAGTCTGTATCCTCATCGTGATGAGGGTCTTCGTGTGCCATGTTCTCATACTTGGCTTGTGCAAAGAGGTCGTTCTGATGGTTCTCTCCAAAGAAGCCAAGCTGACCGTCCTTCTCCACATAAGTCTGCAGGGCACGCTTGGTACGGGCATTCAAATCCTCGTCCTTTACCTGGAGAATCGCCTCGATGTCACTCCAGAACTCACGGCGGGTAGGGAGCTCATGGGCATCATCAAACTCCCAGAACCAAAGGGAACACCAATAGTCCATCACATTCTTCAGAATGAAGTATGCATTGTTATGGCGGTAGCGGGTATCATTCAGTCGCTCTTTCTCAGCATAGTTTTCGGCAAGAGAACCAAACTCCAGCGTAGTCTGACCATAGATTCCCCAAAGGTCGGTCTTGTTGTTGGTCAGTCGCTCAATGTCCCATTGGAAGGTGAAGTACTCCAGCAATCGCTTATCAATCTTGGCAGAGATGCGTTGCAGAATCTGGAACTCCTCACTGCTGATAGGGGCTGTCCAGTCGTCCAGCATCTCCTTCATGCCCTTGATCTGCGCCTTGCGGGTCTCTTTCAGTTTCAATCGCTCTTCTTCCGTAGCATCAGCAGGGATGAACACATCCTTGATGCTGCGCACGGCAAGCATGTTCTTGTCAGGCAACAGGAAGTGGTAAATCTCATTCACCGAACGCTTTACGGCACTCTTTACCTTTCCGTTCTCGAAGTTCACCTTGTTGAAGTGAATCTTATGAGGAGCCTTGGTCCACCATTCGTTAGGAAGCAATTTGTATTTGCCCTTAACGGTAACAGAATGACCTATAATATCCTTCTTGTCATAGACTTTCAGCCAGGCGCCAATCACGGCATTGCCTAAAGCCAGACGGTTGGAGAAGAACGGAGTCTCCATGTCCTTATGGATTACGTTCAGCCACAGCGATAGCTTACCCAACTCTATGGCAGTTGGGTTTAAATCGACTCCATAAACATTGTGTGTGGCGATGTACGCCTTCACCTTCTGAAGCTCATCACGATAGTGGTCTGGGGCGATGCGCCACTCCTTGAAACCAGCTTCGTGGCGTTGCTGTTGCTGATAGGTGAGATAAGCCTCAGCCAGCTGGTTGATTACCTCGTTCTGGAAGGCAGCTGCACCCATGGCAGGTTCCAGAATCTTCAAATCGAGAAGATCCTGCGCCTTGCGCTTGCCCTCAGCCACCTCGTCGAGAATACTCTTCAAGGTATATTTCACGGTGCTTCGTGTCAGAACCTCAGGCGTATAGTAGCTGGCAGACTTCTGGCGGTCACGACCATTCAGGCGATAGACAAAGGTGCCCTGTGGCAGAATCTTAGGTTCACCCTGTTCATCGCAGAGAATCTCGTCAGCCTCGAAATCATCCATTCGGCTGTAAGGTACCAGGAAGGTTCCTTCCTCAGGTTTGCCCACCTTGTGCACTTCGATATAATCCTGTTCGGCATAGAAACCGCGGTAGGCGAGAAGACTCTCATATACGCTACCCAACTGGTTGACGCCGAGGTTGGCGTAGCTGATTCTGCCCACCTGCTTGTCGCGGTTGCTCAGAGAGAGGGCACGGATAATCTTCTGCCATTCAATATTGCGAATTTTCACATCCTTGAGGTGATGCAGTCGTCTGTTGTCGAAAAGAGGAGAATCAATCTTTCTTACCGAGAAGCTCTTGTTATCCTGCTGCCCCTGGCGGTAGCCGTTGGCAAGGAGCCAGAAGAGGTCGTTGAGGCTGTCGTTGAAGAAGTAACCGTTGCGGCTTTCTTCCGTTCTCATCGGTGCTTTCTCCAGGTCGCGGAGTGTGTCCAGAGAGTAGCCGTTCTTGTAAACCTCGTCCTTGGTAGGCAGGATATCCAACTCATCACGACTCTCGGCATAGAAGATGAAGAGCAGGCGGTAGATGATGGTAAGACAGTCGTCCTTTACTTCTGCCTCGAATGTATCATCGGTGTAATCAATGCTGCTTAACGGATTGCTCTTCAATGTGGTATCAGGATTGGTTAATTCTTTCTTCCAATACCACAAAGCTTCGTTGGCAAGGGTTTCTACAGAGAGAATCACACCTTCCTTCAGGTCTTTGGTAACCTCGTAGGCACTCTTGTAGCTTTCTTCTACGAGCTTATCCATCAATACCGATTCGCTGTCTGCTGCCAGCGTATCCTTGCAGATAAGCAGATGGAAGAGGGCGTAGTATTTGCGGAATGCAGAGATGCTAGCCTGCGAGAAGAGTTCATCCATGGAGAATTCCAGGTAGCTTCCACGATTCCACTTGTCGGAGTCGAGCAGGAACATCGTGTTACCTGCCATCATCAGGATGAAATGAGGGCGGCGCTCTTCCGGCAAAAGGAAGATGGCATCTATCGCCTTGTTGATGACGGCAGGAGAGATATGAACCTCCTCGTCTTTAGGCAATGTAAAGAGTTCGCTCCATTGTCCGGCATAGTACTGCTGGTGGCGGATGATGACAGAGGAAGTCTGTCCATCTTCCACCACATTATATTGCTGCTCGAACAATCCGGCTGGTTCCTGCTCTTCGGTCTTGATGAGATGCTGCATCTCCATTACGAGCATCGTGGTCTTGCCGTTGCGGGTAAGGATGTGGCGCACGGGAACCACGGAATGGTCGTCCTCGTTGATGGTGATGAACTGCTGGTAGGCGCAGGTTGTATCGTAGCCCAGGATATTAAGCAGCAGGGTATGGAAATCGTGGGTATGCTTGATGGCATCCTTGACACGCGGATGGGTGTTAAGGATGTAGTTCTTGTACTTCTCGTACTCGCCACGAAGTTTTACGTATGGCTTGCACAGCTCCGTCATCTGGTCGGAGTTCAAGCCTGATGCTTTCTGGACCTTATCGATAAAGTCCTCTGAGAAATATCCGGAAGGGAAATAGTCTCCCACATTCTGGATGAATTTATATTTTACGTTTTCTGCCATAACGTTTTAGTTTATCTGTTAAAGAATACGGCTAGAACCTTGATGTAAGGTTCGTTGTTGTCGAGCGTAAACAAGTCGTTGTTAAACTGGCTTTGCTTGCTGACGATGGTTTCGATTTCTTCTTCTGCCTTGCTGTATGCCTTCTGGCGGAACTGGACGACATCCTCACCAAACTGGATACTGAGCTGCTGCTTGGCCTGGTTTGCCCAGTGAGCAAGTTTCTGTCTGTATATCTCGAGTTGCTGACTCATCTTGTGACTCTCCTCGTTCTGTCGGCTATACATATATTGAGTCTCTCCATTTTCGAGGGCATCAGAGAGCAAGTCCTGAAGTAGAGCCAGTTCTTCCTCGCTCACAGACTCCTGATAGATGGTATTCATCATATCGGGATACTTTTTCAGCATATCATCCAGGGAGTAAGGAGCCTCACAGAGGGTACCCTTCTGGATATTCATCGGAACCACGAAAAACTTGCTCACGAGTGTCTGTCCCAATCCGTTGGCTACGCTTCCATACATCAGGAAGAGGGCTGTTTCCTGAGGGAACATCTTATGCTTGACCACGAATGCCTGTTCCTTAGGAACGGATGCTGCCAACTTGGTGAGTTGATACTGGATGATAGGATGCAGATCGTAGAGAGGCTGGAACTTTGCCCAGTTGTTATTGTTTTCCTTTCGTGAATCTGCGATGGCATCCATGACCACCTTCCGGTTGTTGCAGAGACGGAAGACACGGTCGGTAGGCAATGCCTCACGAGGAATATCATAGAGCACCTCTTTCAGGTCTTTGCTTTCCATCGCCTCCACGTATGGAATTTCAGCATCTACCACCTGTATCTCTCCATGTTCGTTGCGTCCCTTGCTTTCCAGTTCGGCAAAGAGGTCACGGTAGAACTGCATATCGTCGTGATAGAGGCTAAGTTGAGGCTCATACAGCACTTTGTGCTCTTTGGCTGGTGTCGTGTTCTTGCCGAGAGAGAAGAAACCGCCCCGGCGACGGCGGGTCTTTTGCTCTTCGCCTTCCTGGTTGGTTTCCAGGAAGTTGGTGTCGTGGGTCTTGATGGCCTTGGTTACGGCTACAGCCTCTTTCTCTGCGCTATACAGATTCATGACGCTGAGGGCATCGCCCAGGGTCTTGTGTACTTCCTCTTCCTTATCTACCAGTTTCTTGAGAATAGCCATATCGCTGCGAACACTGTCGCTGGTGCTCTTGGCTATCAGATAATAGATGTATGGAGTCTCTTTCTGACCATAGCGGTCGATGCGTCCGTTTCGCTGTTCCAGGGTAATCAGACTCCAAGGAATATCGTAGTTGAACATCAAGTGGCAGTAATAATGCAGATTGACACCTTGTGAACCGGAGTCAGAAGACAGGAACACACGTATCTTGCTGTCTTCCTTGCCGAAGTCAGCCACCAGTTCTTCCTGTTCGGTATCCGACAGACTGCCGTTGAAGAGTACAATCTGGTCATCTTTCATCTTGAAGTCTTCTTTCAGGCGGGCAGCCAGATAGTTCATGGTCTCGATGCGTTCGGTGAACACCACGATACGCTCATCTTTCTTGGTACCTTTCCACTTGAGTTCCTTCAACTTGTTCCTGAAGGCTTCATAGCGGGAGTCAATCTGCAGCTGGTTCATCTCTTCCAGGATTCCTTTCAGATTCTCCAGTTCCTCGGTATTGTTGTGGTCCTTTTCCAGTCGGTTGTTGACTGCCTTCAAAGCAGCCGCAGGACTGGAAAGGAAGGTCTTGAACAGGGAGAAGGCAAAGAGGAGATCCCGATGCTCCTCATCGGTCTCATCCTTCAGGGAGCGGAATTTAATCTTCTGTTGCAGGGCAAGCAGCGCCTCTTCCAGAGGAACCAGTTCCACATCAACAGAAATTACCTTTCGTTCCTGGAAGTTCTGGCGGATGTTCTCGTCTTCTATATCGTTTTTAAAGCGACGCACGTAATACTTCTCCACATCTTCCTTGGTATATTCTCCATCTCGTGGGATGGAAGTAGGTTCAAGCATACGCATCAGATTGGCAAATGATTCTGCCGAACCATTATGAGGTGTGGCTGATGTAAGAATCAGACTGTCGCAATGGTTGGCAAGGAACTGAGCCAATTGGCCACGAAGACTTCCTTCATTGGCTACCGTATGGCATTCATCTATGACGATGATGTCCCAGCGGGTCTTTTCCAGCCAGGCACGGAACTTACCGTTATTCTTCAACGTATCGATAGAGATAATGGTCTTGTCATAGTAGTCGAAAGGATTCTTGTTCATCGGAATATTCATGCGGATATGATCCACGCCGGTACTGTCGAGACGCATCAGTGGGATGGCGAAGCGGTTCCACAGTTCTTCCTGGAATTGGGCAAGAATACTTTTCAAAGCACATACAAGGATACGGCGACCTCTTCCTCGGCATATCATTTCGCTGAGGAAGATTCCCACCTCAATGGTTTTTCCCAGACCTACGCCATCTGCAATGAGTAGGCGAGGGCGTGGCAGTTCAAGCGCTTTCAATGTAGGTTCCATCTGATAGTCGGCTACGTTGAAGGCGCCCTTTTGAGCGACACAAATCTTCTTGGAATAATAGTCGTTGCCACGGATGGTTGATTCTATCAACAATCGGGTGGCACGGCATTGCGGACTGTCATCTGCAACCAATAGGGTGTTGGTGGCAGAGACAATCATGATTTTGTTGTTGTTTTCTTCTTCGATTTTGGTGTCGAAGATATAGTGTTTGTTAGCTACAAGTTCACTGAGTCCGTCGGCATATAGAATTTCCTTGCCATCGTAGTTTCTTTCCACACGAGTGATTCGGAACTCTTCGCCTCTGACACAGATTCTTTGTCCTGATGAGAATGCTGTCATATTCCTGTATATTTTATGCTTTTTCGTGCAAATTTAATAAAAATGTAGAAGATGGGCAAATTTTGATGGCAGAAAATCGCATAAATGGCTGCATTTTCCAGATTTATATGAAAAAGCCCCAACCTTATGCGGAGAACATAAGATTGGGGGAGTGAAAATGAAAGTATGAGAAGAGTATGGAGAATTATATGTGGAAATGGATAGAGGAAAGCCATTCTTATCACAAGATTTTGATTAAAGCTGTTATCACAAGTTTTTTATAATCACAAGTAATCTATGTATTAATAGTATA
>URYG01000054.1 GCA_900551985.1 uncultured Prevotella sp. | reverse complement strand
AGAATGTTCTTCTTTTCATTGGTGGCTTGGCTCTATCTCTTGTACTCTCCATTTGGGGCAACCTAACCCAATGGAGAGAGCATCAAGCTTGGGAGGTAGCAGACTTGAAATATCGGGCATTGAAGATGGTTCTTCCATCTGACGACCCCAATGTTCGATACATCGAAAAGAACTTTTCTGTATGCCCAAATAAAGAAGTTATTGAGAATGTGAGAAATCGTGTTACTGCTTATGAGGATTCTGTCCGCCACCATTATGAAATGATAGAAATAGCAGCTTATAAAGACAGCATTGCCAATCGCCTATTGCGAGAGTCTAAAGAGATTAAAAGTAATTTTGGCAATCGTTAGACAATGGAACTATTAGTAATTTAGAGGTGTATAATGCAATTCAACCTCCCATTATATAGCAGACTTTTCTATATAGTGGGAGGTTCAGATGTATTCCTATTTGTATTTTGCATAGGCTTTTTCCAATCGTTTGTCATATTGATTCTGGGCATACCCAGAGCCATTATAATGTCGGGCAAACTCTTTCCAGTCAAGATTACGAAGATAGCCATCCCATCGGTTGCCTTTGATAAACCGAACAAACAGTTCCAACTGCTTGCCCTCACTTTCCGTCATCATCTCCACAAACTCGCTGACGGATTTACAACCGCTCACTTGATAGTTGAATCCCATAATTTGAGCCAATCCCCAACTTGCAGATGAATCGGCAGCTTCACGATGGATAGCTCTTGCACGCTCCAAACGGTCATATTCCTTCAAGCCACCTTGATAATGGGTCTTCGTCCATTTGGGATAGAGGATGTCTTCATTGCCTTTCTGATGTTTGGTCCCATCCGGCTTGAGAAAGCAGGATGGGGGATTTTTTAAACAAATAACTTTACAAGTTAAATGCGGCGGAAAAATCTCTTAAGAGAAGCTGTCTTTTTCCTTAAGGAAAAAAATAAAAACCCTTAAGGGAAAATTCTCAATCTCTTCTTTCCCCATTTTCCAGGCGTTTTCGTCTGATTCTCTCACTCTTGAATATTGTTTACACGGATATAGAGAGAAGATGGGAGTTGACTTGCGAAAGCATCCTTATAGTGCGTAAAATACAATTCTTTATTTAATAGAATTACTTGCTTTGTGAGTATCAAAGTCGTATATCCCAACAGCGTAAGATAACTATTTATATAGTGTAAAGTCTATGCATTATGCGTCGTGCGCCGAACGAAGTAAGCACGTGCATCGTTCGATGTGAGAGCGTGCGCCGTTCGACGCACGTGCTTACTCCGTTCGGTGTGAGTCGCAAAACAAATAGGCAATACACCTCATTCCCTGCAGGAATGAGCGTATATTGCCTATTATGAATAGATGTGATGATATATAGAGTATCATCTTTTCCTTGTTTTTCTATTATCCGTAGATAACCTTACCATTCTCATCCTCGTAAGGAGTCATATCCTTAGCATACTGGTTCATAGCACGGAGGCTCATACCCATAGATGAGAAACCACCATCGTGGAAGAGGTTCTGCATAGTTACCTTGCGGGTGAAGTCAGAGAACATCATTACGCAATAGTTAGCGCAATCCTCTGCTACCGCATTTCCGAGTGGAGACATCTTGTCAGCAAAGTCCATCATATTCTCGATATCCTTGATACCCTTACCGGCAGTAGTAGCTGTAGGGCTCTGAGAGATGGTATTGATGCGGACGTGCTTCTCGCGACCATAGATGTAACCGAAGCTGCGTGCGATGCTCTCGAGCATGCTCTTGGCATCAGCCATATCGTTGTAACCGAAGAAAGTACGCTGAGAAGCTACGTAAGAGAGAGCTACTACAGAACCCCACTCATTGATAGCATCCAACTTCTTGGCTACCTGCAACATCTTGTGGAAAGAGATAGCAGAAATATCCAAAGTCTTATTCAAGAAATTGTAGTCGAGATCATCGTATGTACGATGCTTACGAACATTAGGGCTCATAGCAACAGAGTGGAGCACGAAGTCGATCTTGCCACCGAGCTTCTCCTGAGCCTCAGTGAATACCTTTTCCAAATCCTCAACGCTGGTCGCATCCGCTGCGATGATAGGAGCGTTGATCTGTTCAGCGAGCTTATCCAGCGTACCCATACGCAAAGCCATAGCTGTGTTACTGAGTGCGATGGTAGCACCCTCTTCAGCAGCCTTAACGGCTACTTTCCAAGCGATTGATTCCTCATTGAGTGCACCGAAGATGATGCCACGCTTGCCTTTTAACAAATTGTGAGTCATTGTTATCTTAATACTATATGTTTGTAAATCGTGCGCAAAATTACAAAATTTGTGCAATATATGCAAGCTTTTTCGCAAAAAAGTGCTGTTTACACCCCCTTTTTTGCGAAAAGTCAAGTAAATCGTGCCTTATTTATCGTCTATCCGGATGTGTGCCACTAATGGGAGATGATCGCTGTAACCCCCTAAATACCTCGGACCCAGGTAGGTGCGATATGGTTTTTTACCGCCATATTTCTCATCATCTTCGAGCAGGAAAGGCAAATCTCCTATCCTGCAGGCATTTTCCGGATGCTGCATCGATTCGCTCAGCAGTATCTGGTCCAGACTTCGCCATTCACCATGCCAACGGTAAGTGGCCTTTGCCCCATGACTTCCCCGTGCTCCGGCAGATATATTAATAAGGTGGTGCTGATAGAGATATTCCAGTGCGGGAGAGTCGTGATAATCATTGAAGTCTCCTGCCACTATGATCTTTGCCCCACTTTGAAGCGCATAGATGGAATCCACAGCTTCTGCCAACTGGCTCGCCACCTGCTGGCGGTAAGGACGGGATTCACGCTCTCCTCCCCTTCTACTCGGTGCATGCACCACAAACACATGCAGCGTATCTCCCGTAATGACTCGTCCCGAAACATAGAGAATGTCTCTTGTAGGACGGGTATTGGGCAGACGCTTCACCCGGATAGACCAGGAATGTATCAATGAAAAGGAAAACGGCTGATACATCAGGGCAACATCGATGCCGCGCTCATCGGGCGAATCGGTCATCACATATTCATAACCAACTGTCCGGATGGCTGAACGCTTGGTCAGGTCAAACAATACACTGTCGTTTTCCACCTCACAGAGAGCCACCAGGTCGGGAAGCTGCACATCTCCGGAAGCCTCCTCAACCCCCAGCCCCACAATCTCCTGCCCCAGATGGTTCACCTTATGCCAATAGCGGTAGGGAGTCCAGTGATAACTACCTTCAGGCAGGAACTCGACATCATTCTTAAGCGAATCATGCCGTGTATCAAAGAGATTTTCGCAGTTTAACTCCACAAAAGTGAGTAAACTTGATAGGATGAGTGTTAAAAACATAGTCATTTATTTTGTATTGTCAATGTTTTGATGTATCTTTGCAGTCAGTTTTCGAAGGTCCCATAGTTTAACGGATAGAACGGAGGTTTCCTAAACCTTTGATCCGAGTTCGATTCTCGGTGGGACCACGTAAACGATAAAAGGTCGCTCCTATTAACCAGGAAGCGACCTTTTATCGTTTTATAGTCTGGATGATTCCCTATTTCCATCCGGCTTTCACCGGATAGAAACAGAAGAATCTCTTATTGTTTGCGTTTTACTTCACCTCTGCAACAGCAACCTCCTCAGCAGGCTCCTCCTTGATCTTACGGCCAAGAACGATGTATGCCATTGGAGATGCGATGAAGATAGAAGACAATGTACCGAATACCACACCCAGGATCATTGCGAATGAGAAGCTGCGGATACTGTCACCACCGAGGATGAAGATACAGAGCAACACGAGCAATGTAGATGTAGATGTATTGATGGTACGAGCCAATGTCTCATTGATAGATGCATTGAAGAGCTGCTGACGGTCGCCCTTAGGATGCAACTTCAAGTTCTCACGGATACGGTCGAATACTACCACCTTATCGTTGATAGAGTAACCTACCACGGTCAGGATTGCACCGATGAAGGTCTGGTCGATCTCCAATGAGAATGGAACGAGACCCCACAGGAGTGAGTAGAAACCGATTACAGTCAAGGCATCGAATGCCAACGCAATAGTAGAACCTACAGAGAAGGCAACGTTGCGGAAACGGATCAGGATGTAGAGGAAGATGGCAATCAGAGCGAAGAGCACACTATAGATAGCACCCATAGTGATATCCTTAGCTACTGAAGGACCTACCTTAGTACTACTGATGATAGAACCACCCTGACGAACGTCTGGGTTCTTGAATGCCTCAACACTCTTCTGAGATACCAGGTTAGCCTTCTTCAAGGCATTGTAGAGGATAGTCTCAGCCTCATCGTCAACAGTTGGACTGTTGCTCTCAATCATATAGTTGGTAGATACACGGATAGTCTTACCGTCTGTACCGATAGCGATAGCGCCAGTAGTTGCCTTGGTGCCGTCTGCATTGACGAATGCATCGCCAAGAACGGTACGGATCTGCTCAGGCTCTACAGGATTCTCGAACTGTACTACATAGTTACGACCACCAGTGAAGTCGATACTCTTGCTCAAGCCACGAACGAAGAAGCTACCGATGAATACCACAGCAGCAACGATAGCTACGGTGAAGGTAGTCTTGTACATAGACATGAACTTGTACTTCTTGCCCTGCATCAGGTTGTGAGAAACAGGAGTATCAAACTTGCAGTGCATCCACTTGTCGTGATTCAACTTATAATCGTAAACCAGACGAGTCAGGAATACGGCTGTGAAGAATGAAACGATGATACCGATGATCCATGTAGTAGCGAAACCACGGATAGGACCTGTACCGGTAGTCAACAGGATGACACCTGTAATCAATGAAGTCAAGTTAGAGTCGAAGATGGCAGAGAAAGCATTACCATAACCTGCAGCTACAGCCTGCTTCATACCCTTACCGGAGCGAAGCTCCTCCTTGATACGCTCATAGATAAGCACGTTAGCATCCACGGCAGTACCCAGAGACAAGACCATACCGGCAAGACCTGGCAATGTCAAGGCTGCCTGGAAGGACGTCAGAATACCGAGAGTGAAGAATACATTGACAAGCAATGCCAGGTTAGCCATCATACCAGGAATGATGTTGTACATCATTACCATGTAAACCATCAGGAGTACGAAAGCTACAACGAATGAGATGATACCCATCTGGATAGACTGTGCACCGAGAGTAGGACCTACAACCTCCTCCTGAACGATACGTGCAGGAGCTGGCATACGACCAGACTTCAATGTATTAGCCAAGTCCTTGGTCATTTCGATAGTGAAGTTACCAGAAATCTGAGAATTACCACCATCAATCTCACCGTTTACACGAGGAGCAGAGTAAACTACGCCATCCAGAACGATAGCAATAGCCTTGCCCACGTTAGCCTTGGTCATCTGAGCCCACTTGCGGGCACCCTCTGTATTCATCTTCATGCTTACAACAGGAGAACCCATCTGGTCGAACTCATCCTTAGCGTCTGTGATCACATCACCCTCCAATGGAGCACGACCTGTAGTAGTAGTCACCTTCAAAGCGTGAAGCTCATAGATGTTCTTCATCTTGATATTGTCAGCAGGCTGAGCACTCCAGAGCAAACGCAAGTCTGAAGGCAAGAGGCGCTTAGCCACTGCAGAATAGATAATCTTGTTGATAGCAGCAGTATCGCGAACGCTGGCATAACCAACAGTACTCAAACCACCACCGAGCTGCAAGCGAGCCAACAGTGGGTGAGCCTTGATGGCAGCAGCATTCTGAGCATCCTCGCCTACCTTGGCTGCAGCATCGTCCTTCTTCTTGATAGAGAACTTAGCCTCAGCCTTCTTAGGCTCAGCCTTAGCTACTTCCTTCTTAGCTGCAGCAGAATCAGCTGCTACAGAATCGTTCTTCTCCTCACCGTTATCACCATTGGCTATACGAGTATCGAGCTGCTGGAGATAAGGAGCGATTTCCTCTGAGTTATATGTCTCCCAGAACTCAAGGTTAGCACTACCCTGAAGCATCTTACGCATACGCTCAGGCTGGCTGATACCAGGCATTTCTACCATGATACGGCCCTGCTGACCTTCCAACTTCTGGATGTTAGGCTGAACAACACCGAACTTATCGATACGGGTGCGGACAACGTTGAAAGAGTTGTCGATAGCATCCTGTACAGAAGAGCGGATAGCCTTCTCTACCTCTGCATCGCTGCTCTGAGGAGAAACCTTGCCCTGCAACTGCTGGGTAGCAAATACCTCTGCGAGTTTATGACCAGGTGCGCTCTTGTGATAAGCGTTAATGAAAAGTGACACGAAGTCACCACCGTTAGCTTCTTCCTGAGCTCTGGCTTCCTTCATGGCATTGGTAAAACCAGCGTCGGTCTTGTGATCGGCAAGGTTTTCAATTACATCAGGTACAGAAATCTCAAGAATCACATTCATACCGCCCTTCAGGTCAAGTCCAAGACCAATCTGGGTCTCCAAGCAGTTCTGGTAAGAATAAACACCCAGGTACTTTACAGAATCCTTATAATCCTGCTGAGCAATAGGGTCTTTGATCTTTGCAGCCTCGCTGTCATAGTAACGTGTGGCAAACGAGAATGACAAATAGAAGATACTTGCGAGAGTCAGTAAGACGGCTACACAAATTACAATTCCTTTGTTTTGCATTTCTATTTTATTGTTATTAATTTATTTATTTTCAGCTTTATAATTCATCATTACATATATAATGACGTGCAAAAATACGCATTTTTTTTCTTATATAAGAATAAATTGCCTTATTTTTGCTTTTTTGGGCGCATTTTTAGCTTACAGATGATAGGATAATGGTCTGAAACCGCTATTTTATCATCTACTTTGCACTCATAAGGCTCCCAATCCTCAGAACACATGATATTGTCAATCCGTACGAAAAATCCACCACGATGATAGCTGATTCCCGGTCCGTTGCCGCTTTCTACATAGCAATCTACCAGATTCTTAGCTATCGTGCGATGCACGTAAGAGATCGGTCCGTCATTGAAGTCACCGCAGAGGATTGTACTCATCCCCCGATGCTCCCTGATGTATCTCGCCACCGCTTCGGCTTGGGGCGCACGCTTCTTCGTTGCCTCTGCCAACTTCACCACCAGGAGTTTGGAGGTCTGCTCGGCAGTATCTACCTCCAGTTTTCCTACTACCAGTTTCTTGAACTGCTGACGGTCTTCCAGGCTCAAGCCCGTTGTCTCCAGATGATTATTGATAAGCAGGACAGGCTTATCGTTGATTTTCAAACGGTAAGCCACACTCATATTCCCCTGCGATTCGTAGGGAATCAGTTCCTTGGAAAGGATAGGATATTTACTCAGCAGCATCAAGGAGTTTCCACCATGGGGATGAACCGTAACGTCCTGATAAGCATAAATCGGCTTCAGCATACTGTCTATCTGCTCTGCATTCCTGCCGGTAGGCTGCGCTTCCTGCAGGCAGACGATATCAGCATTCTGTTCCAACAGATAAGACAGGCAGATATTCACTCCATCCTCATCTTCCGTCTGGTTTCCGAATCCCCAGGTATTGTACGACAAAACCTTGATGCTTCCCTTCGGAGCATCTCCCTTCATATTGACCGGCATATACTGGCGGACAGGTACGAAGCTGACCAGAAAGCCCAACAATGGAATGAGAACATACCTGGCACGGAAGATGACCCAGAATATCAGAAAACCAAGATTGAGGAAAAGAAAGACCGGAAAGAGCAATCCTGCATTGCAGAAAGCGGGAAAACGTTCCGGATTCAGCAGATCGGAATATCCCACCAATAACATAAAGGCGACAGTAGCCACATTGGCTCCTGCCACCATCTTGACCGTAAAATCCTTTAATCCATCCAACATGACGCTATCTGTTACTCTGGTCAAAAAGGGTCTGCTTCTCTTCTCGGGTCAGACTGTCATAACCACTCTTGCGTATCTTATCCAAGATACGGTCTATCTCCTTCTGTGCAGCCTTCCTGCGCTCTTCGGCTTCATCTGTACGCTGGAAATCTGTGGTATAGGTATCATTACGGCTATAATTATCGTTGCGGGTATAGTTCTCATTTCGGGTATAATCGAAACGCTGCTTAGACTGTTTGTTTCTACCCCCGAACATATTACGCAACTTATCGAAAGAATCAGCAGCTGAAGAGTTATGATAGCCGCCCCCCATCTGCTTACGCCAGTAACGGATCATGAAGAAACCGAATACCATACCACCGAGATGGGCAATATGTGCCACAC
The DNA here is from genome assembly GCA_900551985.1 of uncultured Prevotella sp. Lineage (GTDB taxonomy): Bacteria > Bacteroidota > Bacteroidia > Bacteroidales > Bacteroidaceae > Prevotella. The sequence continues at coordinate 7,584 of URYG01000054.1, read as the reverse complement.
CATCGCCACGGGTAGCCAAGGCAGAGAAGAGTTCGATGGCAGCATAGCCAATCACGAAATACTTCGCCTTGATAGGTACTGGCAATGGGAAGATGAATATTCGCTCATTAGGATAAATCATTCCGAATGCAAGCAGGATGGCATAGATGGCACCCGATGCACCTACGGTAGTCCACATGTTGAGATAATCGCCCATAGCCATACGGGCACCCTCACCACTTACTACAAACTCATAGGCAGACATATCCTTCACGATATAGGTAACATACTGAGCTGCTTCCTGAAAGAGGCCGGCACCTACGCCGCAGGCTATGTAATAAAAAAGGAACTTCTTCGGTCCCCAGACTCTCTCTACGACACATCCGAACATCCAGAGGGCGAACATATTGAAGAGAATATGCTCGAAACCACCATGCATGAACATATACGTAAACAACTGATAAAAATGGAAATCGGAAGCCAGGAAGAAATGAAGTCCCAATATATCATTGAGGACATACCCATCGGTTCCGTTCTTTCCCATGATCACGCAGACCAGAAAGGCCACCACATTTACTATCAGCAGATTCTTTGTAACTATTGGAATATTGCGCATAACTATTTTTGCCTTAACTATTAATTATCTTATTAAAATTTGAAATTTGGTGGCAAAATTACTAAAAATATCCGTGAAATCACCAAAAAACGAGTAGATTACAATAAAATTTCACTATTTTCATCACTTTTCTGCTTTTTTTATTTGAACTTTCAAAGGAAAAGACTATATTTGTAAGCAAAATCGATAATAGATAGAAATTACTAATCATTTAATAACGTATAATTATGAACAAGACAGAATTGATCGACAAGATTGCAGCAGGTGCAGAGATCACAAAGGCACAGGCTAAGGCAGCTCTCGACGCAACTACTAATGCATTGAAGGAGGCTCTCATCGCAGGTGACAAAATCCAGTTGGTAGGCTTCGGTACCTTCAGCGTAAACGAGCGTCCTGCTCGCGAGGGTATCAACCCAGCAACCAAGGAGAAGATCCAGATTGCAGCTAAGAAGGTGGCTAAGTTTAAGGCTGGCGCTGAGCTCGCTGATGCACTCAACAAATAATTGTTAAGATTATTTTCGACGTAAAAGGGCATTCCTCTCGGAATGCCCTTTTATTGTATAACAAGTAAAAGCCCACCCCCGCTAAATGCAGGGATGGGCTTTTTATCTTATTTCGTTGCGGCTTTACTTATTTAGGCTGCTTGCCAATGTACGCCAGGATACCACCATCGACATAAAGGATGTGGCCGTTTACTGCATTAGATGCTTCTGAAGCCAGGAACACAGCTGGTCCTTCCAACTCCTCTGGATCCAACCAGCGGCCTGCTGGAGTCTTTGCACAGATAAAGCTGTCGAATGGATGACGGCTACCATCTGCCTGACGCTCACGAAGAGGTGCAGTCTGTGGAGTTGCGATATAACCAGGGCCCAAACCGTTACACTGGATGTTGTACTCACCATACTCAGAGCAGATGTTACGTGTCAACATCTTCAAGCCACCCTTGGCTGCAGCGTATGCAGAAACGGTTTCACGACCCAGCTCGCTCATCATAGAGCAGATGTTGATAATCTTACCATGACCCTTCTTGATCATACCTGGGATAACAGCCTTAGATACGATGAATGGTGCAGTAAGGTCGATGTCGATCACCTGCTTGAAGTCATCTACAGACATCTCTGTCATAGGAATGCGCTTGATGATACCTGCATTATTTACCAGGATGTCAATAACACCGAGTTCCTTCTCGATGTCAGCAACCATATTCTTCACCTGTTCCTCATCAGTTACATCACAGATATAACCCTTGGCATCAATACCCTTAGCCTTGTAATCAGCAAGCGCCTGATCCATGTGATGCTGGCTGCGGCAGTTGAAAGCAATTTTAGCACCTGCCTTGGCATAAGCCTCAGCAATAGCGAAACCGATACCGTAAGCGGCACCAGTTACGAGGGCAACCTTACCCTCCAATGAGAATAGTTTGTTAAAGTCCATACTTCTATATTTTCTGTTGTTTGATTTGTTACGTTGGCAAAGATACAAAATATTTTTGAATCTAGCTCTTAATCAATACGAAAGATGCGACCTTTTTACTTATTTTCTCATTTTATTGACTGCTTTTCATAAGTTAGTCCCTTTTTACGATGTTTTATTCACACATTTATCGTATCTGAACACCCAATGTCTCTTCTATCACCTGGATAACCTGTGGGATGGAATCTGTTTCAAAATCACCCGTCAGACGCTTACTTTCATCAGAAGCTGTATATCTTGTGCCTGACAATTTAGATAGTTCCTCCAATACTTCGGATAATGGAGTATTGTCGAAATGCAGACGATGCGTAGCCCATGCCACATCGTTGATATCATAATCCGCCAACAACTCAGGCTGGACAGCCCCCTTCAACAGACGTGCCCGCTTGCCTTTAATCAGGAAGACACCTTCAGCAGAACTGCGAGCCGTGAAAAGCACCTTTCCACTGGTTACCATTACTTCGGGAACATCTGTTCTTTCATCCACCATAAACTGGGTACCGAGCACTCTTACGTGTCCATGCTCTCCTACCACATCGAAAGGATGCTGTTCATCATGCTTCACCTGATAATAGATGCAGCCCTTCATCTCCACCTTTCTGCAATCATCTTCCTGATAGGAAAGAGAAGAATGAGGCATCAACGATACCTTCGTTCCATCAGGCAGATGATACGCCACTACTTCCGATTCAGCAGAAAGCGTCACCGTCTTTGGCTGCAAAAGCGTATAGGCTCCTATGGTGAAAAGCACCAGAATAGATGCAGCCACAGCTATCCAGCGGATGCGACGCATGCGTAAAGATACAGTTGCTGCATGCGAAACCTCTTCATCAGCAATGCCAACCCGAGCCTTCACTTTCTGCAAAGCCTTCCGGGTATCCAGCTTGCCCGGCAGAAAATACTTCAGCACAAAATCCTGTTCGTTCTTGTTGATCTTCATCATAGAATCCCTTTCTTCCTTTAAAATTGTCCTGTAATCTGTGCCTTGCCGGCAATGGCAAAGCACTTGGTATATATTCCTCCATTATCTTCGTTATTTATAGAAGTATTTCGAAACAGAACTTATATTGTAGCCAGCCACCACTCCGAAGCCTCCTTTTACATTCGAATAGGTAGGCGTAACCTGCATCAAGCCCACATCTGCCCAACTGTTGCTCTGCGCATCGTTGATACTCTTGAGAAACCGATAATATTCAGGAGTTACCTTGTATAAATCTACTACATAAGAAAAACTATAAAATGACTGATAATATGAATTAGAGTATGTATCCAGATGAAGTGTATAGGTCTTGCCATTTATCGTACGGTCATTGAAGATGTAGGCATTACCAAAATACTCATAATCATCCATACCGAAATCATCATCCACCTTCGACTTCTTATTCAACAAGGGTTCATTGTCTGTCAGCAGCCCCAGATCACGGTCCATTTCTTGATTCAGTAATCTGAGCTTCACCGAATAATAATCTTCCGAAGAAGGATTATCATGGAAAATGGCTTCTACCCTATCAATCGTTATCGGGTTATAACCATCCGATGATTTCATTTCCAATTTAACATCACCCAACTCCACTCCTACCTTCTCCGGGATGTAAGTAGCGGCTGAAACAGATGAGAAATCCTGAGCAGAAACCTGGAGACTGATTTTATCTCCAGCATTCTGCTTGCCTACCACATAATACTGGCCTACCAGTTGTGAAAGAACATCGGAGTTTGTGCTTCTGGTAAAGAGTTGAGCCTCTTCCTCGTTTGCGATGCGTTTCACCGTTTGCTCCACCCCATTCACCTTATATATAATATGTGCATCTACCTTTTCGCGGGATAAGATGTCAACATTCCCCTTTACTGATGCTACAGGCAGACTCTTAGCTACACTGACAAGCGTGGTATCACCTTCGGTAGGAAAGCAATACACCACCAGTCGGGGATGATCCTGCAGCTTTTGAATATCAAAATCATCTTTGCAGGAAACCAACGCCAGGCAAAAAAGCATGAGGCTAAATGCCCTATATATTATTGTTTTCATTTGTATTTCTTTTTATCTTTACATAAATCTACATCTACTATTCACCATGCAATTCCTTAGAATTTAATGGTATAGCTGAACGAAGGAATGATTGGGACAAATCCCTTGTTCTTTGCCCTAAACCGCTTTGTTTTCTCATCGTAATCCACCTTGACATACATCGAGTTCAGGTGACAATATGCATTGTAGATGCTCAAGTTCCAGATGCGCTCATGTCCATGCTTGGTAACATGATGGAAATCAAAGCCCAAGTCCAGACGATGATAAGCCGGCAAGGTCAGGTTGTTGGGGATGGCATAGACAAAAGATGCCGAATTCCACCAACCGCCAGGATATCGATTACCACCATCCGGTAAACCAGGCAGTGCTGCTATCTGAGTCGGAACGGTGGCATGATTGCCGGAATGATAACTCCACACCGCATAGCAGCTCACCTTCCTGTTGAAATCATATCTCAAGGAAAGATTCAACTTATGGCGATTGTCATACTTGTCGTAATACCAGTCCTGATAGAACTCATCATACTTCCGCTTGTTCCAGGAGAGCGTATAGGAACCGCTCAAGGTCAGGTGATTGGTACGATAAGTGGCATCTGCCTCCAAACCATAGAACAATCCCTTGCCATCCATCACCTGACTATCCCAATTCTCTGCCGGAGGTTCGATTCCCAGCCAACTGCTGTATTGCAGAAGATGCTTTGAGAGTTTGTAATAGCCTTCGAGCGATAAGATCCAGTGGCGATTAGGCTGCGCATAGATACCGGCTGCAATCTGATAAGAACGCATCGGTTTCAAATCCTTGGTAGTTGGCACCCAATAATCAGTAGGCAAATCCAGATAACTGTTGGATATCTTATGCACATACTGAGTCATCTGCGTGAAAGAAGCCTTCAGCGATACCGCATGACTCCACTGGTATTTCAGTGCGAAGCGAGGGTCTATATTGAAGAAGTTCTTGTTGCTGATATGAAATAATCCCAGATGAAAGCCAGCATCCAGGCTCCATTTATCACTGAGACAGATTTCATCCTCCGCATACGCCGACCATTCATGAGACACATGCCTATTGGTACTATTCACACGGATGGTATCCATCTCAGCACCACTTCCACCTCCCATATAGTCAAGCTGCATCACCGTCTGTGGACGGAAGAGATGCATCGTGTAGTCATGACCGAAACGGATATGATGACGTGGATTCGGACGGTAATCGAATGCCGTGCGATATCCGGCATCATAGATAGTAGAAGTATAGCCATGCTCCAAATGACTCCACACCCTTTCTTTCTTGGTTTGTGGATAGATTTCCCTGTCATCATCCAGGGAATAAAGTTTGGAACGGTTATGGGAATATACAGCCGTGAAGTTAGCAAAGAGCTTCGGTGAAAACAGATAATTCCAGTTCAAAGCTACATTGAAATTTCCCCAGTTGAGCTGCGTCTTCGTTAATTCCTTGTTATATGAATCACCTTCATGGTACCAATCCCCCTTGCTATCATCCATATCATCCGTCACGTCCCAACTGTCTTTTCCGTGATAGAGACTCAAGTCTATTTTCGAACGGTCGTTGAAACGATGGGTTACCTTGGCATTCAAGTCCATGAAATAATAACCTATCGAAAGTTTCTCATCCGGATCAGAGAAAGCCTTGGTCAGAGGACGTGACAGCAAATCCAACCAGGAACGGCGCATACCTATATTATAAGAGGTCTTGCCTTTCTGGATAGGTCCCTCAAACTGCACACTGGCATCGAGCAGTCCGATGCGATAGGCGCCATGAAACTGATTCATGTTTCCATCGGCAGTACGCACATCCACCACCGACGACAATCTTCCACCATATCGTGCAGGAAAGCCGCTCTTGTAGAAATCCACGTTCTTCACCACATCGGCATTGAAACTGGAGAAAAGACCCAGCGCATGATTCGTATTATAAAGCGGAGTACCATCTATCAGGAAAAGATTCTCATCGCCATTGCCGCCATGCACATAGAGTCCGCTTGCCAACTCCTGTCCCTCTGCCACACCACTCACACGCTGCAGAGTTTTCACCACATCCGGTGAAGACATCAGGGCAAACTCTGTCTTGATATCCTTGTTCGAAAAGGAGCGCTTGCCGGTTTGTGTGGTCAGAAGCGGAGAGTTCAAGTCGCCATCTACCACCACCTCAGGCAGTTTACCATCAACACGGAGTGCCATATTATGATGCATATCTTTCGAAAGATTCAATTTTTCCACCTTGTCGGCATAGCCCACATACGAAAAGCGAAGCTGATGCTCGCCTTCGGGCAGGGTAAGCGAAAAGAAACCATATTCATTGGTGGTTGTACCGATGCCATCCGTCAGATCATAGATGGTGGCATTAATCAGCGATTCGCCACTCTCGTCACGGACGTATCCGCTGAGAGTATGGCGACGCTGAACCTGCTGAACTTTGTGATTGATATTCGTGTAAGATGTTGATATTTGTTGTACGGGTTTTCGCTTCAATATCACATAGTTCGCATTGATAGTATATAGAATATGAGTTTTCTCGAAAAGCACCTTCAGTGCCTTCTTCACCGAAAGATGCTGGATGTCGGGTCCATGATACTTGATGTTCAAATCCCCATCAAGCGATGAATCATAGACGAAATTGATTTTCCTGGTGCGATGCAGCCAATCCATCTGCTGACGGATGGTGGTAGAAGTCTGAGCCTCCACCATCATCTTCGGCGTACCTGCCAACGTTGGAGCTGGCAAGGCTAGAATTGAGAGCGCAAAAATAATCTCTTTACCTTTCATAACTGTACTTTTATTCATTCTTTTATTGCTATAACGCAAGAATTACAGAATACCCCCATGGATGAAAGGTAAAATATAGAAAAAATCTGCAAGAAAATCATCTTTCTTGCCTCGTAAGGTCTTTAAAGCCTTGGAAATCTGATGCTCCACGGTCTTTTCCGACAGGTTCAGTTCTTCGGCAATCTCCCGATAAGTCATACCGTCACGCTTGCTCATCAGGAAGATTTCCCTGCATCGTTCGGGCAATAGCTCGATAGCCGTCCACAGTTCCGCCTCCCGGAAAGAACTTTCCAGTGCCTGGTCATCAGAAATTGTGCCGCTCAAGTCAGAAGGAGAAATCTCCGTATCTATCGGAGACTGGCGGCGCAACCGGTCGATGCAGGCATTGCGCACAGAGGTATATAAGAAAGCCTTGATATTTTCCGGAATGATGTTCCTACTTATCAATTTTACAAAACAATCCTGCACTACATCTTCAGCCTCATCTATATCATGTAGATAATGAGTGGCATAAAGACACAGCGGACGATAATATTGCAGAAAAACCGAATCAATCTCCTTCATAAATCCGAACTTTATTAAAACAAAACAACCCTCCAAATCCGCAAAGACTTGAAGGGTTATTTCATAATCTGTTGTCCCAGGCGGATTCGAACCACCACTGACAGAACCAAAAACTGTAGTGCTACCATTACACCATAGGACAA
>URYG01000053.1 GCA_900551985.1 uncultured Prevotella sp. | reverse complement strand
CGCTTCTCAATTCCGATCTTGCTCTCCCTGATCAGCACAATAAAATATATCATCATAAAAATTATATCAGATGAAAAAACTATTTCTATCCCTCGCCTTTCTGCTCCCTGCTATGGGAATGATGGCACAGACACAGGTCAAAACTGCTGAAGGTATCCTCGAAGGAAAGGATCTCTCTGGCATCAAGGTTTTCAAAGGTGTTCCGTTTGCAGCACCTCCTGTAGGTAATCTCAGATGGAAGGCACCGCAACCAGTACAGAAATGGGAGGGTGTGCGCGAGGCTAAGGAATTCGGAGCGAACCCGATGCAAGAACCTATCTTCGGTGATATGAACTTCGGAACAAAGAACAATAGCGAGGACTGTCTCTACCTGAATATATGGACTCCCGCCAAGACGATGAAGGAGCATCTGCCGGTATTGATTTATTTCAATGGTGGAGGATTGATGGCTGGTAGCGGAAGCGAACCTCGATATGCTGGTGATGCAATGGCGAGAAAGGGAATCATCTCTATCACAGCCAATTACCGTGAGGGCATCTTCGGATTCTTTGCTCATCCTCAGCTCTCCAAGGAGACTTCCTACAAGGGTTCAGGCAACTATGGTTTCATGGACCAGGTGGCTGCCATCCAGTGGGTAAAGGATAACATTGAGGCTTTCGGCGGCGATCCTAACCGCATTACCATTGTAGGTGAATCAGCCGGTTCTATGTCGGTTAGTGCTCTGATGGCTTCCCCTCTCTGCCAGGGACTCTTTGCCCAGGCTATGGGTTCCAGCGGTTCGGTGATGGGATTCAAGAAGATTGCTACCCAGAAGGAAGCTGAAGAGAAAGGCGTGCAGCTTGCCCAGAAAATAGCAGAGAAGATGGGTAAGGAAACGGGCAAGAAGGTGAAAAAGAACGTAGGTATGAAGAATCTCAACGAGCTTCGTGCCCTGCCTGCCGAGGAACTGATGAAGCTGGCGGGAGTAAGAGCGGTTCCGGTTTATAATGTTGATGGATATTTCATGAAAGAGCAGCCTACAGAGGTATTTGCCAAGGGCGAACAGACCAAGGTGCCTCTGCTCATCGGCGGTAACAACCAGGAGATGACTCCTGCTGCAGTATTGATGGGCAAACAGCCTACCGTTGAGAATCTGAAGGCTGGCGCCAAGGCCACCTTCGGGTCAGAGAACATCAATGAACTCTTCCGTCTTTACGGAATCAACAGCGACAAGGATGTACTGGAGCAGCCGGGTGTAGATCTGGCTTCGGATATCTTCCTGGATTATTCTACCTGGAAGTGGGGCAACATGCACAAGCTGACCGGCGGACAGCCAGTTTACCGCTATCGCTATTGCCATCCTCGCCCAGCAATGGCCATCAAGGGCAAGGTGGCAGCTTTGGCTGGCGGCGTGGTAGATGCTAAGGAAGGTGCAGCTCCTGCTCCACGAGATAAGGGAGCCGTTCACTCTGCCGACATAGAATATGCAATGGGCACTTTGCCTACCAACCGCGTGTTCAACTGGCAACCAGAGGATTACATGATCAGCGACATCTTCAGCCAGTATTATGTCAACTTCGTAAAGACCGGCAATCCAAACGGTCTGGGGCTGCCTGAGTGGCCATCTACCAACGGCAAGGCTGTTGCTCCTGTGCTTCAGATAGATGTAAATACCGTTGTGAAGTCTGATGCCCAGATGGAGAAGCGCTATGATTTCATCGACAAAATGTTTTGGGGAGAGAAATAACTCTATCCTATCTTTTTGAATCAACCGGAAATAGAGATGTTTCAGAAATTCATCATCAATAGAGACGGAGTGCTGAAGTTCGGCCACGTCTATCTGCATCGCGACATGCTGGCTCCAGGCGAGCAATGCACCTATGGCGGCGGATTGTGGAAAATAGATGAAGGCAGGGGAGCCATCGTGCTCTATGGAAGAAGTTTCGACTTCGGTCCTCCCGATTTCGACTTTGTTACACGGATAGACTGGACGGGCTTGGGGGGCACCCCTCGCCCGCTGCTCTATCTGCCGCATTGGCCTAACGAGGAAGAGATTGTGCCCATCATCATCAATTGAGAAAATAGTATAATATTCTATAAATTCTATGCAAAAAGTTTGCTCGTAACAGATAAAAGCGTACTTTTGCGAAAAGAATTCACTTAAAAAGCAGTATAGTATGAAAAAGAAATTAGTTTTGACTGCAGCAGTTATCGCTGCATTGTCAGTTGTCTCTTGCAATGGCAAGAAGACAAATAGCCAGGGAGCAGATCAGGATAGCCTCAGCTATGCAGAAAATGATTCGCTCAATTCTAACGATATCGTGCTCGATTCCATCGCCGGCACCTATGAGGGAACTCTCCCTGCTGCCGATTGCCCGGGAATCAAGACTGTATTGACGCTCAATGCCGACAGTACCTATCAGTATTCTGCCGACTATCTGGAGCGCAAGGATGGTCACGACGAAGCAAGCGGTATCTTCAAGGTATTGGCTAACAACGTAGTAGAAATCATCCGCCCATCCAGCGGCGAGACAACTTACTTCAAGGTGAAGGATGCCAACAGCCTCATCATGACCGACTCGCTCGGTACTGAGCCAGAAGGCGCCATGGCTAAGCACTATGTGCTGACCAAGAAGAAGTAAGCTATTCACATCAAAAAAGGCACTCATCTCATATTCAGAAAGCATCTTTTCTGCTTCTGGAATACGAGATGGGTGCTTTGTGTTGTGGCAGTTGACCCAATTCCGTTGTGGCAGTTGGCGCTTTTCCGTTGTGGCAGTTGGCGGAATTCCGTTGTCAACTCTCTTCGGGCATCCTTGATGTTTTGTTCTTTATCTTACTATCTTCACCTGCTGATCGAGCAAACCGTTAAGATAAACACTCAATACACCTGACGCATAAACCAGCTGAAGATGAACCTTATCAAGCTTGGTTGGTTCATACCACTTGCCGCTCGTTCCACGATTATAATTTGTCCAGCAATCAGCGGTACACAATTTGTTGGTACTCTTCCAAACCTGCTTCTTATATCTTACCTCAGGCTTCAAGGTCTCAGCATCCAACCAATAGGACAATTTACCCAACTTGAGCAGACAGCCCTGATAACCCAAACTCTTGACATCTATATCGAAAGCCATATTGAAGTCTTTCTTCTCATTGAACTTCAACTTCTTCTCACGATTGCCAGCCAAAGACTTCTCCGGGTTGCCAACAGCCTGAATCTTCTCATTTTCAGCCTTATCCGGCTCTTGTGCAAATCCTTCGAAAGTAGAACAAACACCCGTGCAATAACCATTAGGACGCTGTTTGCTGACTATCCAGTCGTAGTAATCACCCTGCATCCAAATCAGTCGCAATGGAGTCTTCATAGAACCCGGCAATACGTATGGACGCACATTATTCTTCCTGGAATTGCGGGTAACCTGCTCCGTGCTTACAATCTTGCCATCCTCTGCTATCTGATACTTGAAGATTTCATACACCTTACCATACTTGCCCTCTACAGGCATGGAAGCATACACGATATCGGTATTTTCCGGATCGATGGCCATACCCGCACTATAACAGAGCTCAAGATTAGGAGTCTGGTGAAAATGACCGCCAGAATTGCCTATGTAGGTTTTCTGCCACTTCCTGCCATCCCAACGCATGTAATAGAAATCGTGCAAACGCTTATCTGTAGAAATTCTCACCATCGCGATTACAGGATTGCCATGCTTATCCGGAGCCACCTGGAACACCCAGTCTCTTTCGCCCGGTGCATCCACCAGAGTCTGCGGATTCGCCTGAAGATACTCAGCACGACGGGTCACATTCAACGGACCCTCTGCAATATCAGACAACCGTTTGCCATTGATATCCTGCAACTGGAGCTTATTGATATCCACATAGTTGAAGTACAACCAGTTGGGCGACTCATTATCCGGATGTCCTGTGGTATAAGTGAGATAAATCTTATCCTTGCCGTTAGAAGCATACTTGGCATAAGGACGGGCACCCGTAGATTGAACCATCTGATAAGGTCCCCAAGCCACCTTCACATCGTCATTGGCATCAGGCAACGTAATCTTGGCAATGGTAGGATGCCACTTGATGCCTCTCCAGCAGAGATAGAAATGCTCAGGATCATCAGAGAGGATGAACGGCGAAGGATAGGTGGTATTATTCTGAGTCTTGATTACCTTCTCATCGCCCAGTGTCGTGATGTCGCCCGGCTCCCGACTCACACGATAGTAGAAACATGGCTCGTCGGTATGACGGGAATAGAACACCATGATGCGATTATCGGGCAAAGCCAGGAACGTAGGATTATTGTGGTCATCCGGCTGGAAATAAGAACGCACCAACACCTCGGTCTGCTTCTTCGTCAGGAAATCATACTGCATCGCCTTGATGTTTCCATGTATATCTATATAGCCGATGTAGCTCTTCTTAATCTTACCATCCTTGCTCTCGAAATGCATTGCACGCGGATCGGCAAACCAGCACCAGGCTCCTTCTTCCGAAATCTGACTACCGCTATAGGTCTGCTCCATCTGAAGACTCTGCTTCTGTCTGTCCTTCTGATACACTCTTACATAATCTACGAGATACTTCATCGGCATGGCGGATTCATCAATATCTCCTCCATTATCGCCACCCAGGGCAAGATTGAGCAGAAGATACTGCGGCTTCCTGAAAGGCTGCTCGCCATTGCCCAGCTTGCCATTCACCGCCTCATCCTGGCGAATCTCGTTGAGGAGTTCATCATCCAGATAAAGACGGATGCTCTGCTCATCCCAATCCATGCGCCATACGTGGAACTTATCTGCCCACTGTGCATCACGATGGGTGAAATGGGTGAAGGGGATAGCCTTGCTGTTCCATTTCGCCGTCCAAGGCTTATCGGTACCCCAGCAGGCGTTGGCAAGGATATGAGGCACACCCTGCTTGCGATAATACTCCATCATGTCGATTTCTCCATTCGACGGCCAGTCCATGCCACGACCCAGAAGCCAGATGGCAGGCCAGGCTCCACCCGCTGTAGGAATCTTAGCCCTTACCTCTACCCTGCCATAGAGAAACTCCTTCTTCTCTGCCGTATTTACCGAGGCTGAGGTATATTGAATCTTCTCGATGTTCTCCGGCCATCGGCTGCTGTTCTTCCTGAAGCCGGGATTCCGGCGAGCCTTCTTCTCCTTGCGGGCCTCGATCACGAGATTGCCATCCTTGCAATAAGCATTGGCTTTCTGATACCATTGCGCCTCATGGTTGCGCTTGAATCCCTCCTCGTAGTTCCACACCTTGAAATCGAGAAGTCCATCGGTATTGAACTCATCGCTCCATACCAGTTTCCAGTCGTTCTGAGCCATCATGACAGATGGAGATAAAGCCATCGCCATTACTCCGAACGCCATTCCCATTTTCTGTTTTACATTCATATTGATTGATTGTTTTGTTATTAATTTCCAATGATTGTCAGTTTCTCTTATAATCACAGAATCAATGATACTGATGATTACAAATCAATGATACCTGATGACTACTGAAGATGATGCAAAATTACAAAAAAGCGACGAGAACGAAGGGGATTTTTCGGGAATTCAAGTGTACATTTCGAGAATTTAAGAGTTACATTCAATACGACAGGTATTACAAAGCTGTTACATTCCTGTCTTTCACGTTAAATTCAATTAAGTTTTCTGCCGGAACTACCGCTATTCCAGATATTTTTCCTAATTTTGCGTCCACGTTTCCAACGGATGAAATGAATATGAAGATTCAATGATAAATTAGGTATTATATATAAATAGACAAGGAAAAAAAGAAAAATGGAACATGTTTTTACTGAATCGATGTTTTTGGTGGGCTTCGTGATATTCATCGCCGCCATACTCGTATTAGACATGCTGGTCATCGACCGAAAGGCGCATGTGGTTTCCATCAAGGAAGCTGGCTCCTGGACGGCAGTATGGATTATTCTCGCTCTCGCCTTTGCCGTGTTCATCTACTTTCATGGCGACATGGTGCACGGCATAGAAAACTTCGACGACCTGAAGCTGATAGCCTCGCGCTATGCTTCTCATCTCAAACTGGATCCGAATGATTATGAAGGGAGTCTGCAGCAATATCGCCACTACATGACCATCTCTTACATTTCGGGTTATCTGATAGAGAAGACGCTCTCGGTGGATAATCTCTTTGTGATGATGATGATATTCAGTTCGTTTGGAGTGGATAAGAAAGATTACCAGCACGTATTGAACTGGGGTATTCTGGGAGCCATTGTGCTTCGCTTCGTCTTCATCTTTGCGGGTGCAGCCCTCATCAGCCGATTCGCCTGGATATTGCTCGTATTCGGAGGATTCCTGGTTTACAGCGGTGCCAAGATGTTCTTGAACAGGAACAAGAAGGAAGAGATCAATGCCCTGGATCATCCGGTGGTGAAGTTCATGCAGCGACGCCTGCATCTGGGTCCGCTGGTGATGACGGTGGTGTTCATCGAGTTCTGCGATCTGATCTTCGCCTTCGACAGTATTCCTGCCGTATTCTCGGTTTCACTCGACCCATTCGTGGTATTCTTCTCGAATATCTTCGCCATCCTGGGCTTGCGTGCCCTCTTCTTCCTGCTGGCAGCGATAGCCGATAAGTTCCGCTACTTGAAGGTGGGCGTGAGCGTGCTGCTGGTGTTCATCGGTGTAAAGATGCTCATCCACGATTTCTTCGAGATTGATGCAGTAAGTTCGCTGGTATTCATCATCCTCGTCTTGCTCGTCAGCATCGGAGCTTCGGTGGTGATTCCGCAGAAAAAGGAAGCTTTGGAAAATGTGAAATAAGAAAAAGGTTCTGTTTGCTCTTTAACCAGGCAAACAGAACCTTTTTTACTTGAAATACCTATTCATTCCAGAAATGAAACATACGATAAAGAAAATAATACTTACAGCAAAGTAGATTAGCCCGTTTTTTGCTAACTTTGCAACCAAAAATAAAAAACACAAAAACTATCTATATGAAGAAAAGAATCATCATCCTTTCATTCCTCATGGCATCCTTCTGCCTGGGAATGAACGCAGCCGACAAGAAGCGCACCAGATGCACCTTCGACCAAGGCTGGACTTTCAAGCTCTGTGCCAACCACGCAGAAGCATCCAAGGTGCTCAATACGCTCGGCATTGCCAATCCAAACCTGTCATCACCTACCTCTGCTGCAAAAAAAACGAAGGTGACTGATGATACGGAACCGGAGCAGGCGCAGGTAACGGCAAGCGAAATCACCACCGCCCAAGCCTCATCGCAAGCAGCAAATAAAGCTTTAGGCAAAGCTTTCAGAAACGTAACCATCCCACACGACTGGAGCATCGAACTTCCCTTCGATCCCAAGATGGGTGGCTCGGCGGGTTATCTTGCTGGTGGACAAGGCATCTATGCCAAGGACTTCACGCTCCCGGCTGAATATCAGAAAAAGCTCTCTCAAAACGAGAAAATCAGCATCCATTTTGATGGCGTGTATCATCGTGCCACCATCTGGCTGAACGGAAACCGTTTGGGACACCACATGTATGGCTACACCAGTTTTTCTTTCGATATTACTCCTTATATTAATAAGGTGGGAAAAAACCGACTGGTGGTGCATGTGGATAGAGAGGAGCAATCTCGCTGGTACACGGGTTCGGGCATCTATCGCCACGTATGGTTGCAGATGAACAACCAGGTGCACGTAAAGGAGAACGGCATCTTCGTAACGGCTAAGACCGACGGAACAGTAAAGGTTGAGACAGAAGTGGAAAGCGATAAAGGCTGCCGAATTTCGCACATTGTTCTGGATAAGAACGGAAAGAAGATAGCAGCAGCTTCTTCGGAGAAATCTTCATCGGGAAATTCTTCGGCTCCCCAAACCTCTTCATCAACCCAGCTTTTCGTGAAGAATCCTCAGCTTTGGAGCACGGATTCTCCGAATCTCTACACCCTCGTTACCCAGGTAAAGAATAGCAGGGGAAAACTGGTAGATGAAGTAGTGACTCCTTTCGGATTCCGCGACATCCGCTTCGACGCCAACACGGGCTTCTATCTGAACGGCAAGAACATGAAACTAAGGGGTATGTGCCTGCATCAGGATGCAGGAAGCCTGGGTGTTGCCGTGCCGGATGAAGTGTGGGCTCGCCGACTGAAGGCGATGAAAGAGATAGGTTGCAATGCCATCCGATGCTCTCATAATCCGCCATCACCAGAATTTCTGAACATCTGCGATACGCTCGGCTTGCTGGTTCTCGATGAAGCTTTCGACAAATGGAAGTCGGGCTATTACGAGCCTTTCTATGATGCAAATGCTCATCAAGACATCGCTGACATGGTGCTGCGAGACAGGAATCATCCTTCCGTCATCGTCTGGAGCATCGGAAACGAGGTGCACGAAGTATGGAACAAGGACGACGAGGGCGTGAAGAGAGCCAGAGAGTTGAACGATATAGTTAAAAAGCTAGACCCTACCCGCCCAACGATGCTTGCCTGCCAGCAGGGCTTTGAGGATAAGATTGCCGATGTAGCCGATCTGGTAGGATACAATTATCTGGAACCAAGAATGATTGCTGACCATAAGCGTTATCCTAACCGCAAGATGTTTGTGAGCGAGGCATTCGTTTATTATTCAGGCTTGCGAGAGAACCTGGTTCGCGATTTCGTGGAGCATAATCCATGGCATTTCGTAGAGGAGAATCCCTTCATCGCCGGTTCCTTTGTCTGGGCAGGCGTGGATTATCTGGGCGAATCATCGCCTTGGCCAGCCAAAGGCTGGTGTTCGTGTCCGTTCGACATGACGCTGAAGGAGCGTCCGCAGGCAGCGTTCTATCATCCGGCTTGGAATCCGGAAAAGGATTATCTGAAACTCGTGGTTCGTGACAACTGTTTCGACCAGGCGATGGGTACCGACCACTGGCAATATCCTCCAATGGCTGATACCTGGGATTTGCCTTATACGGATTCAAGATGCGTGGAAGTAAGATGCTACACCACCTGCGATTCCGTGCAGTTCTTCTTCCCGATGTGGAGCAACCCGCAGTTGCCATTGAAGCCAAGAAAGACAGCAGATTACAACGACCATTGCATCACGATTCAGTTGCCAGCCCGCCAGGGCAAGATTCTTGCCGTGGGCTATAAGAAAGGAAAGGAAGTGATGAGAGATTCGCTTGTTAATCATGGTCCTGTGGCAGATGTAAGACTGGATGCCGATTATTCGGTTCTGGCAGCAGCCAAGGCTGATTATTCTGAGGTTTCACTGATGAAGAATAACAATTCTGCAGAGGGAAAGACTTCTAAGGGAAACATTTTTGCGCCATGGAGCACAGTTTCTCATATCCGATTAACGCTTGTGGATAAGGAAGGACGCATTCAGCAGATGCAGCCTAAGAAATTCAGAGTAGAAGTAGAGGGACCTATCCGATTACTAGGTGTAGAAACGGGCGACATACGAAGAATGGAATCATGGCGAACCACAGAGCTCAAGACGTATTTCGGCGAAGGTCTCGTCCGCCTGCAATCCACCCCACAAAAGGGAATTGCCAAGGTAAAGTTCTTTGTAGAGGGCTTCGACAAGCCATTCGTCAAGGAAATCGTTATCAAATAGTTTGCGTCTTGCAAAAATATAGAAAGAGGGTGTTTCACAAGTCGATTTAGACTTATTGAAACACCCTCTTTCCATGCACTATCTTTCTAATACCTCCTCAATGGTCTATACTTAATGGTGTAAATCCGGTTGAAATAATCCTTCCATTCATTCGGCTCCTTGTCATCATCCCGAACTATCCGGATGCCATAAAACCTGGTGCCCGTTTCCTTATACTCTTTGAACCTCGCCAACATCTGCTGCGGCGGATTCGGAATCAGGAAATCCGTAATCCAAAGCACATCGGCATTCACATAATGCAGACCATCGTTATCCAGCAAATCAAACATCTGGTTCATCATCTTCTTTGCCGAAGTTCCACCGCCTATAAAAGGCAGATGGGTTGATTCATTAGCTTCCACAACCGTGATTCCAATTCTCTTCAACCGCTCCGCCTTCCGCTTCGCCATCAAATCGATGGCACGGGTACTCACGGAGAAATCTATCAGAAAGCAATCACGCTCCAAATCCTCTGCCGTTTCTTCCAACAGAGAAATGAGCGTAGAAGAAATCCTTTCAGGAGTTCCATACATACTCGCCGAAGTATCCAGGCAGACTATCATCGGACCCTTTCGGGAAGCATGGGTAAAGCCGAGTTTGCGGGATGGCTTCGACATTTCGCTCTTATAACGGAAAGTCTGGAGCCTGCGGGTTCGATACTTATAGATAAAAAGCCCCTCCATATCCTCATCGCTGTATTGCGCCAACTCCAGCGGAAGAAGCGAGTTGAGATCATCGCCCACGGTAATGCCTTCGATGTCGCTTCCTGCGGAATGCTCCATCTTCATCTCCACCCCCGAAGCGATGGTAAGCCTATCTTTGCCGTTGGCATCTGCCACACGACCCATCTTCGCCACAATCTCCTTGATTTCCGGATATTGATCCTGAATCTTCACCTGGTTCAGGCGACGTTCAAACTCCGTTTCCGTCCATCCGTTCGTCATCAGTTCCCAGGCTTGCACGGCTCGCTGCTCCGAAACGCCCTTCGTCTTCATATTGCGGGTTATCTGGTCCATCATGCGAATCAATCCCGTTTCGAAGTTATTCTGACGGAGAGAAATAAAATCCTTCAGTTTGTTCAGTACCTGATGGTCGATGCACACCTTCCAGTCTCTTACCAGTCGCTCCCAGTTTTCGGGTTTCGAAGCACCATTGCCGGCCATCAGTTTCAGGAAGAAGGCTTTATCAAATCCATCCTCCCGGTGTTCCTGCTCCAACTGGTCGATGAGCGGAAGCCACACCTGCTCATCCATCCGCTTGAAGGGAGTCCAGTCGAGCACATCATCAGCCCGATGACTTTCGGTCCAGGCACGCTGGCGCTGGAATCGCATGTGATGAACGCATTCCACGATAAACTTTCCCACACAATCATAGAATACCTTGCTCTTGATCTTGCTATTCACCACCTGGCGCATGAATTTCTGCACCTCTTCACCAGTTTCCGGAATCGTCACTTTCAGGGTAAAGAGATGAATCAGATAATCTTTCAGCGGGTCTTCCTTCAAATCCCAAGGCATGGCGGTGCCTGTCGGATCAGGAATCTTCACCTGCCCCGACTTGCAGAAATCGTCAAGCATCTTCAAGTAATACTGCGCTTCCGCCAAGTCCTTGTTATTCTGGAATTTCATCTTATTCGATATTTTTTACCAAACTGGTAAAAAGCTTCTTATATATTATAGGAAGATTAAGCCTTCTCTTTCTCCATCAGATATTCTGCGAAGATTCTTGCAGCACTCTCCACTTTGGCAGCGCAAGGGCGAGACTTGTAGTATTCTGCCGTTCTTGCCGAAGCCACATAGCTGGATTGCGCCTTCTCATGGCCCTTCAAGCCCAGAATCTCGGCACAGATGATGCTGCCATTCTGCTCCTTCGATTTGGCTAACAAATCCTGCACCACCTTGTAGCATGCAGATTTACCCTCGCGGTCATCCCCCTCGGTCTGTCCGCAATCCAAGCCAACGAGCACAACGATGCCCGAAACAGCTCCGCACATCATTCTCATTCTGCCTACTCCACCACCGAAGCCGGCACCAATGCGCTTCGCCATCTCATCATCAAGACCATATAAATCGGCAAAGGCAGCCACCACCGACTGGCAACAGCCATAGCCCTGCATAAAGTTCTCCACCGCCTGGTGAACACGCGTCTCCAATTCAGGAGACAAGATTTTCTGTTCGTTCATAATGTTTTGAGTCTTCTATATATAATAATGTATAAGTAATAGGAGGCCATTAAAACTCGTAGAGTTTCATCTATACCTCATAGAGTTTCATCGTATCCTGTCGGGTAAACGCCAACTCCTTATAGAAATCACGGAGATAAGCCGAGATTTCAGCCTTATCATCAGCAGATGCGAAGAGATTCTCGCCCAACTGCCTTTCCAGCGAAGTCAAGCCATCCGAAAGGGTTTCTATTTCCCCCTCATAATCCCTGCCATCATCCGGATTCCTGCGAACCCGATGATACTTGATATCCTCGGCAAGGGCATTCTTCATCTCTACGAGTTTTTCTGCGAAAGGAGAAAAGAGGGCACGAATCACGATGCTTCGGATAGCATCCCGCTCTTCCGGTTCCTGCCACAGACAATGGTAGATAGGAAGCAGATCGCAGATATCCACCTCTTCCCGATCCTGCATGAAGGCAGAAGTGCGGAGCAGGCGGACGATATTCTTCCATCGGCGGTCGCTCACATAGATGTTTCTGCGCTCGGCAGCCTCATCCACATTCACGGCTCTCAGAGATTTACGGATGGCGGAAATCGCATCGAGCACCGCCTCGCTCACTCCTATCCCACAGATTTGATTCGACCACTCGACATATTCCTTAGGGGATATTCTTATATCGCACACGGATTTCACAGATCTCACAGATTTTTTCTTTGTACTCTCAGAAATAAACAAATCTCTTTCTGATGTTTCTACTCCCATTGGCGTTTGCTTTACAGAAGACTTCTTGGACATAGCATTAGCCTCATCCGTGGAATCTGTGAGATCCGTGTGAGACTCATTAGAATCCAGCAGCATCGCCCTGAAGTTCTTCTCCAGCTTAATCGGTCGGCTCTCTATTCTAATCACGAATCGGTCCCAAAGCGCCTCCAATCCTTCTCCCTTAGCCGGCAGCTCATTACTAGCCGCCACGAGAAGTTTCAGAGGAAGATGCATTTCGCGATTGCCATTTCTGAAGATTTTCTCGTTAATCACCGTGAGGAGCGTGTTCTGGATAGCAGGTCCCGCCTTCCAGATTTCATCCAGAAAAACCACATCGGCAGTAGGAAGATACCCCTCCACCGCACGCTCGTAAGTATCCGAAGTCTTCAGTTTCTGAATACTCACCGGACCGAAGATTTCATCGGGTGTAGAGAATCGAGACATCAGATACTCAAAACTCTGAGCATCCCTGAACGCCGTCTTCAACTGTCTGGCTACCATACTCTTCGCCACACCCGGAGGTCCTAAAAGAATAACGCTCTCGCCTGCCAGAGCGGCAAGAAGCGAGAGCGAAATTTCAGTATTTTTTTCATAAATGCCCCGGTTCATCTCCTGGAGCAAAAGTTTGAATCTTTCCAGCATGTAATTACTTTACGTTGCCCACCTTAATCAAGTACTCAGCAATCTGAACTGCGTTCAGGGCAGCACCCTTACGAATCTGGTCGCCGGTCAACCACAATGTGTTACCATTGTCATCAGCCAAATCCTTGCGGATACGACCTACATAAACATCGTCCTTACCGGCGCTCTCCAATGGCATTGGATAAACGTAGTTCTGGGCATCATCCTTTACAGTTACGCCTGGAGCAGCCTCCAAAGCCTTGCGGATGTCCTCTACTGCCAATGGCTTCTCTGTCTCGAACCAAACACTCTCAGAGTGAGAGCGGAGAGAAGAAACGCGAACGCAGGTAGCACTGGTGCGAACATCAGAGTGCATGATCTTGCGGGTCTCGTTATACATCTTCATCTCCTCCTTGGTGTAATCGTTAGGAGTCATCTTGTCAATCTGTGGGATGACATTATATGCCAACTGATGAGGGAACTTATTGATATGCTCAGTCTTACCAGTCTCGAGGATATCCTTATACTGCTGCTCAAGTTCAGCCATGGCTGCAGCACCAGCACCTGAAGCACTCTGATAAGAAGAGATATGAATCTTCTTGATATGGCTTAAGTCATCGATAGGCTTCAACACTACTACCATCATGATGGTGGTACAGTTAGGGTTGGCGATGATGTTACGAGGGCGGTTCAAGGCATCCTCGGCATTTACCTCAGGCACAACCAGAGGCACGTCGTCGCACATACGGAATGCGCTAGAGTTATCAATCATCACGGCACCATACTTGGTGATAGTCTCGGCAAACTCCTCTGAAGTGCCGCCACCAGCAGATGTAAAGGCGATATCGACATCTTTAAAGTCATCGTTATGCTGCAAAAGTTTGACCTCATAGTCCTTTCCCTTGAAGTTGTATTTTCGTCCGGCAGAACGCTCAGAACCAAACAACACCAAATCATCCATAGGGAAATTTCTCTCAGCAAGGATACGCAGGAATTCCTGTCCTACTGCGCCACTTGCACCAACAATTGCTACTTTCATAATCGAATCTTTTAATTTATAAAGTTGTTATAAGTGAATCTTATGGAAAAGAAGGGATGCCAAAAAGGCTTATCCTCTCAAATCCGCTGCAAAGTTAAGACTTTTTCTACAATATCAAGCATAAATTCCCAAAAATTATTGCTTTTTGCTGCAATTTTATCTTTTTTGCTTACTTTTCTGCAAGAAAATACAAGAAAATGGAGAAAAATAGTTGCAATTCTGATCTTACCTTATAATATTATACACAAACTCATAATCGCCATTCTTCATCCATTCGGGAACATCTTCTCCATTTTCCACAAGGCCTTCAATATGAAACTTCAGACATTCCTTTGCTTCTTTTTGCAAAGCTTCAAAGATTGGTGCTGTAAAAACCACCGCTCCTGGTACATTACTACCAAGTGAGCCGCCATAATTCTTATCGCACCACGCAACATTAACAATAATCTTTTCCATCATATACTACTTTAAAATTATCACTCGTCAACCTCAAAATAATGATGAGCTATGATATTGCATAGATTCCATCACGTTCTATTCTTGATTTAAAGAAAGGATTCATGTTTTTGTGAATACGCACTACATCAACTGAGCACTTAAACAAGTCCTCTAAGAACTCTTTCAAGTCGGCCAATAAAAATGGATTAGGAGTTTCTGTTTCTACACAAATATCCAAATCGCTTTGCTCTGTTTGCTCATTTCGTGATACGGAACCAAAAATGCGCAAGGTCTTGATTCCAAAATCTTTCGTAATTTTGGAACTGTTTTGCCTAATTATTGCTATATAATCTTGAACTGTTCTCATAACACTTATCTTTTAAGACAGTGCAAATATAAGAAAATATCTGGTATCTTCCAAACTTTTTGCCATGTTTTTGCAATTCATCCCACAAAATATCATTTTAAATTCGTTTCTATTCTCCTTTCACAACCCAACCTTCATCTCAGATAATCAACTTATTAAGTGTGAAAGGAGAATACCCAACCTCCCGTCAAAATTTATACTCAAAATTCATATACCTACATTTTTTGAATCTAGCGATAAAAATAAGGGGAATGAGAGGTCGGAAATCCTTGTTTTCTGCTCTATATTAAGAACAAGACCTATAGTTGTACGACTATAAAGTTACAGTTGTACGACTATACATGCTATGGTTGTACAACTGTAGAGTTATAGTTGTACAACTATAGGGGTTATAGTCGTACAACTATAGATTTTCCTCAACGGCATCTTCTTGTCAAGAAATTACAAATACCTAATTACCAGCAAGTTACTACATTCCTTCATATTTGCGATATTCTCAAAGAAACAATAAGCGTCTGAAAATACGAGAATCTCAGCCAAGCTAATGTAAAGAAAACTCGTTCTTTATAACGCCTCAGCTTCGGGAAATTCTTACAGATCACCTATTTCATTTTCCACCCATCAATGGTTCCCGTCTTCGATGAGAAGTTGCAGCCTATCTGATAAATCTTTCTGCCATCTGCCGCATATTCCCTGGCGTAGCCCATATCCTCTATCTGCTTCAGGGCTTCCTCTGCCGAACCATCACGCTTGAACTCGAAGATGTAGATATAGTTCGGAGTCTCTACCACACAATCTACCCTACCTTCGCTTTGCTGCTTTTCGATGAACACCGTGAAACAGCTGATCATTCTCAATACGAGATAGAAGGTGTATTGGAAATAGCGCTCCTTCTCTCGCTCATCATCCTTGCGACGCTGGCTGTATGGAATGCTGGCAAAGAAGGAAGTCATCAGATTCTCCAACTGATGGCAATCTCCCTTCGACATCACATCTATTACCTGAATAACCCAGGCATCCGTTGACTTC
>URYG01000052.1 GCA_900551985.1 uncultured Prevotella sp. | reverse complement strand
TTAGGAATCTTTAAGTTTTTCACCAAAGGCTGCTGCAATGTGGGTTAAGGGAAAAAACAACTATCCTTAAGGGAAAATATTAAATGTGCAAAACGCCCTATTTACAGGCTTTTCCGACATCAGCATTCATATTCCGAAAATTTATAACACCCTACAAGCTCGGACACCAATCTGAGATGGATGCTTCTGCATATAGGTATAAAGTGTCATTGGTTCATCAATCACTTTTTTGTGGATGCTGCTGGCATTGAGCAGATGCAATCCATCCTTATGCCAGGAAGCAATGCCGATATGCGTGGTGTCCAATCCCTTCTTTCGGGTTATCATCAGAAGGATATCACCATCCTTGATGGTATTTCTGAAAAGCTGGTTGTTACGAATCTCCCCTTTCGGGATATAGCGATAGCGCTTGCCGTTGATGCTCTGCTCCAAAGCACGGATACCCGACTTCCACTGCGGATGAGCCGAAAGCATCTTGTAACTGGAAGGATGGGTGGACATCCAGTTTACGTTGATGGTCTGGACTGCTGAAAAGGGAGGATTATTCTGAATATCCTTCACGATGCCTTCCTTTACATTATCATCCACCCAAAGGGTGAAATAGTGCTGGCGCTTCACATACGCTACCTCTCCGCCGATATAGCGCACATGCTTCAGATGATTACAGAAAGCTGCAAAACTGGTTTCCTGATGCTTGGCACACATCGTCAGGGCGGTCACAATCTCCACGTAGGTAGTACAATCCAGTTCCCTGGCATTCACCACGAGCTGTTCATCCTGGGTTCTGTCCAGGGTACCACTCACATAAGGGATTCCCACAAACTGCTTTCCAAACCACATCATCCAGTTGGCAGGCTTTTTCTTCATTGCCTTCGCCTGCTGCAGCAAGGATACGATTCGCAGACTATCCTGGCGCTGATAAACCACGCCCGTCTTGGCAAAAGCAGGCATTACCATCAGGAATGCCGCTGCAAAAACTAAAAAACTGTGCTTTACTTTCATCATTTTACATTTTTATATTCTCTTTTCTTTCCAAAGTTCACACCCACATAAATATTGAGCGAACCGAAGGAATTGTTGGTTGAGAAATGATCCTTGTGATAATTATACGAATGAATGATGGTACTGGCACCTGCATACCAGCGGTCGTTGTTCCATACCACTCCAAAACGGCCGACACCATCAAAGTTGAAATTCTTGAAGTTGAAATTCTTCAGATCAAACTTATCCTTTTCCGGATCTCCTGATTTAGAGTGATTGTAGGCAAGACCAACAGAAAGGGAGGCATTAAAGAGCCAGTTTTTGGCAAACACCCAGTTATAGCCATATCCCACAGTAGCAGAATAATCGCTATACTTCACCTTCGAGAACATCAGACTGCTATCAATTTTAGCCTCCAACTGTTGCTTGGCTTTCTGATTGAGCCGCTCATCCACTATGGCAGAAAGCTTATCCCAATCCACTTCCAGCTGATGCTGGGTATATCCCAGTCCTACCATCCATGAGCCAGCACTTTTCTTCTGTCTTGTACTTTGCGAATAAGCTGCTGGATATGAGAACCTACGATGATTAAAGATATAGTAAAGATTCACCCCCTTGATACTACCCTTAAAACCATCGAAAGATACTTTTCTCAGAGCATCCGTATTGATATGATCACCCAGATTCATTCGCTGGATATGATAATCATTACCCGTCTGGCGCCAGAACAGATCCACGCCCAGCAAACTGCTGTACAGACTCAGGTTGAACTCCTTCTTGCTGCTATGATTACCCTTGGTATTGATATGCTTCAGGTCGAGAGTATAACCCAGGAATACCCATCGCCATCCCAGATAAGGTCCCAGGCGCCAGGAAGGATCAGGCGCAAAGGAGATACGCTGTCCCTCCTTGCCATACAGAGTGTATTCCTCGTAGGTATTGGTATTCTGCAGCATCACCGTATAATTGAAATGCTGCGGTTCTATATACCTTTCATCTATATTGGAGAATTCCCTGAAGAAGGTGGTGAAGGTCTTACCCAGACGATGAAAGAAAGTGCGCTCATGACGGGCACGAATCAAGCTGTCCTGAGTATTACCCTTGAACATCGAAGAATTGAAAAGGGTCTTGATGAGAGATGAATCCTGTCTTACAGGGCATTCCAACGTATCTCGCTCCGCCGCCATCAGTGGCAGCAGAACGAGAAACAGCAGTCCTACTATAAAACCTATTTTTCTCATCTCATTCAGGGTTTTCTTTCTATTAGATTCACTCACCTTCCAGAGTCAGTTAATTCTTCCAAAGCACGCGATCAAGCACCCAGTTTACCAGGGTAGCAGAAACGCTGGTGCAGGTACAGGTATTGATGCCCTGCAAATGCTCTATCACATTTCTGATGATAGGCAACTGAACATACGGTGGATTGGCAACGGTGATGCTCGATCTGCCCTCGCTAGTTATCAACTCGATAGGCTGATAGGTAAAGACAGAGAAAGAGAGCGAACCCTTGTCGCCAATCACCTCGATACAGTCTTCCTTGGCACTCTCATGTCCCACAAAGCACCAACTGCCGCTCGCCGGAATACCACTTTCAAAGAAGAAACAGGCAGATACCGTATCTTCTGCATCATAAAGATGCGCACGGTTGGCAGGATAACCATGGGCACGGGTGATGACTCCAAAGAGATCCTGCAACAGGTCTATCTGATGAGGAGCCAGGTCGTAGAAATATCCTCCACCGGCAATATCCGGCTGCAATCTCCAAGGCATCTCCTTGCCACTCTTGGTGTCCAGATCACGTGGAGGCACAGAAAAGCGGACCTGTACATTGATGACATCACCTATAGCACCACTTTTAATAATCTCCTTTACTTTTTGAAAATAAGGAAGATAACGACGATAATAGGCAACAAAACATGGCACACCCGTCTGCTCGCTGATACGGTTGACACGGATACAATCGCTATAGCTTGCCGCCAATGGTTTCTCAATATATACCGGTTTGCCGGCACGCATTGCCATAATGGCAAAGGTGGCATGTGATGATGGTGGTGTAGCGATATATATTGCATTCACATCAGGGTCATCGATGAGTTCCTGTGCATCGGTGTACCATTTTCGTATATGATGACGCTCGGCATAACCACGAGCCTTTTTCTCGCTACGGCTCATCACCGCAACGACCTGCGAACCCTCTACCTCATTGAAGGCGGGTCCGCTCTTCTTCTCGGTTACTTCTCCGCAGCCGATAAATCCCCAGTTTATCTGTTTCATCCTATTACTTTTATATTCTGATTTTACCTGAATATTGTTGATCCGGACACGATTGTATACCAGAATCCGGCAGAGTATATCTTAACCCAATAGATCCAGATGGCAGGCTTTTACTCTCCTGCCAATGATTTATTGATTTCGTCAATATAGTCGAGTACTTCATCACGCCCCATCTTCTTCTCACTACTGGTGATGAAGTAAGGAGGAAGTGCCTCCCAACGGTCCTCCAGAGCGTGCATCCATTTCTCGGCATTCATACGAGCCTTTACCGGGCCCAACTTATCAGCCTTGGTAAAGACGATACAGAAAGGCACATTGCTTTCGCCCAACCAATCCACGAACTCACGGTCAATCTTCTGCTGCTCATGACGCACATCAATCAGAACGAAGACATTCGCCAACTGTGGGCGCTGCAGGATATAACTGCTGATCATCTGCTCCAACTGTTTCTGTACTGTCTTCGAACGCTTGGCGAAGCCATAACCAGGAAGGTCAACCAGATACCATTCATTATTGATGATAAAATGATTGATAAGCAATGTCTTACCCGGTGTAGCTGAAGTTTTAGCCAAACCCTTATGATTGCAAAGCATATTGATCAGGCTCGACTTTCCAACATTACTACGGCCGATAAAAGCATACTCAACCTTATTATCTTTTGGACACATGCTCACGCGTGGAGCAGATATCGTAAATTCTGATTTTTTGATTTCCATTCTTTCTATTTTCTTTTATTATTATTATTATAGGCAGCACACGAACTAATCATAAAGTTCAATGTTCAAACTTCAAAGTTCAAAGCTTATAGCATCTCTGACAGTTCCAGCCACCTCATTTCCTTCTCGTCAAGCTCATCCTTGATTTCCGGCAGACGCTTGCTCTTTTCAGTTAAGTCCTCTACCGACAGGGTTCCGCTGCAAAGGGCTTCTTCCAACTTTTTCTGCTCGTCGGTAAGCTTCTCTATTTCCTGGGTCAGCTGTTCATATTCACGCTTCTCCTTATAGCTCATCTTACGCTTGTTTTCAAAGTTGGCATCACGCTTGGCTGTGCCGGCACCATCATTGGCAGCCGTATTGCTACTGCCTGCGTTTTTAGCCGCAGCTGCAGCTTTTTCAGCTTCATCCTTCTCCTGCAACCTGCTCCAGTCTCTATACTGGGTATAGTTGCCCGGGAAATCCTGAATTTCGCCTTCGCCCTTGAACACCAGGAGATGATCTACCACCTTGTCCATGAAGTAACGGTCGTGACTCACCACGATTACGCAACCGGCGAAATCCTGCAGATATTCTTCCAACACCTGCAAGGTCTGGATATCAAGGTCATTGGTAGGCTCATCGAGTACCAGGAAGTTGGGATTTCTCATCAGCACCGTACAGAGATAGAGCTTGCGCTTCTCGCCACCACTCAACTTATACACATAGTTGTGCTGCTCCTCAGGAGTAAAGAGGAAGAACTGCAGGAACTGCGAAGCCGTCATGTGCTTGCCGTTGCCCAGATCGATATAGTCGGCAATCTCCGTGATGACATCTATCACCTTCTGGTCTTCCCTGAACTTCAGTCCCTCCTGCGAGAAATAACCGAAGCGAACGGTCTCTCCAATATCAAACTTACCGCTATCCGGCTGCACCTCACCCAGGAGCATCTTGATAAAAGTAGATTTTCCCGTACCATTATTACCGACGATACCCATCTTCTCAAATCGGGCAAAGTTGTAGTAGAAGTTATCGAGAATCACCTTCTTCTTTCCTCTGTCATCGAAAGCCTTGCTCACATACTGGCATTCGAAGATTTTCGAACCAATATATACGGTAGAAGCCTTCAATCTTACCTGGCGGTCTTCGATGCGCTGCTTGGCCACCTTCTCCAACTCATAGAAAGCATCCTCACGATATTTCGCCTTATGACCTCGAGCCTGAGGCTGACGGCGCATCCAGTCCAGCTCCCTGCGATAGAGATTCTTGGAATGCTGGATTTCTGCACGCAGATTATCCATACGTTCCTGACGCTTTTCCAGATAATAAGCATAGTTTCCACGATAGGTGTAGATGGTCTTATCGTCCAGCTCCAGGATGGT
Source organism: uncultured Prevotella sp. (assembly GCA_900551985.1). GTDB lineage: Bacteria > Bacteroidota > Bacteroidia > Bacteroidales > Bacteroidaceae > Prevotella. Next base: position 10,790 of record URYG01000052.1, on the reverse strand, counting down.
ATTACATACCTTATCGAGGAAGAAGCGGTCGTGCGTAACCATGAAGATGGTCTTGTTGCCACGATTCAGATAACCCTCCAGCCACTCTATCATCTCCAGGTCGAGGTGGTTGGTAGGCTCATCGAGCATCAGGAAGTCAGGCTCATCTATCAGCACATTAGCGAGTGCCACACGCTTCTGCTGTCCTCCACTCAACTGTCCCCTCGGCTGGTCCATATTGGTGATATGCAACTGTGTGAGAATTTGCTTTGCCTTGAGCACCTTTTCCGGATCATCCTCATGATTGAAGCAAGCTTCCAGCACGCTTTCCTCTGGATCAAACTTAGGAGACTGTTCCAGATAGCCCACCTTCAAGTCGCGTCGATAGATGATATCACCACTCTCATGTCCCTCCTTATCCATGAACACCGACATCAATGTAGATTTACCCGTGCCATTGCGTGCCACGAGTCCCACTTTCTGTCCTTCAGCTATAGAGAAGGATATTTTATCAAAAAGAACCTCAGCTCCAAAGCGTTTGGTGAGGTTTTGAACGTCTAAATACGGTATTTGACTTGCCATTTTCGTTATTTTTGTGCAAAGTTACAGAAAAAATTTGGCAGAAACAAATTTTTTGCTTATCTTTGCACTCGAAAAGTTCAAATACATCTAGTGTTTCCATTGTAGAAACGCTACATTTCATAGAAAAATCATATAATATACAATATATAATAATGTATAGCAAAGACGAATTATCAGCAAAAAGTGTCGTTCAACTGAAGGACCTTGCAAAAGAAATTGGCGTCAAGATTAAATCTGGCGACAATAAGGAGACGATTATCTATACGATTCTTGATGCTCTGGCAGAGGCATCAGCAGATGGTGCTGCGCAAAAGCGTAAACGCACACGCATCGCCAGCAAGAAAGAAGATCGAGTATATTCTGTTCATGGAATCGAGGGAGAAAACTTCGATGTTATGAAAAACCAGGTTAACGGCCCTGCCGCTACTAATACAACCACTGAAGGAGAGACTCCACAAACTACCCCTGCTACCGTTGATCCTCTGGCAGCTTTTCCTAAGCACAGAGGACGCAAGAGCAAGGCAGAACTGGAAGCCATTGCGGCTGCCAAGGCGGCTGCCATCAAAATGCAGCAGGAAGCAATGAAAGCTCCAGAAAATACTGCAGAGCAACTAACTGAAAATGCAGATCAGGCAGACAATGCCGAAAGCTCAACAGAACAGACTACAGTTTCTGAGGAAGAAGCTATGGCTACAGCTCTGGCAAACAATGAACAGCCAACAGAAGAAGCTCCCGTATCAGACAACCAGGAGGCAGAGATTCCTGAGGCGCAGTTTACTGCCAACGGTTCGGGTAAAGACAACAGTGAGTTGATTGCCATGCTCCAGGCTAAGATGAATGCTCACAACGATAACAGTACTCCTGCAGAGCCAAAAGAAAACAATACTCCAAAACATACTCCTGAGCCAGCTGTAGCCGAGACTACACCAGATGGTGTATGGGCAGGCGACCCGGGCGATGGCACCGATTTCATCACCGTGGTAGATTTACCTATCGAGGATCAGGCAGCCATGCCTACATACGATATCTTCGACCGTCCGATGACTCCGGCAGCAACTGCAGCACCAGCTCCTGCACAGGCACCTAAGGAGGTAAGTCAGGAAACGGAATATGATTTTACTGATATCATCTCTGCCAATGGTGTACTCGAAGTACTCTCTGATGGATATGGTTTCCTTCGCAGCAGCGATTTCAACTATCTCTCATCTCCAGATGATATCTACGTAGCTACCAATTTCGTGAAGCGCTACGGATTGAAGACAGGTGATGTCATCCAGTGCCATGTTCGTCCACCACATGAGGGCGAAAAGTACTTCCCACTCACCAGCATCGACAAGATCAATGGTCGTGACCCATCGGATATAAGAGACCGTGTTCCATTCGAGCACCTCACCCCACTCTTCCCTAACGAGAAGTTTGAGCTCTGCGGCGACCGCCGTACCACCAACCTGAGTACCCGCGTAGTAGATCTCTTCTCACCTATCGGTAAGGGACAGCGTGCACTCATCGTGGCACAGCCAAAGACCGGTAAGACCATCCTGATGAAGGATATCGCCAATGCCATCGCAGCCAACCATCCAGAGGCATACCTGATGATGCTGCTCATCGACGAGCGCCCAGAGGAGGTTACCGATATGGCTCGCACCGTGAATGCAGAGGTCATCGCCTCTACCTTCGACGAGCCAGCCGAGCGCCACGTGAAGATTGCGGGCATCGTTCTGGAGAAAGCAAAGCGTATGGTAGAATGCGGTCATGATGTTGTCATCTTCCTCGACTCTATCACACGTCTAGCACGTGCCTATAATACAGTAGCCCCAGCATCAGGTAAGGTGTTGACGGGTGGTGTGGATGCCAACGCATTGCAGAAGCCAAAGCGCTTCTTCGGTGCAGCCCGTAACATCGAGGGTGGCGGTTCACTCACCATCATCGCTACAGCCCTGATTGATACAGGTAGTAAGATGGATGAGGTCATCTTCGAGGAGTTCAAGGGTACAGGTAACATGGAGTTGCAGCTCGACCGCTCACTCAGCAACAAGCGTATCTTCCCTGCTGTCAACCTCGTGGCTTCTTCTACCCGTCGCGACGACCTCTTGCAGGATAAGACAACCCTCGACCGTATGTGGATTCTCCGCAAGTTCATTTCCGACATGAACCCTATCGAGGCGATGAACACTATCCACAATAGTATGCAGCATACCCGCAACAACGAAGAGTTCCTCATTTCTATGAACTCATAACGATAAATTTCACACAAAAAAGAGTCCAGTAAGTCCATTCATACTTACTGGACTTTTTCTTTCTATTTGATAGGAAAAACAGAGCTTCTCTGTACACAAAAAGCCATATTACAAATACGGAACACAAACATGACAGTAATACTGAAAATATACTGTAAAAATGTTATTTTCATCACATATTTGAAGTAGTTGATACAGGTCAAAAAACACTTGTTGCATTTATATTTCTTAGCATAAGATGCCGTTATTTGATAAAAAAGTGTTAACTTTGCACCCGTATTTAAGGAATAACAGTAACAAAAATTAAAAAAGATTTAAAGATTATGATGACTATTTTTACAATGGCAGTAGCCGCAGTTATGTTCTCAGGTATGGTACTTTGCATGGGTATGTTCTTGAGAGACGTAATCAACTCAATCCCGGAAATGACTAATATGAGCCACTCTGTTAGTTTGAGCAAGTAAAAATAGAAATCTATACTATATTTTACAGTGAGAGAGATTTAAATATGAGAAAGGGCAAGATCCATTTTTGGAGCTTGCCCTTCTTGCTTTCTAGTTCATCATTAATATTCCATAGAGAAGGTGATGCCTCTTCTCATCATATCCTTTACGGTTGGCTTCAACCTAGTCAGGAATCCCTCCCATGAACGGTTCTTCTGGAAACTCCAGCCTGCCTCTGCCAAAGCCAGCGAACGAGGATAAGCCTGATAGTAGATACGCTCTGGCGAATTGATGCACTCGCTCCAAAGGGTTCCGGCTACACCGAAGAGATTGTTCTTCTCAAACTCCTCGCCCATTCCCCAGGCAGGATCCAGGCTATAGGCTGCCTTCAGAGATGTTACAGGCATACCCCAGTTTACCTCAGGCATATCGCCCTTTGCCATCGGATAATCAAAATAGCAATGCTCTCCAGGACAAAGCAGGATGCGGGCATTGTTCTCTACCGCTGCCACCAATGCTTCCTTTGTTAAACCGGCACGCCAGGCAAAGGTAACACAACCAGGCTGAATCTTCTTGAAATCGGTCTCATACCAGAACATTGGAGTCTTGTGATACTGGGTACGAAGCAAGTCTATCACCTTATCAAAGAGATAGCCCTGCAACTTCCAGTTCTCAGAGCGGTCGGTTGTGGTAATACCCAGCTTCTTCTTCAATGCCTGGCACTTAGGACAGTTGGTCCAGCAGTCGAGCGCAGGATTTCCTGCCTCATCACCACCCAGATGGATATATTCAGAAGGGAAGATATTTGCCAACTCCTTGAAGACATTGCCCAGAAACTCGTAAGTGAAGTCATTACCCGGGCAAAGCAACTCATTCGATACACCGCAAGTGGTACGGATAGGTTTCTGAACACCCTGACAGGTCAGCTCCGGATAAACACTGATGGCAGCCACCTCGTGTCCCGGCATCTCAATCTCAGGAACCACCTGGATATGATACTTGGCGCAGTATGCCACGAAGTCGCGCATCTGCTCCTGGGTATAATAACCCTTGATAGGCATCAGCATATCGTCCATTCCCCATCGGCTGCTCGCCTCGGCGGTGAGTCTAGGATATTTCTTGATTTCGATAGTCCAAGCCTGGTCATCTACCAGATGGAGATGAAGCATATTCAGTTTATAGCGGGCCATCTCCGGAACAAAAGCCTTCAGATCCTCGTATGGAACGAAGATACGGCAAGGATCCACCATCAACTCTCTCACATGGGTGCGAGGCTGGTCTTTCAATGTCAGCTGCGGGATGGCATCGCAACCTACCTTAGAGGCATCGCCACGGAGCAACTGGTCGAAAGTCATCAAACCATAGAAGACACCTGCAGCAGTCTTACCCTTGATTACAACTCCCTTCTGCTGCACATCCAGGGTATAAGCCTCATTGTCAGCCAGCGTCTCATCCAGGGCAAGCGTCATAGTGAGCTGTCCGCCCTTTTTCAAATCCTTATGCTGCTGCTCTACTCGCTCCTTCAGAATTCTCTCGGCATGTTCCTGCTCATTGGCAAGACCATCGGCAGCTACGATCTTCCAGTTTCCTGCCACCTGCAAAGGTGCCGCCTTGGCATTTACTTTCAGGTCCATCGGGGTAGGAATCAGACAAGCCTCAGGATTGCAGACTACTCTAGCCTGCTTCACCTCACCGAAGAAGTGGTTCCATCCCGGCGCCTTGCGATAGAGTTTTTCGCTACCTCTTGGCATCACCAGTTTTACTCCTCGCATATTCACGCCCGAAAAAGCAGTAGAAGCTGCCTTTGGCGGAATCTTGGAATTCACCTTGATGATCTTTACGCCTTCCAGATTGGCAAAGGCAAACTCTCCCAACTCCGGCGTTCCGTCTATCGTGATGTTTATCAATGCCTTGCAACCAGAAAAGGCTGCAGCTCCCACTTTCGTCACGCTCTTAGGAATTACTATTTCCTGCAGATTGTCGCAGGCAAAGAAAGCCTGACTACCAATCTCCTGCAACTGGTTTGGCAGGAAGATGCTCTGCAGATGATGACGGGAATGGAAGGCATTCTTTGGAAGAACAGGACAGGTAGCCTCGCTCAAGTCCAGAGTTCTCAATTGCCAGCACAAGTCACGAAGCTGTCGGAAATCCGAATTTCTCGTGGTTGTTAATGTTCCTGTCAACTTCAGGTTAATAGCAGCCGATTTTTTCTCAGCATTGAGGTCCTTCATATTGGCGACGGTTTGCGCCGACAACGAGGTTGCCAACAATGCAAAAACTGCAAAAGAAATCATTTTTCTCATACACTAATGGTTTTTAAAGGTTTATATACTATTATTCTAATTAATATTAAACGAAATTTATATTCTTGCCCTTTTCTACTAATTCTGCATTCAGGACATCGATGTCTTTCCATTTTTCCCAGTCAGGGTTCTGCTCTGCAAGTCCCACAACATCAGCCCCATAGGTAAAGAGTCGCTCTATCATCATTCCATAGGTAAGATGATCGATCTTCTCTATCGGATGCAGGATGATCGATTCCTCGAAACTACCCTTCTTCTCGCTACGGATTTCCACCAGCAGCTTTGCCTGCAGCAATTCCTTCACGGCGTGATTGATGATCTGCTGCGGAATCTTCGTCACCTCATGGATATCTTTCGGCGTATAAGCCTGCTCACCATCATTGAAGCGATGGCACACCTGATGCATCACCACGGCACAGACCTTGATACGCTGTTCCAACTTCACATGGTCATACTTCAAGTCAAGGTCATAATGATGCAGGTTCTGGTTGGTATAGCAGAGCAAGGCACCGAACACTACGATTGCCCACGAAATCTGGAGCCAAAGAAGGAACAGCGGAATGGCGGCAAGCGAGCCATAGATTACATTATAGCTCGAAAGGAATACCTGCAGATAAATATATCCATACTGCAATGCCGTCATACTGATGCCCGCCAGAAGCGAAGGCACCAGCGTACTGCGAAACCGGATATAGGTATTCGGAATCACGCAATAGCAGAACACGAAGAATAGGAACATCGGCACAAATGCAGCTACATGCAGGATGAAAGCCGGAATGGTCTCTCCCATATCAGCAATCCTATCCACATCATCTATCACATTCACCGTCCATACATTAAAGAAAGAGGCGAAGAGAATCATCATACCCAGTCCGAAAAGAATGGTAGGATATTCGGTCACAATCTGCTTCCACGAACGTTCCCCCGTATGCCAGATGTCATCAAAGGTGAGTTCTATCTTCTGCATCAGCGAGATGATGGTATAGAGAAACATCACGATACCCGTACCGATGATATAGTTGCTCTGCGTGTTCTCGATATAGTTGTGAACGAAATTCACGATAGTCTGAGCCACAACGGGTTGCGCTTCGAAAGTGGTAGATAGCCACGACTCCAGCATAGCCGTATAACCGAAACCGCGGGCAATGACGAACATCATCGCCATGAATGGTATCAATGCCATAAACGAGGCAAAGGTTAATGCCGCCACATCCCTGGCCCACATATCCTTGATATAGAAGATACGGCCGGCGAGCATACCCATCTTGAGCCAAGATTTCATCTTGCCTCGAAAATCCTGGATATTCGAAGAATTCAACTCCCTGATATCCTCGTAGAAACCTACTATTTTATCTATCAATCCCATAAACTCCGGTTTTTGTTATCAAGCAACAAATCCCCTCACAACACCCGGAAGATGCCGTGAAGGGATTTGTCTTAGTATTTTGCTAATCAGATTCTACTACTCTTTAGTAGAACTTGAAGTAGTTGCGAGCATTGTTGTAAGAGATATCCTCTACCATGCGAGAGAGGCTCTCCATATCGTTAGGAAGCAAGCCCTTCTCTACATCATTGCCGAGGAGGTTGCAGAGCAAACGACGGAAGTACTCGTGACGTGGGTAGCTGAGGAATGAACGTGAGTCGGTCAACATACCTACGAAACGGCTCAAGAGACCCAATACAGAGAGTGCATTCATCTGACGGGTCATACCATCGAGCTGATCGTTGAACCACCAGCCTGAACCGAACTGGATCTTACCAGGGCAAGAACCGTCCTGGAAGTTACCGAGCATGGTAGCGATTACCTCGTTGGCACATGGATTCAATGTATAGAGGATGGTACGGGTCAACTTACCCTCCATATTCAACTCATTGAGGAAGTTGCTCATTGCCTTAGCGGTAGTAAACTCACCGATAGAGTCGAAACCGGTATCAGCACCGAGCTTGTTGTACATCAATGTATTGTTGTCGCGGATAGCACCATAGTGGAACTGCTGAGTCCAGTCGGCAGCGTGATCCATCTCTGCGCAAACCTTCAGGAAGGCATGCTTGTACTGGCGGATCTCGAGTGCAGAGAGCTGCTGACCGCGCATTGCCTTTGCAAAGATAGTCTCAATCTGAGAATCTGTGTATGGCTCATCATAGAACTCCTCAATACCGTGGTCGCTCAACTTACAGCCGTTCTCGGTAAAGAAGTCGTGACGCTTCTGCAAAGCATCAACCATATCCTGGAAAGTAGTGAGGGTAACACCAGCTACCTCGCCCAACTTGTTCATATACTCAGCGAAATCAGGCTTCTCGATGTTCATAGCCTTGTCAGGACGCCAAGCAGGAATCATCTTGATCTCGAAACCGCTCTCGCGTGTCTGCTTGTGGTAACGGAGATCATCGATAGGATCATCTGTTGTGCAGACGCACTCTACATTATAGTGACGCATCAAGCCACGAGCGCTGAACTCAGGCTGCTGCAACTTCTCGTTACACTCGTCGTAGATTTCACGTGCAGTCTTAGGGCTCAACTGCTTGTCGATACCGAAAGCTGTCTTGAGCTCCAGGTGTGTCCAGTGATAAAGAGGGTTACGGAAAGTATATGGTACAGTCTCTGCCCATTTCTCGAACTTCTCCCAGTCGCTGGTGTCAGTACCTGTGCAGAAACGCTCATCTACACCATTGGTACGCATAGCACGCCACTTGTAGTGGTCACCACCGAGCCAGAGTTCTGTAATGCTCTTGAACTTGTGATCATTCGCAACCATCTCAGGGATGAGGTGGCAGTGATAATCGATGATTGGCATCTTAGCCGCATGATTGTGGAAAAGGTCCTGCGCAGTCTTGGTGTCAAGCAGGAAGTTTTCATCCATAAATTGCTTCATAACTGTATAGTAGTTTTTAAATGTTTATTTAATAATACTAATGATGACGCAAAGATACAACAAATATCCCAAAAAGAAATCGTTTAAGGGAAATATTTTTGATTATTTCACTTAAACGATTACGTTATGCGTATTTTATACGATGATTCTTGTCTTATGATAGTTCTCTCTGAACTCACTTGGCGAACATCCCTTCTTCTTCTTGAAGATGCGATTGAAGTTGCTGAGGTTGTTGAAACCGCAGTCGAACCCGATCTCGCTGATGCTCTTGGCTGTATCCACCAGCATCCTGGCTGCATAGCCCAGACGGAGGTCGATGATATACTCCGATATGTTTCTACCCGTATGGAGCTTGAAGAATCGGCTGAAGGCACTCGAGCTCATTCCCGCCAGTGAGGCGAGATCCGGCAAACGGAGTTCATCCATATAGTTCTTCGAGATATAGTTCTTCACCTTCAGAATACGGCGGCTGTCATCCTCCACCGCTACCTTGGCATAACTGCTCGATGCCAGGGTTCGCGCACCCTCACACTTCGACAGTTCATAAAGAATGGTGAGAAACTGCTGCACGGCATAAAAGCCATCCTTCACCGTACTCAGGGTATCCAGCAATCGATATACCTGCATAATCGCCTTCAGAGGAAAGCAAAGTCCTTTCTTTGCCTCCTGCATCATACGGGTAATGCTGGCATACGGATTTCTGCCGAAGAGAGTCTCCTCACCCATACTGAAATCAAACTGGATGGTAATCTCACGGATATCTTCACTGCGACAGACATTCTGTTCCCATACGTGTTCCAGATCAGGCGATGTGATGAGACAGAGGTCAAAGTCGCCAATTACCTCCTGAGAATCACCCACAATACGCTTTACCCCCGCCGCATTCTCCACAAAATTGAGTTCGAACACCGAATGATTGTGTATCGGATAGGTAAACTCCTTCTTGTGCCTGTCGGCGATGTAAAGCACATCCTTACCCATCAGCGGGGTAATCTCATGTATGATTCTTCTGTCTTCAGCCATAATATATAGTGATTAATTATCAGTGATTAGTTATTAATGATTATTGTATGCGCATAATCATCAATAACAACTAACCACTAATCAATATATTAAATATTCAAAGTTCTGAGGATTTCACTCATCTTCTGCTTGGTAGCGATACGGGTAGGAACCAGCGGCAGGCGCAGCTCGTTCTCGATAAAGCCCATATCATTGAGCAATGCCTTCACACCAGCAGGATTACCATCTACGAAGAGAAGGCTGTAAAGCTCGGTGAAGGAATGATGAATCTTGCGGGCTGGCTCGTACTCACCACGGAACTCCAGACGGATCATTCTGCTGAATGCCTTTGGCAGAGCATTACCGATGACAGAAATCACACCGGCTGCACCACTCGCTATCATTGAGAAGGTAAGGGCATCATCACCGCTGATTACTTCGAAATTATCCGGCTTGTTCTTGATGATCTCATCTACCTGCTCCAGACTACCACTCGCCTCCTTCACGGCTACCACATTAGGGAAGTCGCGGGCTATGCGGCAGGTGGTCTCTGGCTTCATATTGATACCGGTTCTGCCAGGTACATTATAGAGTACGATAGGCAGCGGACTAACCTGTGCAATAGCCTTGAAGTGCTGATACAAACCTTCCTGTGATGGCTTGTTATAATAAGGACAGATGCTGAGGATTCCGTCGATGCCACTCCAGTCGGTATTCTTGATTTCCTCTACGACAGCAGCAGTATTGTTGCCGCCACAATATTTCAATATCTTGACGCGACCCTTGTTCACGTCTTTCACCAATTCTGTAATCTTGTCTTTCTCTTCCTGGGTCAGGCAAGGAGCCTCACCAGTTGTTGCAAGGATGCAAAGGAAGTCTGCACCATTGTCAATTTGGAACTCTACCAATCGCTTGAGCGACTGATAATCTACCGAACCATCGGCCTTAAAAGGAGTAATGAGGGCAACACCAAGGCCCCTAAATATATTCTGTGCCATAATCTAAATAAACAAAATCGTTGGCAAAAGTACACAATTATTAGCATATTGCAAAATAAAATCGCAATTTTTTTTCAAAAAAATCCATAAATCACTGAATCAGAGAACAAAAAGTATCAAGATTCGGTTTATGGTCGGTGATAAGTCGGTGTTACTCTATTCAATTATGCATCTTATCACTATCTTTGTTATGTTTCATTTAGCCAACTATTTTTCAGCAAGTTCTCAAAATAAAATTGGTTGATATATAATATTTGTTAGATTCTTGCGTTTTTTATATAGATGGCTATAATGGCATCTTTGACAGATTGCGTTATACCATTATATTATATATAATTAGTATTAACTAGGGCATTTCGCTTAAAAAATTAGA
>URYG01000051.1 GCA_900551985.1 uncultured Prevotella sp. | reverse complement strand
AGAACGATAGGTAGATGTTCTTCAGAATCTGTTTCTGGTTTTGTGGGATAATCTTGGATACGCCCACCATCGAAAAGATAATCTTCTTGTCGTCAACTGTTGCCATATATATTAATGTGTATTTATGATTTCGAAAAGGGTTGATATTATAATTTTTTGCAAATATAGGAAGAAAATCGCATATTACCAAATAAAATCGGCATGAAGTTATCCGAAAATTCATTTTTTTGTCGTAACTTTGCACCCGCAATTGGTTCACTGCCACGTCGCACCGCCGTAGGAGCGATGAAGTCTTGGGGTAGAAAACACCCATCGGGATGTGTGCGTAGTGATTAAAAGGGAATCGGGTGAGAAGCCCGGACAGTCCCGCTGCTGTAAGCGTCTTATTGCGGCAAGCACGATGGTCACTGACATTTTTTCGGGAAGACCGCTTGCCATGAGTTGTGCATCTGTCAGAAAAAAGAGATGACGGATGCGGGGAGGATGCGAGTCAGAAGACCTGCCGTTGCCATCTCTGCCATCAAGAAGTGATGGAGGATGAAATCATTGGGCCTCGTGGGTTAGGCTTGTGAATGAGTATAAAACATATAATAATAGATGAAAAGATTGTTAGCAATAGTCATGCTGGGTGTCTTTGCGAGGACTGCGTTTGCCAAAGGCGAAATGCAAGACTCCATACTGGTGCATCACATTCAAGAGGTTGTGGTTACCTCACGATTGATATCCAGGGAAACGATTCCATCACAGACATTGGGAGGTGAGGAACTCAAGAAGTTGAATTCCTTGTCGGTGGCCGATGCCTTGCGCTATTTCTCGGGCTTGCAGCTCAAGGATTATGGAGGCGTGGGCGGCATCAAGACAGTCAACATTCGCAGTATGGGTACCAATCACCTGGGTATCTTCTATGATGGCATCGAACTGGGTAATGCGCAGAATGGACAGATAGATTTGGGACAGTTCTCGCTCGACAATGTGGAGGAAATTTCGCTCTACAACGGTCAGCGTAGTGCCATCTTCCAGCCAGCGAGCGACTTTGGTAATGCTGGCTCCGTCTATATCCGTACCAAGGCTCCCCGCTTCATGCTGGGCAGGCGATATAATTTGTCGGTGAAGGCTAAGTATGGGTCGAGCGATACCTTCCGATTTTCATCGCTTTGGGAGCAGAAACTCTCCGATCATATATCTTCCTCGTTAAGTACAGGTGTGCTGACATCGAGCGGTCGCTATAAGTTTCGTTATAGGCGAGTAACCGAAGATAATACGGTGGCTTATGATACCACCGCCGTGCGTCACAATGGTGACATCTGGGCTTTCCGTGTTGAGGGAAACGTGAGGGGAGGAATTGCCGATGGATATTGGAACGTGAAGGCATATACTTACCATTCGGAAAGGGGAATACCTGGTGCCATCGTCAACAATGTGTGGCGACGAGGCGAACGCCAGTGGGACCACAATACCTTTGGACAGGCTGTGTTCCAGAAGTCATTTGGCGACAAGTTCTCTACCAAGGCATTGGCTAAGTATGCCTACTATGTGACGCGTTATGTTAATAATGATGAGACGCAGATACATGTAGACAATACCTATCGTCAGCAGGAGATGTATTTCTCCACTTCGAATGTCTATGAGATATTGCCAAAGTGGAGTGTCTCGATGAGCTATGACTTCAAGTGGAACAAGTTGAATGCCAATATGGTGGACTTTGCTTTCCCTCATCGTTACTCCAACTTCGTGTCGTTAGCCACGGCATTGACGCTGTCACGCATCCAGGCGCAAGCCTCGATGGTGGAGCAGGTGGTCAAGGATCATGTGAAGTATGGGGCGTCATCGCCATCTCGCAGCACACTGACGCCAGCTTTCTTTATGAATGTCTATCCGTTCAACTCCAAATTGCTGGCAGTGAGGGCTTTCGCAAAGAAAAGCTTCCGCATGCCGACCTTCAACGACCTCTACTATGCCGATATGGGTAACAGTAAGTTGAATCCGGAGTCGGCGTTGCAATATGACCTGGGTTTTGTGCTGAACAAGGATTGGAAGCAAGGCGTAGTCGATCATTTCCGCTTGCAGGTGGATGGGTATTACAATACGGTGCACGATAAGATTGTGGCTTATCCGAAGGGGCAGCAGTTCCGTTGGACGATGCTCAACTTGGGCAAGGTACACATCAAGGGCGTCGATGCCATGGCAGAAGTGGGACTGGAGCCCGCCAAGGATTTGAAAGTTACGGCCCGCTTGCAGTACACTTATCAGGATGCTCGCGACGTGACTAATCCCAATACCTCTTATTATAAGGATCAGATACCTTATATTCCATGGAACAGTGGGTCGGCTATCTTGGCCCTGTCATGGCGAGAGTGGGACTTGTCGTATAGTTTCATCTATTCCGGTGAACGTTATTCGCAGCAAGAGAATATCCTCTATAACCATCTCCAGCCCTGGTATACGCACGACATGAGCGTGGTTTATCATGCCAGGAAATGGTCGGCAAGACTGGATGTAAACAACATCTTCAGTCAGGATTATGACGTGATACTTAACTATCCGATGCCGAAGCGCAATTATATGCTGACATTGGAATATAACTTTTAGAAAAATATGAAGGATAAGATATATCATCAACCCAACCTGGCGAAGTCTTGGTTCTTTGCCTTGCTTTGTTTCCTGGCTCTAGGTATGCAGTCGTGTCGAGATGGCGACACCGTCATCTCATCTGAGCCTGAGGATACAGGCAGTAAGGCTGAGAAGGGTGATGTCGTGGGGCTCTATTTGCTCAACCAGGGCAATATGGGCAGCAACAAGGCAACCCTCGACTATCTGGACTTGTCGGGCGATAATAGTGAAAACGTCATTTATCATCGCAACATCTATTCGGAGCGTAATCCTAACGAGATTAAGGAATTGGGTGATGTGGGCAATGACATCAAGATATATGGCTCCAAACTGTGGATGGTCATCAACTGTTCCAATAAGGTAGAGGTGGCAGATGCCTATACTTGCAAGAAAGTAGCGAAGATAGACATCCCCAATTGTCGATACCTTGCCTTTGACGGTGGATTTGCCTATATTAGTGCTTATGTGGCTCCTGTGAGTATGCGCCAGGATGCTGAGGTGGGAGCAGTCTATAAGGTGGACACGCTGACCATGAAGGTAGTGGACAAGGTGACGGTGGGCTATCAGCCTGATGAATTGGCTGTTGTGCATGGTAAACTGTATGTTGCCAACAGTGGCGGTTATCGCAATCCCAACTACGATCGTACGGTGAGCGTCATTGACCTCATGACCTTTAAGGAGGAGCGGAAGATTGATGTGGCAATCAACTTGCATCGCTGTCGTGCCGATAAGTATGGGCAGCTATGGGTGAGTTCCCGTGGCGACTACAAGGAGGTGCCTTCACGATTGTATTGGCTCAAGCCTGATGCGGCGGGGCAGATGGAAAAGGGAGGCGAGGTGGAAGTACCGGTCTCCAACATGTGTATCGTGGGAGATTCTCTATATTATATAGGTGTGCAGTGGAATGAGACTTCCCAGAATAATTCGATAGAGTATGGTATCGTGGATGTCAGCCAGCACAAGGTAATAGCTCATTCCTTGTCTAGTGCTCCAGAGATACAATCCATCGAAATGCCATACGGCATCATCGTCAATCCCCTGAAGAGAGACTTCTACCTGATGGATGCTAAGAATTATGTATCTAGTGGTGAGTTGTTTCACTTCAAGGCGGATGGCACCTTCGATTGGCGAGTGTGGACGGGCGATATTCCGGCAGAGGCAGCGTTTGTTTACCGCACGCCTCAGTTATCATCAGAGCCGAGTCAACCTACCGAGGAGTATAGCAAGTATATCTTGGCAGTGGATGAGTATGTGCCGGCTCCAGGACAATTCATCAATACGATGCCTCAATATGAAGTGGGTGACGATGCTAAGGAGATGGCAAGGAAATGTACCGAAATTATCGGTGGAGACAAGGGCGGTTTGGTGAGCCTGGGTGCCTATGGTGGTTACATCACCTTCCATTTCGATCATTCTATAGCGAATGTGAAAGGTGAAAAAGACCTTTACATCAAGGGCAATGCTTTCAAGGACAATAGCGAGCCTGGCATTGTGATGGTGTCGCAGGATGTGAATGGCAATGGTTTGCCCGACGATCCTTGGTATGAACTTTCGGGCAGTGCAGATGTCGACAGTGTGGGCAAGGTGGTATATGGTTATGAGATAACCTATACCAAGGATGCCATGCAAGATGTGCCTTGGACAGACAATCAGGGGCAGAGTGGAGTTGTCAATCGCAACACCTTCCATGCCCAGGAGTATTTCCCTTTGTGGCTGGCGAGTCCTTTGCGTTTCGAGGGTACTCTTTTGCCACGTAATGGTCATGATACCAGCGGCAATGGAAGTCTTTGGGTTTGCGATGCCTTCCGATATGGATATGTTGACAATGTGAGCAATAGCGACATCGATGGCTGTAGCTTCGATATTTCATGGGCAGTTGATAAGAATCGCAAGCCTGTGGCGCTCGACCACATCGACTTCGTGAGAGTGTATAGTGCACAGAATCAAATGTGTGGTTGGCTAGGTGAGACTTCTACCGAGGTGAGTGGGGCTGAGGACCTGCATCTCCAGAAGTCAATCAGTGCCAAGAGTAGAAAGAGAAGATTAATAATAAGATAATTTTAGTAATAAACAAAAGAACAATGATGAAAAAGTATTTTTATTTGTTGGCACTTGTGTGTGCCACTAGTTTCTTCACAGCATGTAGTGACGACGACGATGACAACACTCCTAAGTATGAGACTATCACTTTCGAGGGTAGCAACTGGAATGCATTGATTGATAAACCTCAGTATGGTGGAAAGATGCTCTATGGAGAGAGTGGTAGTGGCTTTACAGAGGATAATGGTGTTTATGAGTGGACAGATGCTGCAACTTCTTTGCACTCAAAGATAAATGGTGCAGATTATGGCTATGGTATGTCTTGGGCTTATTGGAATGGTGGTGCTGCTGTATCTAACTATCATAGTACCATTGCTGAAGGTACATCTAATACTCAGCTTTCTATTCCTACAGATCTTGCAGCTCATTCTGGCAGCAACTTCTTGATGATTTATGGTTCTGTTGATGGATATAATGCTCCTGTTCTTGATTTCAAGGACGGTAAGGCTCACACCGTGAAAGGTCTTTGGATTACCAATGGTACCTACTTCCTCAATGTAATGGCTAATGGCAATGACTACTGTGCAAAGGCTACAAGTTCTACCAGAATCTCTGTTGTGTTCGAAGGTTTTAAGGCTGATGGTACTACATCTACAGGTTCTGTTAAATACACTGTTCAGGAAGGTACAAACTCTTTGAAGAACTGGCAGTATGTTGACCTCTCTTCTCTTGGTGAAATCAGCAGCTTGAAGGTAAACTATGAGGCTTCTGACGATATGAAGGGACAATATGGTTATAATGCACCTGCTTATATCGCAGTAGATGACGTAGAAATCTATAAGTAAATCTGATAGTCAACCTGTCGCGAGATAGATGATTATACGATTCATCCAATCCATGGGGAAGTGTCGTTTCGGCACTTCCCTTTTTTAGATTACGGATGTGTTATGGATATGGAAATTTCCCCATATGCGAAAGTTCTGTTAGTTACCTTTATTTTAATGATAGTACTCACTGTGATATACTCGCTTCTCTCGCCATTCTTCCAATTCCTTGGTCTTTAATTCTGCTGGCAGAGGGTAAGGACCATCTTCCTTGTTGAGTATCTCTATCATCTTGTCGGCATGTTCCTGATGAATCCAGCCCTTGTCTGACCAAACGAAATGATCGTCGAGACCTACGCCAATATACATATCGTCTATGGCTACATAGCTGGTTATCTCAGGATGACGATCCAGATATTCTCTAACTTCGGCAGTTCGATAATTTACATATCTTTCCCAATAGCCAACTTTTATAGGAGGATAAATCTTTTCAAGTCCATCTTGGATGTCTGCAGTTATTTTTCTGAACTCTTGTTCCTGTTCGCTCATTTCCTTATCTGTAAATAACTCTCCGTCGGTAGAAGAATATGACTTGGCTGCAAAATAAGTGGCTCCGTAGAGATATTTGCCAAATCCCTTGATGTCGATGAGTCCACGCATCTCTTCCAGACCTCTTCCACGCCAGTCGGTTGAGAGGACTATCTTGGCACCAGTCTTGTCTATAACCTCATGGAGCAATTTTACAGCTTCTGGATGCCAATCCCAATAGACGGCACCGATGTCGTATTTGTTGACTTGCTGTTTGTTGTCATATTCCTTGTCGCCTCCTACCAGCTTGTAGTAGTCGAACCCGTTGTTCAGTTCCACGTTCAGTTTCTTGGCTAAGTCTGAAACTTCTGCCAAGTGCTCAAAGCGATCTTGGTAATTACCCGGTTGCAGTACGCCATCTATATCTAAGAATATTACCTTCATATCTTTTGTCGTTTTAAAAGTGAATTATGTAAATTATATCAATGATGCGAATATCGTTCGTGGCAAAGATACGCTTTTTTCTTGAATTACCAAAGAAAAATGATGCTTTCGTAATAAAAAAGATAGTTTTATTTTGTATTGTCTTCGAATTATATTATCTTTGCAAGCAAACTTTTAAAGAAAGGAATGATATGGATGCAACCTATATAGACCTTACCATCCGCCTCTCGCTTGCGCTGGTTCTGGGTGGAGCGATCGGAATAGAGCGTGAATATCGTGCTAAGGAGGCTGGTTTCCGCACCCACTTCCTCGTGGCATTGGGAAGTGCGCTTTTCTGTGTGGTTTCGCAGTTCGGATTCGGAGTGGATCTGAAGGATTCCTCGCGTGTGGCGGCACAGGTGGTTTCGGGCATCGGATTCCTGGGCGCCGGTACCATCATCTTCCAGAAGAATGTGGTGAGAGGATTGACTACGGCGGCTGGCTTGTGGGTGACGGCGGCCATCGGATTGGCGTGCGGAACCGGCATGTATGTTGCGGCGGCTCTTACCACGGTGATGGTGCTGCTCGGACTGGAGGTGCTGAACTATTGGATTCCGCCGTTGGGAACCACTACCGTCGAACTGAATTTCTCTGCTCCGTCTCGTGAGAGCGTGAAGGAATTCATCAGGCAAATCAAGCAGAAGGGAATGGAGGTGCATTCCTACGAACTGAAGGAGCGCCGGTTATCCAAGGAGGAATTCCTGGAGGCGAATATCGAAGTGAAGGCGAAGAAGGATTTCCATACCCTGGAGATTCTTGACCTGATGAATGATTTCTCGGATGTCACGATTTCGGCGATAAAATAGAAAAATTGACGAACAGATAGAAAAAAATAAAGAGGGTGTGTCATAATCTGAACTTATGACGCATCCTCTTTATTTTTCATATACTATAAAAAATCTTATCGCCTTTTAAATGCTTAGAAGATTCTCGCCAGATAGTCGTAGTGTTCGCCTTCTGCCATGAGTTCACCATGCAGGCCGCAGGTTTCGGCGATGGATTTCAGTAATGGGAAATCCACGTAGAGCCAGTCGAAGCGGTCGCCCTTTACATCCTTGTAGATCATCTGATAATCCACTTCTCCGTAATAGGCTCCGTTCAGATTGATGTCGAAACTGCCATCCTCATTCTCATAGATGTATTTCAGATCAGAGGAATCGATGAGAATCTGACCGCCCGGATTCAGCAATGCCTTCAGGCGCTGGAAGAGGGCAGGGAGATGCTCTATCTTTCCGGCAATTCCCGTTCCGTTCATCAGAAGGAGAATCGTATCGAAACCGCCTTCAAACTGCTCCTGATTCTCTCCGGAATGATTCTCCTGATTCTCTCCGGAATGAGTCTTCTGATTCTCTCCGGAATGATTCTCCTGATTCTCTCCGGAATGATTTCCGCTGCTCAGATGCGGATCGAAGAGATTGATGCATTCCGCATCCTTCACTCCTCTCAGCTTCATCGCTTCGCAGCTCAAGGGCGAAATATCAATCGCCTTCACCGCCAGTCCCTTCTTCTGAAGTTCGAGCGTATGGCAACCGCTTCCGGCACCGATATCCAGCACCCGTCCCTTGGCTAGCTGCAGGGCTTTCTGTTCCAGCACCGGCATTTCCCCGGTGCTTCTGAAGAGATGGGTTACTGGCATTTCATCCTCCTCGAACATCGAAGAGAGTACTCTAAGTCTTGCCGCCTTCCCGTGCTTCTGGAAGTCGAGAATGGCTGCGCCCATCGGGTCTTTGTCTGCTGATAATATTTCTGTATTCATTTTCCTTTTTTCTATCTGTTTTATCTCAAGTTTATTTCTATTTTATCCAGATGAACTCATTTGAGCTTGAGTTTCTTGAATTCTTCTGCAAAAATACAATAAACTTTTGATAAAACAGACGTTTTTCAGAAAAACTAATCAAAAATAATCCTGTCATATCGCTACGATGAGGTACTTATGATATCATTTATTCTTGGCTCTCATAGTTCGAACCATTCCATTTCTTGAGTTGGTTGTCTGCTATGATATCTGGCATTCCGTTAGTCTGATGCTCAAGGAATCTGAAGGTTGTTGCAGAAACAATATAATCGTCCTGCTGACCGATTTCTCTTCCATCAGCCCATTTCACGAAAAGGATGGTCATATAGCTTCCATATCCATCAGCATGACTCTGACCACGATAGAACGTCACGTTTTCATCCTCACCATCTCCGTCGAAGTCGAATGTCATATTACGTTCCCCGTAGTCGTCTTCACCTGGATAGACATCTTCCAATTTCAACGTTTTGCGAACCTTGCCAACCGATTTCATCTTGTCGCTTACTTTTGTGGCTGTGCCATTTGCATACGAATACTTGATGGTTTGCAGTCCTTCGTTCTGTACCAGCAGCTTTTGTCCATCAGCAGCTGTTTCTATGGTAGGAGGTGTTTCCAGTTCCAGACCATTAGTCTTGATGAATGTGTCTGTGTTCTTGTCATAATAGATGATGAATGGATTTTCGATATGGTTGCCCTCGTAATCCTGCAGTATGATTTCCTGATTTCCATCACCATCCAAATCCTCCATGCGGTACAATTCGAAAGTACCTTCTGTGGTGAAGCCGGTTGTAACCCAACTGCCATCAACGAGAGCCAGCAGTTTCTTGTCTTCCACCTTGTAGTCGGTCACTTTCTTTTCTTCCGTAGCAGAGGATGTTTCTTCTTCGCTTGGTTCATCGAAAACACGGAATGAGAAGAGGTGTTCGGTTGATACCGATGGGAAGTAATACTCATAGGTGATCCAGTCGAATTTCTGCTTGATGCTTGTCACCTTGGTTACGATGTCGGTCATTTCCTCCTCTGTGAGCGATTTTGTGTCGAACGTCTTGTAGTCATCCTTGGCAACAATACGGCTAGGGTTGTAATATATGCTGAAAGTGTATGACTTGCTGCCATCATCGCTTGTGTAATCAGATACTTCGAAATAAGATGTGGCTGTAGTGTCACTCTCCTCTGTTGTTGCTTCGTATGCAAAAGGGAAAGCCAGACAGTTGCCATCCAACAGTTCACCTACTCTCAGACGTGCGATTTCTTCCTCAGTATTGAGGGCAAAGCAGAGATTCTTGTTTTTGCCTTTCTCCTGCAGGTTATAGTCGGAACTGATGCTGCTGAGCACTTCCTGCGTGATAGGCTCAGGTTTCACCTCTTCGCATTGCGATTTCTCTACGTATGCTTCGCGTACATCTCCCAAATCTGTTATCTGAACCTTGTACCAACCGTCTTGTTCCTCTACGACTGGGAATACAGAAGTCGCATCCTCATACTTGAAGTTTTCGAGTTCTTTATATCCATCATTCGGCTTGTCGCCAGTCCATAAATACTGATAGTCTATTCCGCATCCTTCAGCGTTGCAAGCTTGCATCAGGCGAGGACTGTTTGGGTCTGCCGACTGGAAGAAAGCTGTCTCCTTTTCCTTCATGTGGACAAATTTTTCCCACTTTGGTTTCTGCAAGCCGAGGAGGCTGTCACCAGATGACTTATGGAAGTAAAACCAGCCACCGATGAGTGCAGCGACGATGACTGCGGCAATGGCTCCACAGATATAATACGGCTTGTGAGCATCAGTCTCAACTTCTACTTCATTGTCAAGCTGCTGGATATTTTCATTGTAATCCAATTGCTGCTGTACTTCATTCTCTACTACGGGAGCAGGGGATGATTGATCGACGTCCTGTAGAGGAGGTTGCTGTGGCAAAGGTGGAATTTCCGCCTTGGTGCCACAGTCTGGACAAAACAGTGCGTCCTCATCCAAGGGCGCACCGCAATTACTACAATATCTCATGGGCATGGCTATTTCAGGAATGCAAATACAGAACCAACAACTGTTATCAGGATGATGATTCCGATGAACGAAATGATAAAGCCTACGATAGCTAAGCCTCTAGGTGCCTTGAAGAGTCCGATGAATGAGAACAATGCTCCCAGGAACCATACGATGATGTCGAGTACTGGCACCCAGCAGACAAACAACGCCAGGAGAGCGAAGACGAATCCTGCTGTACCTAAGCCGTTGGAGCGAGAACCTTGAACTACTACAGTAGTATTAGTGGTTTGCGCTGTGTTGTTGGCTTGTGCAGCCTGTGGCTGTTGCCAGGCTTGTGGCTGAGGTTGCTGGGCAGGCTGCTGGTAGCCAGTCTGTGCAGGGGTAGCACTCTGGCTCTTTCCGCAAGAAGGACAGAAGGCAGAACCAGGTGTGATAGGTGAACCGCAATGCTTGCAGAATGCCTGCTTTGCAGGTGCGTTCTTCAACTCTGTGCCACAGCTAGGGCACTTTGGAGCGGCGTCGCTGACAGGCTTGCCGCAATTAGGACAATTTACTAAACTCATAATTTTAATGTTTAATTGTTTATATTGTTGTTATTATAAGACATTTGCGTTATTTGTCTTCGATTTCATTTTGTTGGTTAAGCAACTCTAATTCTTCAGAACATGTACCTATAATATTTTTTGCATCTCTTATTACAGTCGGATTAGCGAAAAATTGGTCTTTTGCCTTGCTTGCCCATGTAATTGCTTCTTCATAAAATGTTGTTCTTTTGTCAGAATCATATTTATAGATATAAGTACCTTGTTCTTCTGAAAATACTTTTTGGTTACCTAATGCTTGATAGCAGAGGGCGGTCATCATTTGAAGTTCTATGCTAGACCGATTGGCTCCTTTTAAAGCCCAGTATAGCCTTTCAGACTTTTCGCCCTTTTCCATCAGATCATGTATCCAACTAGCTGCTAGATGCATAGAAAAAACATCATTGTTCTGGGCTCCCTTTCTTGCCCAGAATAACGCCTTTTTAGTGTCTTTTGGGAGACCTTCTATTCCTGAATAGTAGCAGCGTGCAACAACGCTCATTGCAGATACCTTACCTTGACGAGCTTTAACTAGCATTCTTTGACCTCGTTTTTGTTGAGCAATTGAGTCTGTTGTGCAGAATATGCATAATGCGATAAGTAGAGTTAATATTTTAGCCATAATTATTTATAATTAATTGTTTGATGATTTCTAAGATTGCTTGGTAACAGTGGTTCCCCAGCGATTCCATGTTTCATTGTTTGAGTCACGCACCGTGTTGCTGTATACTTCTTCTACATTAATAGTTTCACCAGAATCTGTTTGTATGAACAGGCCATTTGGTCCATCAATGAGAGTTCCCTTTTTGCCACTAGAACCATTATTAGTGACGGAATTTCCTGTGTCTGCTTTTAAGAGGAAGCAAATAATCACGATGCCGATGGCTACGGCAATGGCGATGACTGTGAGTGGAAGTGCCAAGAGAACAATGGCTATAGAGCCAAGTAGATAGACGGCACAGCTGAGAGGTATGCCGAGTAACTTATTCTTTTGGATGCTACAAGCTATCATAATAACTTGTATGCCCTGTATGGCAACCTCAAACCAAAGTACGTAGTCGAGCCATTCTTTCTTGCAGAAATATGAAATGACAAAACCGATGATTCCCAAAGCCCATCCTATCATACCAACCTTGATGTTAATACGGCTCCAGAAGCATTCTCCTAAATCACCGATTGTCCTGATAAAGAAAACCAGCAGGTTGGTGAAGGCATAGAAGAATATGACGAAATTGAGTATTATCAGCCACCAAGAGTTGACTATGGATGGTTGCAAGAACCATAGAGAATTGGTTCCGAGTGACTTGATATAATAAAAAATTGTGCAACTTGTAACCAGCATAATACCAGGGGTTGCCCATTTCAACCAGTCTTCTCCTATGACCCGGGTATCCTCGAAATCTAGTGTCAGGCCTCTTAGAAACTTACAGATAAACCACATTATAAGTACTTCTGCCAAGATGAGGTAAGCAAGCTTTCTAGAACCGTCTCCTCTTCCGCCGAGCAGTGTATTGGCGATAGTTGCAAAAGAACTGTCATCTTTCATTACTTGGTTTGGAGTGTCTGTTTCCTCTTCGATAGGTTGCAAATAGCTAGCTTTTACATAACCTATCGTACCATTGTAGATGATTTCTATCCAACCGTTTTCGGTGACTTCTGCGTTGCTCTCTACAATATCGCCTGATTGTAGCTTGGTAACAATATTGGCTGATGCTGAAGGATTACTACGGACGTTCAGGGTGCTCTGGGCAGATACTCTATATTTTGTGGCATTGGCTATGAGCGTGAAGCAGCATAGTAGTATCAACAAAAAGTATCTAATAATTATAGTCTTCTTCATAACTAATCTTCATTATTGTGTAATCTGAAAGGAAAAAAGAAAAACAAAATTTCTGCTACGATTTTTGTTGCGTAATGCATTGCCAACTGGAAAACTAAGAACCAGAAGGCAAGAATGGCGATGGCAACCCCAAGCATAATGAATGGATGCTCGGGACTGACATACTCTTTGAATGTGTCGCATGATGACAAAATGGGCAGCATGCAAAGCATTATTAATAAAGTTTGATATTTTTTCATGTTAAATTTCTTTTTATGATTAATGTTTTGTGAAATCTGTGTTAGTTGCCGGCATTCATCGTCGTTGAACTGTTATGTTGTGCCCAACATAATACTTCATTTTGGATAAAATGCTTTTTCGTTATATATTACTTCACTCTCACTCCTTCTATCTTCCATCTGCTCGAAGGAGACTCGTAGAAGTTGAAAGTAGTAGTGTTCTCTGGCAGTGATTCAAAAGTCAGGGTGAAGCTTCTTACTTCACTATAGGTGATATTGGTTCTTCCAGGACTGGTGCTTACTCCGTTTGCTCCCGTGAGGCGGGCTTTGATGTTGGTACCTGGCACAGTGAGGTAAGCGTTGCCGTTGATGTTAATCCATCCTTCATGGTAGAGGCGGTTGTTGAACTGCATGTTCAGGATGGTTGCATTCTCATTGATGGTAACCGACTTGATACTCAGTCCTGGCCATGCGTAGCTGCAGGATGGGCTGGTCTTAGTGATGGAGTATGGTCTTCGGGAGGCAACGATAGTCTGACCGGCATTTCTCTGACCGGCATTTCCCCTTTCAGGCGAAATCGTAGTGACTGGAGTGATACCAGAGGATTCCTCCTCATCATCTTGTGTTGTCTGTGCTGTCACGTTCTCAGCAGTTTCTTCTTCCTCTTCTTCTGCAGCTTCCTCTTGTTCTTTCTTCAGCTCTGCAGCAAGAAATTTGTTCAGGATGAAGAATCCGTTAAACTTGGCTGGTGCATAGCCTCTGAATGCAGAGATGATGGTGAAGCTGAAAGGGCTTCCTTCTGTGATGGCTGGGAAGAAGTAGGCACCGGCTACACGAAGCTTGTTGCCCGGCATGATGTAGTATAAATCTACATTCTGCGAGCGGCTTGTTTTCTTTGCCATGCCCGAAATTCTGAACTTATAGCCGCCATTGGCTGCACCCAGACACTTGACGCTGGTTACGTGCCAATATCTATCTACACCGGCTTCTGTCTTGAAAGGCACTGTTGCTGGATATTTCTTGCAGGGCAGTGAGAATGACTGCGCATGTAGGGTGATGGTCAGCAACAGGGTAAAGCATGCTACGATACATCGTGTGAATGTATTGCAGCTTTTAAGATGGGATTGTTGTTTCTTCATACTCTTTATTTCTTTAGTTCATTATTTCTTTAGTTTGATTTCTTTCCAGCTGCTCATGGTGTCTGAGCTGATGATGGTAGGAGTCTGGCTCTTGTGATTGATGACGATGGATTGCTTAGCCACCTCTTCGCTCACGTATTCGCCAATTTCGCCGAGTGTAGCTTCTCCCTTTGATTCCTGAAGTTTCTTCAGGAGGAAGTAGGTGAACATGCCGTGTCCCTTCTCCTTGTATGGGAAGGCGGTCTCTTCGCCAGTGGCTGCACTGAATACCACGGTGTTGCCCTGTGGTACGTCTGCCTTTACTTTGAGGGCTACGCCACGAGCCGAGGCAAGCATGCCTTCTCCTCGCTGTGCTCCACTAAAGCATGCATCCATGAATACCACTACATTCTGGGCGTTCAGTTCTCCCAGGGTCTGGTAAAGTCGTTTGGTGCTGAGACACACTTCTGTTCTCATGCCGTCTGCATCTACTGGCAGCAGATAGGCACTCTTGTCGGTTTCGCTAGGAATGCCGTGACCTGCATAGTAGAAGACTACGTCGAGGTTGCCGTGATAAGCGGTGGCAATCCCTTTGATGTCGTCCAGGGCAGAAAGCATGGTTCCGTAGGTGGCATTGCGGTAACTGCGGATGTTTTGCTGTGGAATGCCCAATGTCTTCTGGCAGTAACTGGCGAAGGTGCTTGCATCATTGAGTGCATAGTTTACCTTGCTTACCCGCTGGTAGTCTTCGTTGCCGATAATCACCACGAAGGTATTCTTGTTGGTGGTTGGGTTTACTGGGATGTTCTTGTCGATGGCATTGTCTATCTTGAGGGTTGGGGTAGAAGCTGCCAGGCTTCCTGTATCTTTGTTTACAGGCTTTTTGTCTTGTCCGGCACTGAAGTCGATATCCAGAGGTGAAAGGTTGGCTATCAGCTCGTTGGCTTTGTCATTGGAGTTGTCGCCAGCATAGCTCTTCAGCGTCTGGTAGGTATTGCCATTCAGCTTGAACGAGCAGGAGAGCAATGCCAGCTGGTCGTTCACTACGCCATATTCTGGATAGAGTCGCACTTCCGTCCAATGATTCTTGAAGGCTGGAGCCTGGGCTTGTGGAACCTTTACATACACTGTATCCAGTCCTGCCATATAGATAGGGAAAGTAGAGTAGTCTGCGTCGTATGTGCCTATCAAGGCTTTGATGCCTTTGCTTGTGCGTTGCTTGATGTATTCCTTCTTCAGATTTTCAAGACTAGACTGCACTTTTGCCTTTCGGGTTTCTTCTGTTACTCGTGTGCGCCACTGGGTTGTGGTCTCGTATTCCTTCTTCTTCTGCCATTTGTTGATTTCGGCATAAATCTTATCGTTGGCGAAATAGCTGAAAGAGTTCTGCATAGGTTTGAGAATTTTATTAAAGAACACGGAACTTGCATTAACCGTATAATTCTCGTTGTTAATATCTTCGATTACCCAGAATGGACATCTGTCAGAACTGTTGCTTCTGATTTCTGTCACTACGTTATAGTTGATTCCCAAACCTTTTGCCGAAGCATTTCTATTGGTGAATTTTTGTTTGGTTGGCATGATTGGTTTCTGGTCTGGAAGCGTTATCTTGTTTATATTGAAGCAAAATGCAAAACTTCCAGCTCCCATTTCCTTGACAGAATTCGGAATCTTGACTTCTTTCAGCGACGTGCAACTCTCAAAAACATCAACTCCCATCTTTTTCACCGAAGAAGGAATGATAATTGTTTTTAGTTTTCTGCAACTGCAGAAGGCTTTGTCTCCGATTTCTTCCACCGAATTGGGAATGGTTATCGAAGATATTCCCGTATAGCATAGGGCATAATAACTGATTACCTTGATGGTGTTGGGTAAAGTGATGGAGGTAATGGTCTCTGTCTTTTTAAATTTCAGATCAGAGTTTTTGAGGGTAACAACTTTGTAAGTATGACCTTTGATTTTTGCATAAGGTAAAATGGTGATGGATTCCTGTGTTTTTGCGATGCTTGCATCTGCCGTAGAATCAGAGATGACACGGTATTTTACGCCATCCAATGTTGCTTCGTCATTTAAAGCAGCCTGACAGTTTACCGAAAAAGCAAACATACACATTATTATATATAATGCTTTTCTCATAAGTTCTTTATTCAGTTAAAAGCGAGAACAGGGACTCCAACCATGGACTCTGGATTAATTGTTTCTGACCTATATATACAAAAAAACGTGGAGCCAGTTCTGTCGTTCGTTCCACGATGTGAAGGTCTTCGCAATACCCAAATTGTCGAAACGAACAACGCTGAAAGCCCCACGCCGATGCTTATATGTATAGTTCACCCTACATGGAATCGGGCGACGACTCGCCCGACGCCAGTGCCGGCTATATACAATACACCCTTTGGGACGTCCCTGATTCCATATTC